>VGFC01000036.1 GCA_016869045.1 Armatimonadota bacterium
CCCACGCGGTACCGGCGTGCGTCGATGCTCCGCTGTTCGCTTCCCCGTCCCGGGGTTCAAGCGGCAACACCCACTGAACGCGCTCACCGACCGATCGCTTGCCCTTCACTCCCGATCCCTCGTCTTCAGGCTGCGGCCCCTTCGCCCCGGCCTGCCGATTCGACGGACCGACCGCCCGGGTCCGGCGGTCCCCCGCCGGATCGTCGCTACTATGGGCCTCTCTGACTTCTCACCGGGCCCACGGCCGCTGACCTCTCGGCTTTCGCGCGCCGCTTCCGGGGAACCCTCCTCCCCGGACCCGCTGAGATCTCCCTCGGTCACGTCGCGATCCGTTTCAACCCTGCCGCCGGCACCTACCGTCCAGGCTGTCGTGCGGGGCTTCGGAAGTAGGCAGACCCCTCGCCCGCCTGTCCGGCCGTTTCCCGTTCCCCCGCCGTCGCGGGGTACGGCCTGGCCTTTGCCTCCGGCCCTTCACCCTCGGCCTCGCGGCCTGCGGCTGCCTTCGGCTATCGGGGCCCTTTCCATCGCACGACGCCCCGAGAAGGACTTACACTCACCTCCTGGATCGCTACGCTGCGAGGCGCACTGCCTGCGAGACTCCCGTCTCGCAGCCGCGCCGTTGAGGTCTGCTGGGAGCGCCGGCACCCCTGCCGGCAGTGGTGGCTGCCGTTGCCGTGCCGCAGGAGGGCCGTGTGCCCCCGCAGGTCGTGGGCCGCCCCGTGCCGTAGGCCGCGGGCTGTCACAGCGGTCTCTGGGGCGCACGGGGTTCGGCTGCTCGCCGATAGGCCGGGCCGGAGGAGGGTGGCCTCGCGATCCTCGATAGCGACTTGCTCATCCTGACGATCTGCTCGTTCCGCAAGCGGCGGGGCGGCTGCCGGTACTCCGCGGATGGTGCCGTGATCTCCCGTCTTGGCGACGGACACAAGCTGGTCGCCCGTCGGGCCAAGGTCTTGTCGTGGCTTCAGAGCGACCCCAAGAGCAGGTTCCAGGGCCTGCCCCTCCACCGGGTGACCTACAACCGGGGCTTGCGGTGCGGCCCGGACTTCGGGGGAGAGGAAGAGGCTGGCGAGTACCTGCCCGCCGTCGAGCGGTACGACGGGAGGCTCTACAGAGCCCTGGGCGATGAGGGCAAGTTGGCCCTGCTCTGCACACGGCACCACGTGCTGATCCTGTCCGGGCTCTATGGCCTGGTCACCCCTGAGGAGTCCATCCAGCTGTACAGCTGCCCCGTGATCCCAAGCGCCGCCAGTGCGACCCTCTGGACCAACCTCCCCCCCACCCTCACCGACCTTCTGGTGCACTACATCAGGGAGCACAGCCTAACGAGGGTGTGGGACCTGACCGCCAACCGCACGTACCGTCGCCTCGTTAACTGGAAGCAACTCGCCAAGGCCATAGGGAAGGGGGCACAGGTCCTCCACTGCTTCTCGGCGACAGCAGCGGGCGACAACGCCCTGCCCGCCTTCGGCGACTTGCTCAGGGACCACCTGCTCCGCGAGCCCGAGCCAGCGGCCATTGAGCCCGACGTCCCACGTGACCTTGGTCAGGAGAGAGTCGTCTTCTCAAGCACCCCGGAACCACCGCACGACTGGCCCAGAGAGCAGTACCTCGCCGTGCGCGACCTCGCGGACGAGGTCGACCGGAACCGCAGAGGCGTGGTTCGCTACCTTCAGCTGAAGGGGATCCCCGACCCTCACAGTCTTGGCGCATGGATCGAGGTAGCTGCCCCCTACGGAGTCCCGCACGAAGTCGTGGGGTGGATGAGGACCGTCAACGAACTGCGCAACAAGCTGATCTACAAGGGCGTGCCGCTGGGCAAGGCCTTCGGCAGGTTCCGGAGCGCCTGCGAGAGACTGAGGGCACAGGCGAGGAGCGAGGGGCACCAGATTGAGGAGTTCGACACGGACTGGGACAGCATAGCTGGCCCGCCGACGTGACCGCGCTTGGGGCCATGAGGCCATCGGGCGTGGCCTCCTCCGGCCGGCTCCGACGCCTGGCCCCCTTCACACTCCGCTGCCCCGCCCTCCCAGGCTCGCGAAGGTCACCGCGCACGTCCTCCCTGTCCTGTCGCCACGCCTGCCGACGAGGCCGCCGTCCGGCCCGCCGAAGTACGTCCCGCCTGCCGCCCCCTGTCGACGTCTCCAGCGCCCTCCGCTCGCCCACCTCGCCGCCGGGCCGTGCCCGACCCAAGGGGACCTGGTTCGTGGTGGTAGGCGGGGCTGTGGTTGATGCTGTGGACCGGGTGGGCCGCGCGCCTTGTCAGACCGCCTTGCCCGCCCATCAATGCCCTCCGCCTCCGCACGCCTGAGAGTGTGATCCTCATCACCTTCCGTGCCTTCGGCGCCCGAATGTGACGAAGATCACGAAACAAACGTTCGCCTCAATGTAACATACTATAGTGGAGATGCCCGCGAAGCAATCCGACGGCGGGCGCCATCACCCTCACAGCTCCCCCCGCTCGAACCGCCGCAGCCACTCCAGGTCCTGCAAGTCCTGGGGCCGTCCGGCCGCCTCCTTGCTGGCGATGAGGTCCTGGAGGCTGAGGTAGCATACGCGCTGCCCGTCGATGACCATCGTCTCGCGGCGCTCCCACGCTTCCGCGAAGTCGATTCCGCGCGTGCGGGTCTGGATGTCGATGTAGACTACGTCCCTGAAGAGCGTAATGGGCTTTTCGAGGAGGCCTTCGCCCTCAATGAGCCACGCCGTCCCGAGGCCGAGGTCACGCAGTGCCTCGATCGCGGCCTGAGCGTTCTCCGGCGTCG
The DNA here is from genome assembly GCA_016869045.1 of Armatimonadota bacterium. GTDB lineage: Bacteria > Armatimonadota > Zipacnadia > Zipacnadales > VGFC01 > VGFC01. The sequence continues at coordinate 2,763 of VGFC01000036.1, forward strand.
CCTCGATGAGCACGTCGATGTCGTCGGTGTAGCGGTTGAACCCGTGGAAGTTCACCGCCGCGCCGCCGACGAGAACGTACCTAACCCCGTGGGAGTCGAAGGATGCGCACAACTGCGGGATCGTGGGAGTCATCGGTTCTCCGGCGGTCGGGCCCGAGGCTACGCAGAAGGTCGAGGTGATTCTGCAGGACGCGCAGTCGCTCCTCAGGAGTGAGACTGCGGAACCACCGCACCTTGTTCTCCTGGGTCAGGAGCGAATGGTCTCCCTGGACGACTCGGGGGTTGTCCATGTGCCCATTATACTCTTGGTGTCGCACTTGCGCAACAATGCGACGTTGAGCGTGCCCTTGGGCCTTGTGGAGGGGCGCTCTCGTGTGGTACTATACGACCCTACGTTTCGCCTGGTCTTCCGGCTGTTGGCCGGACCGGATAGGGCCGGGGCGGTTGCGAACGCCTCGGCAGCGCTCGTGGAACCTGCCGCAGCGGCGTTGCGTTCTCACCGCACGCGGGACGCTGATCGGCCGGCGGGGCCGCGTACGGAGGAGACAGCACTCGATGAAGCGGACATGGCAACCCAAGCAGAGGAAGCGGCAGCGGAAGCACGGCTTCCGGGCCCGGATGAGCACACCGGCCGGCCGACGGGTCATCAGCAGGCGTCGCGCCAAGGGCCGCGCCAGGCTGGCCGTCTAGCGCTGGTGCCGGGCCCCCTGAGGCCGGGCATCGACGCCACCGACCGGAGCGAGGTCCTGAGCCGCATCGGCAAGCCGGCGACCATCAACCGCACCCGCGACTTCGACGGCGTGTTCCGCCGGGGCAAGCGCCATCGCGGGCGGTTCATGACGCTTGTTTGCCTGTGGAGGCCTGAGGGGGAACTGAGGGTCGCCTTCGCGGCCGGAAAGCTGGTCGGGTCGGCGGTGGCGCGCAATCGCCAGCGACGGCGGCTGCGGGAGGCGTTCCGCGGCCTGTGGCCCGCGATGGCGCACCACGCGGCGGATGTCGTCTTCCTGGCGCAGCCGTCCGCGGCGGACGCGGACTTCGCGGCGCTGAAGACCGAGATGGCGAAGTTGTTGCAGCGAGCGGGGGTGACGGCGGTCGGCAAGGGGAGGGGGCGGAGTGCGTCGGGATGAGTCGCGTCGCGCTGTGGCTGATTCGTTTCTACCAACGGTGGATCTCGCGGTTCCTGCCGCCCATGTGCCGGTTCACGCCCTCGTGTTCCGAGTACATGAAGCGCGCCATCGAGGTCCACGGGTTCTGGGCAGGCCTGTGGCTGGGCATCAAGCGTATCGCTCGGTGCAATCCGTTCTGCGAGGGTGGCGAGGACCCCGTGCCGCCGCCTCGTCTCCAGCCGGCCCCGCCGTCATCTGAAGGGAAGGCGTAGCCTGGTATGACCGTCCGCCCTCGGCGGCTTGTCGGCCTCGTGCCGGTTGCTGCTCTACTCCTGTTGGCGTTCTGGATTGGCTGTGCTGCCTGGTGTCAGGAGGCGCCCGCACCTGCCAAGGACGCCCCCTCCGTCTCCGCCGACAAGCCCAGTGCTGCCTCTACTTCTGCCAAGACGCCCGTCCAGACGGGGCTACCGGTCGAACTCGTCATCGATCCGAAGAAGCTCGACGAGCAGCAGAAGAGGCTCGAATCGGCCCTCGTCTACGTCCGCACCAACCGCCCCTCGGGTGGGTTCATCTCGCGCATCGGGCGCTCCATCGGTGGTCTGTTCTCGGGCGGCAGTCGGCCGCGAGCGACGACCCTGGCCACCATCGCCGCCGCGGGCTCGTCGCTGAACCTCAAGTTGGTCGCTGTTGAGGGGCTGGTGAAGACCGACCACGACACGCAGACCCTCATCGCGGGCAACAGCAGCGTCGGCCTGGTGCAGTTGCCCACCACGATCACGCAGGGCTTCCCGGATAACAAGCCGGAGGGCTTGCCGGCACGCGTCGAGGGGGTTCTGATCTTCGGCGAAGAGGGCCCGATCATCAACCTCAATCAGATGACCCCGGCCCCCTCCCTCTCGCTGGTGCGACTCGCCCGTTGCCACGAGTTGCGCGACACCGCCAGCGACTACCAGCAGGCGGTGGACCTCTACAGCGAAGCCGCGGGCGCATCGTCCTCTGAGTCCTGGTCGGGGTTCGCCCTGGCCCATGGCGGCAAGCTCGCCGCCGAGGTCCTTCGGAACCGCAAGCGGGCCGAGAAGCTGTACAACCAGGCCTGGGAATTGGAGGGCCGCACGAAGGGCCACCCGGGCGCGCTACGCCCCACCACCTGGCTTCAGGAGGACGGTGGCGCATGGGTTCCCGAGACGCTGCGCGCGGCCGTGGGGCAGCCGCTCGACGCGCTGAACCGCCAGGGGTTCTGGTACAAGTTCGTCAATACGTTCGTCGTGCTCAGCGGCGGCAATGGCGCGGTCGGCCTGATCCTCATTGCCATCGTGACCCGCCTACTGCTGTACCCGCTCACCCGCAAGCAAATCAAGTCCGCCCGCGAGATGCAGCGTCTGCAGCCGGAGATCAAGGCCCTGCAGGCCAAGCACGGCAGCGACAAGGCGAAGTTCAACGAGGCCTTCTGGAAGCTCTGTCGGGACAACAAGGTGAACCCCCTCGGCGGGTGCCTCCCGCTCGTGATCCAGATGCCGCTGCTGATCATGGTCTATCGCGGCATCCAGGCCTACGTGGTCCAGCTTGCGGGGCATCGCTTCCTGTGGATCCCCAGCCTGGCGGACCCGGACCTGCCGCTGCTGGTCCTTTACACGATCAGCATGATCGCCTTCCAGAAGCTGACGATGAAGACCCAGCCCATCGCCGACCCGCAGCAACAGCAGCAGCAGAACATGATGGTCTGGATGATGCCCCTGATGTTCTTCATGTTCTTCCAGACCCTCCCGGCGGGCTTCATCCTGTACTGGCTGGGCACCAACCTGATCTACATTCCGCAGCAGTACTTCGGCACCCGTGTGAAGCCGGGCGAGGAGGGGGCCACCCAGGGGTCGGGCGAACGCGTGACCACGCTGGAGAAGCGCCCGGCCTCGAACCCGGGCCACGAAGAGCCGCCCGCATCCGGCGGGGTCGGTTCCTGGCTCAAGGGCCTGGGTGGCAAGCCGAAGGAAGCCGAGCCCGAGCCGCCGCCAAGCTACGAGGAGAAGAAGCTGGCGGAGAAACGCAAACGTCGCCGACCGACGCGTCGGCGCAGGCCCTGAGGAGGCCGGCGGGCCCCTGGCCCGTTTCCCGATACGCCACCACCAAAGGATGAGCGTACATGGAGTCCATCGAGCTGAGCGGGAAGTCCATCGACGAGATTCGCGCCCAAGCCGCGGCCCATTTCGGCGTCGCGCCCGAAGAGGTTGAGGTGGAGGTCATCGAAGAGAAGCGTGCGCTGCTCGGCCTGCTGGGCGCCAAGGAGCTGCGCGCTCGGGCCACGGTGGCCGAAGCTCCCGCCGAAGAGGAGCCGGAGGCTCCCGCGCCGACCGCCGAACCCCCGGCCGAGGAGCCGGCCGTCGAGGAGGAGCCGGCCGGAGGCCGTGACGACCAACTTGCACGACTCGCGAACCGCGCCGAGCAGGTGACGAACGAGATCCTGCGGTTGATGGGTGTGTCGGTGACCGCACACGCGCGCGAGATCAGCGAGGAGGAGGTCCGTCTCGAGCTGCTCGGTGACGACATTGCGCTTGTGATCGGCAAGCACGGCGACACGCTGGATGCGCTCCAGCTTCTCGCCGCCATCATCGCGAACCGCGGGTCCGAGGTCACCGCCCGCGTGGTACTCGATGCCGAGCAGTACCGCGACCGCCGCCATCGCGCGCTCGAGTCGGCCGCCTACTCCCACGCCGCCAAGGCCAAGCAGACCGGCCGGGAGGTCGTGATCCGCGACCTGAAGGCCTTCGAGCGCCGCGTCATCCATCTGGCGCTGCGCGACGACCCCGAGGTCGAGACCTACAGTGAGGGCGAGGGCCGCCACCGCAGCCTCGTGATCTCCCCCGCCTCCGGCCGCCGCTCCCTCGCCGCAGCCGAAGAAGACGCCGAGGAGTGGACCGAGCCCGAGGACGAGTAGGCCTACGTGCCCAGCCGTGCCGTAAGTAGGGGCGCGATTCATCGCGCCCGCACGTAGGGGCGCCATTCATGGCGCCCGTCGCCTTTGCCCTACTGCCAGGAGGACCCACCATCGTGCCCCTCGGGCAGGTCCTCAAGGAACTGGGGGAGTTGGTCTTCCCCCCGCGGTGTCAGGTGTGCCGCGCCTTCTCCCGGCTTCCCCTCTGCGAGTCGTGCCGTGCCGGCTTCGAGACGATCCGGGAGCCCCTTTGCGAGTGCTGTGGTCGTCCGTTCGACCCGCGCGCCATCGCGCGTGAGTCATGTCCCGACTGCGCCCCGGGGCGCCGACGGCTATCGGGCGCCCGCAGCTTCGGCATACACGTCGGGCGACTGCGGGACGCCGTCAATGCCCTCAAGTTCCGCGGCCGCCTGCGGCTCGTCGAGCCTCTGGGTGAGCTCCTCTCTCAGGTCCTCCGCGCCGAGCCGCCGGTCGGCCTGTCTCTCGATCCCCGGCCGGAGGCCATCGTTCCCGTGCCGCTCCACCCCGCCCGGCGCCGCGAGCGCGGCTTCGACCAGGCGGAGCGACTCGCCGCGATACTCTCGGCCGCGACCGGCATCCCGCTGCGCGAGGGTCTGCTCGTCCGCACGCGTTACACCAACCCGCAGATCGGCCTCGGGCCCGCTGAGCGGCGGCAGAACGTGAAGGGGGCGTTCGCGCTTCGCTACCCGCTGCCGACGAGTGCGCCGATGATCCTGCTGGTGGACGACGTCTACACCACCGGCGCGACGCTCGAGGAATGTGCGCGCACCCTCGACCCGAAGCGCGCCGGCAAGGTGTTCGCCGTCACCGTCACCCGCGCCGCCCCGGAGTGGCACCCGGAGGCCGACCTCACCGATAGAGCCTGACAACACCCCGCACAAGTGAACGGGGACCGTCCCCTCCGGCCGGAACGGTCCCCGCGAAGTCATCTCCGACTGACGGCGCCTACTCCTCGTCCTCGATCTTCTCGGCGTCATCCCCCACGAGCTCGGCCGCCAGGTCCTCGTCGTCTTCGTCGCCCTCGTCCTCCTCGTCATCGACGCCCAGCACGGCGCCCAGCGTCAGGGAAGTCGGCAGCCGGGCCTGCAGGGCGGCCTCCGCCTCACGGAACAGCTCCGCCGGCGTGGGCGGCCCTGCGGTGACGTCCGCCGGCCCCGGGAGTTCGAGCTGGGCCAGCGCCTCCTCGCTGTACGCGATGTCGCGGTCGCGGTGCGAGGGCATCCCGCTCCCGGCGGGGATGAGTCGCCCGATGATCACGTTCTCCTTCAGCCCCAGCAGCGGGTCCTTCTTCCCGGCGACCGCCGCCTCCGCCAGCACTCGCGTCGTGCGCTGGAACGAGGCCGCCGACAGGAAGCTCTCCGTCGCCAGCGAGGCCTCGGTGATCCCGAGCAGGATCCACTCCGCGGTCGCCTGGTCCCCGCCCAGCTCCGCCACGCGGCGGTTCTCGTCCTCGAACTCGAACCGATCGACGACCTGCCCCTCCAGGAAGTCCGAATCGCCGTGATCGCTGATCTTCCGCTTGCGCAGCATCTGGCGCACGATGACTTCGATGTGCTTGTCGTTGATCGACACGCCCTGCACCCGGTAGACGGCCTGAATCTCCCGGATGAGGTACTCCTGGACGCCCCTCACGCCCTTGAGCTGCAGGACCCGCTGCGGGTCCAGCGGCCCGGCGGTCAGCCGGTCCCCGGCCCGTACCCGCTGCCCCTCGCGCACGTACAGCGCGCCGCGGTGCGGCACCAGGTGCGACTTCTCGATCACGACGTCCTTGATGTTGGCCGTGCGCAGCCGCTTGAAGACCTTCTCCGTCAGCTTCTCGCCCGCCTGGGCGATCACTTTGCGGGCCTTCCCGCGCACGATGTCCTCCGCCAGGCGCTCGCCGCGAATCGTCTTGTAGTCGTCGATCGGGTGCTTGGCATGGATGATCAGTCGGCGCAGACCCTTCGTCTCCACCGCGGCGACCACGCCGTCCACCGAGGCCGTGATGGCCTGACCCTTCGGCTTGCGGGCCTCGAACAGCTCCACCACCCGCAGCAACCCACTCACCGGCGTCTCCAGAACCTTCAGCATGTCCTGGATCGCCTTCGTCCGCTCGCGCTCGCCACCCGTCGCTTCCAGGCTGATGAGGCCGCGGTCGATGTCCTCGTGCAGGCTCTGCAGCGCCTCCTGCTTCTTGCGCTTGACCTCGGCGACCCCCGTCAGGTAGACCGCCGCGATCCCGCCCGTGTGGAACGTGCGCATCGTGAGCTGCGTGCCCGGCTCCCCGATCGACTGGGCCGCGATGATCCCCACCGCCGTTCCCACATCCACCGGCCCGTGAACCGCCAGGTCGTACCCATAGCACTTCGCACACACGCCCTGCTTCAGCTCGCAGGTCATCGGCGAGTAGATGCGTACCGCGGCGACCTTCGCCTTCTCGATGTGCTCGACGTCCTCGCGGCTGATGATGTGCCCCTCGGAGACGTACACCTCGCCCGTCTTCGGGTCGATGACATCCTCCGCCGCCGAGCGGCCGTAGATACGCTCGCCGAGACCCTCCAGGATGTGCTTGTCGAGGTTCTCGGGCAGCGGCTTCCCGCACTCCTGGCACTTGTCGAGACGGTAGTTGTCCTCCATCCCGCAGTGCGGGCAGTAGAACTCCGTCTCATACATGTTCGTGACCAGGATCCCCTCGGTCGTCCCGCAGTCCTCCTCGCGCACGATGACGTCCTGCGCCACATCCACCAAGCGCCGCGTCAGGTATCCCGCGTCCGCCGTGCGCAGGGCCACGTCCGCCAGACCCTTGCGCGCGCCGTGTGTCGAGACGAAGTACTCCAGAACGTTGAGCCCCTCCTGGAAGTTGCTCTTCACCGGGAGGTCCTCGATCAACCGGCCGAACGGGTCGATCATCAGCCCGCGAACCCCGGCGATCTGGCAGATGTGCGTCTTCTTCGCGCGCGCCCCGGAGTTACTCATCATCCAGAGCGGGTTGAAGGTGTCGATGTTGTCGAAGATCGAGTCCGCGACCTTATCGCGGGCCTGCCGCCACAGCTCCAGCACGAGCCGCTCGCGGTCGCCCGCGGTGATGGCGCCCTGCCGGAACGCGCGGTTCTCGGCCTCCACCTGCCGCTCCGTCTCGCGCAGGATCGCCTCCCGGTCGCTTCCGATCTGCGTGTCCGCCAGGCTGATCGACAGCCCCGAGCGCGTGGCGTACTTGAAGCCCGCCTGCTTGATCCGGTCCAGCAGGTCGGCCGTGCGCTGCTGCCCGTAGATGAAGTAGCACTGGTCGCACAGCTCAGACAGCTCGTCCTTGGCCACGTCGTGGTTGCGGTACTGCATGTTCAGCGGCAGCAGCTGGTTGAACAGCACCCGCCCGACCGTCGTGTCCTTGACGGCCCGCCGGATGCCAACGGTGTAGTCTACCCCCAGCGGCGACCGCTGCTCGACGATCGCGTGGGCGATCGACCAGCGCATCTCCTTGGCGAGCGCCTCGTCATCTCCCGGCTCGGACAGCGGCGCCAGCGCGCCCTCCCTCGACCCGCCTGCGACCTCCTCGGCCTCGTTCTTGGTCAGCCGCACCGTGACCTCACACGGCAGGACGGGATGTCCGCTGCCCTTGATCTCGGCCGCCGCGCGCCGGAGTTCCATCTCCAGACGCGTGTCGATCTCGATCTCTTCGCCGCCCTTCACCGCGGTCACGTAGAGGTCCGGCAGCCGGCACTTGATGCTCGCGTGCAGGTCCACCGCGGCGTGCGCGTAGGCCGTCTCAACCGATTCCGGCCCCTGGAAGACCTTCCCGGAGCCCAGCGCCTGTGGGTTCTCCTGCGTCATGTAATAGCAGCCGAGAACGATGTCGTACATCGGCGCCGAGACAGGCTTGCCGTCCGCCGGCTTGAACAGGTTGCTCGAGGCGAGCATCAGCAGCCGGGCCTCGGCCTGCGCGTGCGCCGACAGCGGGACGTGCACCGCCATCTGGTCGCCGTCGAAGTCCGCATTGAAGGCGTGGCAGACCAGCGGATGAAGCTGGATCGCCTTCCCGTCGATGAGCACCGGCTCGAAGGCCTGAATCCCCAGACGGTGCAGCGTCGGCGCGCGGTTCAGCAGCACCGGGTGATCCTCGATGACCTCCTCCAGCGCATCCCACACCTCGCTGCGCAGCCGGTCCACCATCCGCTTCGCGGTCTTGATGTTGGTGGTGTAGCCCTTCTCCACCAGCCGCTTCATCACGAACGGCTTGAACAGCTCCAGGGCCATCTCGCGCGGGATACCCGCCTGGTGCAGCCTCAGGTCTGGGCCGACCACGATCACTGAGCGCCCGGAGTAGTCCACGCGCTTCCCCAGCAGGTTCTTGCGGAACCGCCCCTCCTTGCCCTTGAGCATGTCGCTCAGGCTCTTCAGGGGCCGCTTGTTCGAGCCCTGGACGGGCCGGGCGCGCCGGCCGTTGTCGATCAGCGCGTCCACGGCCTCCTGCAGCAGGCGCTTCTCGTGGTTGATGATGGACTCGGGCGCCTTGATCTCCACGATGCGCCGCAGCCGGTTGTTGCGGTTGATGATTCGGCGGTACAGGTCGTTGAGGTCCGACGTGGCGAAGCGCCCGCCGTCGAGCTGCACCATCGGCCGCAGCTCCGGCGGCAGCACGGGGATCGCTTCCAGGACCATCCACTCGGGGCGGTTCTTCGACTTCCGGAAGGCCTCGACGATCTTCAGGCGCTTGATCGCCCGCGCCCGGCGGGCGCCGGTGCGCTCCTCGATCTCCTTGCGCAGCTCCCGAGAGAGTTCCTCCAGGTCGATCTGCTTCAGCAGTTCCTGCAGCGCCTGGGCGCCCAGGCCCGCGTGGAACACATGGCTGAAGTCCCCGCCCATGTGGCTCGCGCAGACCTCGGTGAGCAGCTTCAGCGCCCGGTAGTCCAGCTCCGAGATGAGCTGCCTGGGTTGCAGCTCGAACAGCACCTGCACCGCTCGATCCAGCTCCCCCTTCTGCTCCCCTGCCGCCTCGGTCTCCGCCTGCATCCGGCTGGTCAGCTCCTCCGCGCTCTGCGGCGTCGGCGGCGTGAACCAGTCCGCATCCCACACCATCCCCTCCTCCTCGTCCTCCTCGCCCTCCGGCTCCTCCTCCGGCTCCTCCGCCGCGCCACCCCCTTCGGCCTCGCTCTTGAGGTACTCCTCATACCGCCGCTGCAGATCGGCGGTGGCCTCCTGGCACTCCTCGTCGATGATCTGCTTCTGCTTCGCGACGGCGCTCTGGATCTTGTCGTGGTGCTGGCGCAGCCGGTCCACGTCCACGTGGGTCACGATGTACGAGGCGAAGTAGACGACCTTCTCCAGTATCCGCGTGGACATGTCCAGCAGCAGGCTGATCGGGCTTGGCACGCCCTTCAGGTACCAGATGTGGCACACCGGGGCCGCCAGCTCGATATGGCCCATCCGCCGCCGGCGAACCTTGGCGCGCGTGACCTCCACCCCGCACCGATCGCAGATGATGCCCTTGAACTTCACCTTCTTGTACTTGCCGCAGTGGCACTCCCAGTCCCGCGAGGGGCCGAAGATCCGCTCGCAGAACAGGCCGTCCCGTTCCGGCTTGAAGGTGCGGTAGTTGATGGTCTCGGGCTTCTTCACTTCGCCCCGAGACCACACGCGGATGTCCTTGGGTGAGGCCAGAGCAATGCCTACAACGTCGAAGTTGGCTCCTTCCGCCAAGCTCACTCGCCTCCTTAGCGACTCGTTCGGGGTTCAGCGTTCGGGGTTGGCTGCTTGGGCCTCGGTATCCAGCGGTGGGGGGCCGAAATACACGGACACAGGCCCCGAGGAGCTACTGCCGCCAACGCCGAACACCGAACCCTGAACGCCGAACCCGCCGATCAGTCGAACTCCTCATCCGACTCCACCATCTCCACCACGCGTCCCTCGCCCGTCTCCGTAGTCACCTGCAGCCCGAGGCTCTGCAGCTCCTTGATGAGGATCTTGAATGACTCGGGCACGCCGGGCTCCTGGATGTTCTCGCCCTTCACGATCGACTCGTACGTCTTCACGCGGCCCATCACGTCGTCCGACTTGATCGTCAGAATCTCCTGGAGCGTATGAGCCGCGCCGTACGCCTCCAGCGCCCAGACTTCCATCTCGCCGAACCGCTGCCCGCCGAACTGCGCCTTCCCGCCCAATGGCTGCTGCGTGACGAGCGAGTAGGGCCCGGTCGAGCGTGCGTGGATCTTGTCCTCGACCAGGTGCAGGAGCTTCAGGATGTACATGTAGCCGACGGTGACCGCCTTGTTGAACGGCTCCCCCGTGCGCCCGTCGTACAGGATCATCTGCCCGGTGGCGGGGTCGAGTTGCGCCTCCACCAACGCGTTCCGGACGGCACGATCGTAGATGGCCTTGGCCCGGGTGCGGCGCTGACCGTCGGCGACCTTCTCGGGCTCGACGCCCAGCCACTCACCCAGTTCCTCCAGTTCCTCCGGCGTGCGCTCGGCGAGTTGGGAGACCACGGCCGCCTCGATGTCCGCCAGCGTGGCCTCGCCGTTCAGCCGCACCCAGTCGCCAAAGCGGTTCAGCTCGTCCGTGGCGTACGAGCGCACGGCGCGCATCGCCATCGAGTCCCGGACGTTCTGCAGCCCCTCCCACAACACGTCCTGCCCAATGCCCTCGAAGATCGGGCAGCTGTAGGTCTCCCCCAGCTGCCGTGCGATGAGCCCCAGGTGCGTCTCGATGATCTGCCCCATGTTCATGCGCGAGGGTACGCTCAGCGGGTTGAGGCAGATGTCGATCGGCGTCCCGTCCGGCAGGAAGGGCATGTCCTCCTCGGGCATGATCTTCGCGATGACGCCCTTGTTCCCGTGCCGCCCCGTTAGCTTGTCGCCCACCATGACCTTCCGCTGCTGCGCGACGTAGATGCGCACGAGCTGGTTGACGCCCGGCAGCAGCTCATCTCCCGGCCGGCGCTTCAGGTTCCCCGCGCACCGCTTGCACTCCAGCACTTCCGGCGGCTTGCCGAAGTTGAACTCCACATGGCACGTGTCGCACTCGTACTTGTAGCGGCTGAACACCTTGGTGGCGATGACGATGCCCTTCTCCCCGTGCGGCACCGGCAGGGAGACGTCGCGCATCTCCTCGGCCTTCTTGCCGAAGATCGCGATGACCAGCTTCTCCTCGGCCGTCAGCTCCGACTGACCCTTCGGCGCCACCTTCCCCACCAGGATGTCCTCGGGCCGCACCTCAGCCCCCACGCGCACGATGCCCGTGTCGTCCAGGTCCCGCAGCGCGTCCTCCCCCACGTTGGGAATGTCCCGCGTGATCTCCTCGGGCCCCAGCTTCGTGTCCCGCGCCTCGGTCTCGAACTTCTCGATGTGGATCGAGGTGAACGTGTCGTCCTTCACCAGCCGCTCGCTGATGAGCACCGCGTCCTCGTAGTTGTTCCCCTCGAACGGCAGGAAGGCCACCAGCAGGTTCTTCCCCAAGGCCAACTCGCCACCCCGCGTGCAGGGCCCGTCCGCCAGCGGCTGGCTCTTGCGGACCGTTTGGCCCTTGACGACGCGGCGCTTCTGGCTGATGCACGTGCCCATGTTGGTGCGGACGAAGTTCTGCAGCCGATACGTGGTTGGCTCCGCCTCGCCGTCGTACTGCACCACGATCACGTCGGCACTGGACTGCAGCACCCTTCCGGCTTTCTCCGCCAACAGCACCGCCCCCGCATCCTCCGCCGCGCGCCGCTCCATTCCCGTCGTGATCAGCGGCCGCTCGCTCACGATCAGCGGCACCGCCTGCCGCTGCATGTTCGAGCCCGCCAGGCCGCGAACCGGCTCATCGTTCTCCAGGAACGGGATCAGCGCGGTCGCGACGCTGAACACCTGCTTGGCCGTCACGTCCCGGTAGTGGACCTCCTCCGGCCTCACGATCGGGAACTTGCCGGAGCAGCGCACCTGCACGCGCTTGTCCACGAACCGCCCCTTCTCGTCGATGGGGGCGGACGCCGGGGCGATGTGCTTCTCCTCCTCCTCGTCGGCGGTGAGGTAATGCACTTCCTCCGTGACACGCCCGTCCTTCACGACCTGGTAGGGCGTCTGGATGAAGCCGTACGGGTCGAGTAGCGCGTGCAGTGCCAGATAGCCGATGAGACCGATGTTCGGGCCTTCCGGGGTCTCGATCGGGCAGATGCGGCCGTAGTGCGAGTGGTGCACGTCCCGGACTTCGAGCTTCGCGCTCTGCTTGCTCAGCCCGCCGGGCCCCAGCGCGCTCAGACGCCGCTTGTGCGCCAGCTCTGCCAGCGGGTTGATCTGGTCCATGAACTGCGACAGCGACCCGCTGCCGAAGAAGCTCTTCACCTGCGCCCCGATCGGCTTGATGCTGATGATGCTCTGCGCCACCATCTTGTCCGGCTCGAGGCTCGTCATCCGCTCCTTCGCCACCCGCTCCATCCGCAGAAAGCCCAGCCGCAGCTGCGCCTGCATCAACTCGCCCACGGCGCGGACGCGCTTGTTCTGCAGGTGGTCGATGTCGTCGGTCGTGCCCTGGCCGCGGGGTAGCCCCAGCAGATAGTGGACGATCGCCAGGATGTCGGCGCGCGTGAGGACCCGCGCGTCCAGCGGCACGTCGATCCCCAGCTTCTTGTTCATCTTGTATCGGCCAACCGGCGCCAGGTCGTACCGCTTCACGTCGAAGAAGTAGGAGCCGATCAGCGACTCCGCGCTCTCCACCGTCGGCGGGTCGCCCGGCCGGATCTTGCGGTACGTGTCCAGCAGACCCTCCTCGGCCGTGTGCGAGTTGTCCACCCTCAGCGTCGCCGCGATCTGGTGCGGTACGCGGATCACCTCGAGCTTCTTGCGGCCCAGGCCCGCGATGTGCTTCGCATCCGCCACCGAGATCAGCGACCACGGCTCGACGATCGCATCCCCGTTCGCATCGACCACCGGGCCCGTGCTGAAGAACTCGTCGCGGACCTCCACGCCCGGGGCCTGGTGCGCGTGCTGCTCGGCGATGATCGCCGGCAGTTCCGTAACGTCCACGCGCTCCTTCGTCCCGAACAGCGTGAGGATCTCCTCGTCCGTGCCGGTCGGCGGCGCCTGCTGCTCCTGCTGCCCGTGCTCGAACCAGTCCAGCGCCCGCAGCAGCGTGGTCACCGGGAACTTGCGCGTCTGGCCGACCTTGATGCTGATGACCCCGACCCCATCTGTGTCGATCTCGACCCAGGCTCCCTCGTTCGGGATCACCTGCGCCGAGTAGAGCATCCGACCGGAGAAGTCGATGCTGTCGCGGAAGTAGACGCCGAACGACCGCGCGAGCTGGCTGATGACCACGCGCTCCGCCCCGTTGATGAGGAACGTCCCGCGTTCCGTCATCTTGGGCAGCTCGCCCATGTACACTTCGCTTTCCTTGATCTCGCCGACTTCCTTGTTGACCAGCCGCACCTTCACGTACAGCGGCGCCTCGTACGTCGCATCCCGCTCCCGGCACTCCTCGAGCGAGAGCTTCGGCTCCGCGATCGCGTAGTCCATGAACTCCAGCGCGATGTTCCCGGTGTAGTCCTCCACCGGGCTGAAGCTGTCGAACAGCTCGCGCAGACCATCCGTCAAGAACCACTCGTACGATTCGAGCTGGATCTCGATCAGGTTGGGCAGCGGCAGAATCTCGTCGTCGGACCGAACAGCCTCGGCAATCGGCTTGGCGCTCCCTGCCATGTCCCGTGATCCTCCTGGCGCGGCACTGCTCAGCGGTTGCGTTTCAGGTCCTGCAAAGGGGCGGAAGCGAACTCACGCACGGCAACAGGCCGCGCGTGTCGGTGGCGTGCGCATGATGGGTCTGGCCATGAATGTCCGCGAACACGAATACCCGTGCGTGGCAGAGGGGTCGTGAACGAAAGGTCATTTTAGCCCACGCGCCCGCCGATTGTCAAGCGGATTCTCCGGCCGAATCACAGCACCCACGGCTTACAGGCTCCTCACCGTGCTGCGGGCCCCAGCGGGCCCCGGCCGCATCCGCTCCCGGCGGGCGCGCCTCTACTGGATTCCTCATGAATACGGAAACAGTGGGGCGGGCATTCCTGCCCGCCAGGGCCCCTTGGCGGGCAGGAATGCCCGCCCCACCGTTTCCGTGTTTGTGCGAAGCTCAGTAATCGGATGTTCCGTCTCGCCGACCCCTTGTCTACCGGGGTCCACACTGACATATACGCCTGCCGCACGGGGGAGGTTCCGTCGGGCCGAGTGACGCCGGAACACAAGGAACGCGAGGCCTCACGGCGAACAAGTGGGAGGATCGGCTACTCCCGGAGGCTCCTCTTGACGGCTCTTGGTTGGCTTGCGCTGACGTGGCTGGCGCCGTGGCTCTCCCCCCATCAGGTCGCCCCCCGGGCCGAGATCGCGCTCCCGGTGCTGTTGCCGGCGGGCTTGCCTGTCCTGCGCGCCCCGGACGGGGCCCGGCCGCCCGTCGTTGTGGTGGAGGGCGACTACCTCGGGCCGGATGGCCAAGGACTACAGGCGGAGGCGGCGCGCTTCGCGAGCAACGTGAGGCGGGCGCTGCAGGCGGCGTGTGTGGCTCACGAGACCTCAAAGGACTCGACGGTTGAGAAGTGGGGCCTGCCCCGGAGCTGCCAGGTAGCGCTGCTCCCCTACAACCGCGCGGTCTCCCCGGGGGAGTTGGCGCACCTCCGGGCCTTCCTGGATCGCGGCGGGAAGCTGATCATCCTCTACGTCGGCCCTGATGAGCTGCTCCTCGCGGCCGGAGTGCAACCGGGCGCCGTCGTGCAGGCCGAGCGGGACGGGCAGTTCGTGGGGATCGCCTTCCGGCCGGGCGCCCTGCCGGCGCTGCCGGACGGCATCCTGCAGACCTCCTGGAACGTCCGCCGCTGCGAGCCGCTCCCCGGGTCTGTGCTCATCGGGAGCTGGGTGGACTCGCAGGGCGCGGACACGGGCCTGCCCGCAGTGGTGCTGGGCAGCGGCGGCGCCTTCATCTCCCACGTGTTCGCCGAGGGCGACGAGTATCGCAAGGGGCAGTTGCTCCGGGCCGTCATCGGCCACTTCTGCCCGGCCATCTGGCCGGAGACCGTGCGGGGCGAGCTGGCAGAGATCAACGCGGTCGGGCGTTTCGGGACGCTGGCGCGGCTGCGGGACCACTTGCAGAACCGCAAGAACGCCGGCCAGCAAGTGGACCTGCCCCTCGATGCCGCCAATCGCGCGCTGCAGCTCACCGACGCCGCCCGCGAGGCCCTGGCGCGCGGCGATGCGCTCGCCGCGATCGAGGCCGCCGGCGCGGCTCGAACCGCCGCCGCGCGGGCCTTCTGGGCGGCCTACCCCTCGAAGCCCGGCGAACTCCGTGGGGCGTGGATGATCTACCGGGGCCGGCCCACCTGGGATGATACGATGCGGAACCTACGCGCCGCGAACCTCAACGCGGTGATGCCCCGGTTCTGCTCGGCGGGAGTCGCGTACTTCCCCTCGAAGTACCTCCCCCACGCTCCCTACATGAAGCAGAACGGCGACCAGCTCGCCCAGGCGTGCGAGGCGGCGCAGAAGTACGGCATCCCCGTCCATGCCCGCATGCTGGCGCTGTTCGTCTACGAGGCGCCGGAGGGCGTCCTGCAGGCCTACAAGCAGGCCGGGCGCCTCATGGTGAACACCACGGGCGGGACCGAGAGCTGGCTCTGCCCGACCAACCCGCTGAACCGCCAGGCGGTCGTCGGCGCGTGCCTCGAGATGGCGCGCTACCCGGTGTCGGGCATCCAGCTCGACTACATCCGCTATCCCTGGAAGACCTACTGCTACTGCAAGACGTGTCGGGCGAAGTTCGAGCAGGACCTGCGTGTGAAGGTCGAGATGTGGCCCTTCGACTGCAGCGAGGGCAAGTACCGAGGGCGCTTCGCGGACTGGCGCCGCGAGCAGATCACGAGCCTCGTGCGGGAGATCCGCCTCCGGCTGAAGGACCTCAACCCAAGCCTCATGTTCTCCGCGGACGTGTTCGTCAACTGGGAGGGTCACCGCGAGAGCTTCGGGCAGGACTGGAAGGTGTGGGTCGATTCCGGCCTTCTCGACTTCGCCTGCCCGATGGACTACTTCGGGGATGACGACACGTTCACTGCATGGGTCACGAAGCAGCGCCAGTGGACACGCTGGGAGACGCCGATGTGCGTCGGCCTCGGCCCCCGCGTCGAGAACGTGTACCTCGACCCCCAGCACGTGCTGACCCAGGTGGAGCTGTCCCGCAAGCTGGGCGGCGACGGGTGGGTGCTCTTCGACTACGACGAGACCCTCGCCGCCGAGCATCTCCCCGTCGTCGGCGCCGGCGTCAGCAGCGAACCCACCGACTTCACCCCCGGCCCTCCGATCCTCCGCTGCAACGCGACGCCCACCGCCGGCGGCGCGAAGCTACAGTACCGCCTGGACACGGGCGGCGAGCCCTTCCCCTCTCCCCTCACCAGCGACGTGGGACGCCCCAACCTCCGGCTGCCCGGCGTGGTCGTCCAAAGCGCCCAGGTGAGCCTCTACACCGCCGACGCCTGGCCCGTCTTCGACCTGGGCGCCCTCGCCCCCGACGAGTCCCTCAGCCGCGAGCTGCGTCTCGCAGCCGGTTCCTACCGCCTCTGCGCGCAAGGGACCTGCGTCCGCCCGGGCGGGCAGGCCCCGGAGACGTTCGTGAGGTGGAGCCCGGTGTTCGGCGCCGGGTGAGACGGACGCCGCGATTCCGCACCCCTCGCGGCGGTTGACCCGAGTTGGCGGTTTGTGTATACTGCAGCGGCTCACTGGTTGGGAGATCCGAAAGCGAGGCGAAGGGCTTTGTCGAGAGAGAACTCAGACAGAGGGCGTGCGCGGCCACGCGTGCCGCGAAAGGGCGGTCCACGCCGCAAGAAGCGGCGGGTCTGCAACTTCTGCGCGGAGCGGCGCACGTTCATCGTTGACTACAAGCATGTCAGGACGATCCGCGAGCACCTGGACGAGCGAGGCCGAATCCGCAAGGCGCGTCAGACCGGCACCTGTCGGAAGCACCAGAGGAAGCTCGCCAACGCCATCAAGCGTGCGCGACAGATGGCGCTGGTGCCGTACGCGACGGACTAACCGCGCCGAGCGGCGCGGACCATGCGGCATGATACGGGCCCGCGGGCTGGCCGGGCACATTGTTTGGGGTGCCCGGTGCGTGGGTGCGTTATCTTGTGCCGGACGGGTTCCGGACACTTGGCGTCCGCGGCGGACGGCGCGGATCGCTTCGGAGTCAGGCGAACATGAGTGACGGCGGATTACACGTCAGTTCCCGGAAGGCCCTCAGCGAGAGCGGCGTTACGATCATCGACGTGAAGGGCGATCTGGCCGACCAGACGGCCGACGAGATGGCGCAAACCCTCACGCGGCTGATCTCCGCCGGCCGGCGCAACATCGTGCTCAACCTGGGCGGGACCGACCTGATCAGCACTCAAGGCATCGCTCAGTGCGTGGCGGCCCAGAAGCGATTGCGTGAGCGCGGCGGGGAGCTCAAGATCGCCGGCGCGTCCACGGAGCTGCGGCGCATCTTCGACTTCGTCTCTCTCGCTCAGGTCATCGAGTGTCACCCCGAGGTGCGCCACGCCGTCCAGGCCTTCGTCAAGGTCGGCGACCAGAAGGCCGAGAAGCCCAAGAAGCCCCGGAAGAAGTAGCGCGACCTCCCCGGCAACTCCCCCTGTGGGTGAGTGTCAAACACCACTGCTCGGGCAGGCGCCGCCGGGAACGTCGGGACCCTTGCCGACGGTGGGGCGGCCGGAGGCAGGAATGGCGCCGACTGTCGTTGAACCCTCTCACGAGCCACTCGGGAGGGCGTGTCACGTGGTTGCCGCCAAGTATCGATGGCCGCGGCTAAGGTGGAAGCTCAGCCTGTTCGGCGCCGACGTGCTCAGCGCCGCCGTGGCGTTCCACGCAGCCATTCTGGTGAGCCGCGGAGATCTACCCCTGCACCAGGCCTGGAGCGCGGGCGCCGGCCCGGCGCTGCTCGTGCTGGGCGCCTGGCTGGTCTTCTCCATGCGCCATCCCGGCTTTCTGCCTCGCCCCCATCGTCCCCTGATCACCACCGCCAGCCAATGTCTGCTCGCGGTAGCCGGAGGCGCGGCGACGGCCGTGGTCCTGTTGTACGTCGCTGCTCCCCAGAGTCTCGTGGGTCGCGCCGTGCTGGTGCCCGCCTCCGGGCTGATGTTCGGGTTGATGGTGCTCACCCGCCACGCAGCCGGCGCCCTGGCGTCCCGGGAGGCCTTCGTCCAGCGCTACCTCATCCTGGGTAACGGCGAGCGCTCGAAGGCCATCGTCAATGAGCTGCACAACGGCCGGCACCCTTACAAGCAGCTTGTCGGCCTCATCCCCTTCGATCCCGGAGAGCCGGTCCCGACCGACGTAGCCGTCCTTGCGCCTCCCGCCTCCACCGAGGCCCTCGTCGAGGAACTCGAAGTCACCCATGCGATCGTCTGCCATCCCCAGCCCCTCCCCGAGGCCGCAGCGCGCTGCGTCGCCGAGTGCGAGGCCGCCGGCGTCGAGGTCCACTCGATGGAGGCCGCGTATGAGGTGCTGACCCGCCGTGTGCCTCTGTTCCACGTCGGCGATGAGTGGATCGCCAGTCTGGACGCCTCGGCTCACACACTCTACGCGACCCGTGTGAAGCGCGCCCTTGACGTGATCCTCGCCGCTCTCGGCCTGCTGCTCACCTGGCCCCTCATCCTGATCGCCGCGCTGCTCATCAAGCTCACCTCCAGGGGGCCCGCCCTCTACAGCCAGGAACGGATCGGCTTCCACGGCCGCCCCTTCACCTTCACCAAGCTCCGCACCATGGTCGAAGACGCCGAGGCCGACACCGGCCCCGTCTGGGCCTGCGAGGACGACCCGCGAATCACCCCCGTCGGCAGGTTCCTCCGGAAGGCCCGCCTGGACGAGATCCCCCAGCTCTGGAGCGTGTTGCGAGGCGACATGAGCCTCGTTGGTCCGCGCCCGGAGCGCCAGCACTTCGTAGACCGGTTCCTGAAGGAGATCCCGCTCTACGGCAAGCGACTGCTCGTGCAGCC
This sequence comes from Armatimonadota bacterium, assembly GCA_016869045.1. Taxonomy (GTDB): domain Bacteria; phylum Armatimonadota; class Zipacnadia; order Zipacnadales; family VGFC01; genus VGFC01. The sequence goes on from VGFC01000036.1 coordinate 21,787, forward strand.
GGGAATCACCGGCTGGGCCCAGGTGCACCACAGCTACGATGCGAGCGTCGAGGACGTCATCGAGAAGCTCCGCTACGATCTCTTCTACGTGAACCATGTCTCCTTCAAGCTCGACCTCCTGATCCTCCTCAAGACCATCGACGTCGTCATCCGCGGCCGCGGCGCCCGCTGACTCCTGTGGGGTCGTTCGGGACTGTCCAAGTCTCGATCCCGCACGGGATCGAGACGCATGGACTGTCCGTCGTTTCCGTCGCCGTCCTCTCCCCCTGGCAACTCACTTGCAGTGCCGTCTGTCGCCTCGTTGCCGAAGGACTCGCCTATCGCGCGCGCGAATCCCACTGACGAGGTGAGGCTACACGATGGACTTCGACCCGGTCGAGCGACCGACCAACTGGGAGAACCAACTGACCTGGCGTCCCGGCGCCCACCACTTCGCGGCGACGCTCGGCATGTCGGCGCCGAGGAACGTGTGGGAGACGGCGGTCCACGCCAACAGCGGCTACGAGCTGTACATGCGCGACCGCTTGCCGCAGGCCGCCAAGGCCATCCGCCGGGCGATGCTCGGGCACGCCTGGCCTCAGTGGCTGGGGCAGCTCCTCTACGTGACCGAGGGCGAGCTGGAGGCGCGGGACTTCGGTCGTCGGGTCGAGTGCCCGCCGTTCATCTTCGAGGTGCCCGCCGACGACCCGGACGCCGACCCCCTCATCGACCTCACCGAGACCCACGCCAGCCGCGCCGAGAAGCTGCTCGCCGCCGACCGCCAACCGACGCTCTTCACCTTCCTCCCTCCCGATACGCTCATCGACCACAGCCACTCCCGGCACGGGTACATGGTGCCCAAGCTCCCCTACTACAAGATCTGCTTGCCCTACGAGCCGGGGAAGCCCATCTCCCGCCTCGCGCGAGGCCTGGTACACGAGTACGTTCACGTCCTGGAGAACGAGCTGAGCCAGGGCGAATCCCCGCGTTGGCTGAGGGAGGGACTGGCCGAATGGGCCGACGGGGAGCTGGTGGACCAGGAGGAGGTGGATGACCTGGTCCTCCTGCCCGGCGAATACCCGAGGCTGGGCGAGATCGAGGGCCTGTTCAGCTCGGGCCATCACATCGACGACGAGGAGATGGACTACGCGTACGCGGCGGCCTTGTCGGCGGTGGCGCACCTCGCCGATCGCCATGGCCTCTGGGACGTGCGCGACCTCCTGGCCCGGCTCCGGAAGCAGCGCGAGGGGGCGGCCTTCAAGGACGCCTTCGGCGAATCGGAGCGTGCCTTCGAGAAGGCCTGGCACCAGTGGCTGAAGGAGAACCCGGTCCAGATGCCCCCGCTCCTGTAGCCGAGGTGCCAGTTCGGACCTCCGGGACCGCCCAGGTGTGGTGTACACTCGTAGGTTGTCGCAATCCTCGCCGTGCCGGAGAGGTCATGTCGTGCCGTAAGCCGAATACGGCGAGGGGGTTCGGGCGCGATGTTGTCGGTTTGTCGACATCCAGCCGGACCGGGACCCAAGTGGCCTACGCGGACGGAGGAGGCTATCCAGGATGCCAGCTCGTCAGGTCAAGAACGAGTACGTGACCTACGCCGAACTCGTGTCAGACATCGAGGGTGGTGTGCTGAAGATCCCCGACTTCCAACGCGACTTCGACTGGGGCATTGAGCGGACCCTGAGGCTGCTCGATTCCCTGGCGAAGGGGTACCCCATCGGCAGCTTCCTGTTCTGGGACACCCAGGAGCCTTACGGCAGTGTTCGGAACATCGGCGGACTGGCCCTCCCCGATACCCCGGAAGGGAGGGATGTGACGTACGTGCTGGACGGTCAGCAGCGGATCACCTCCTTGTACGCGGCCGCGAAGGGAGCCCAGATCGAGGGACGCGCCTACCGCGTCTATTGCGACCTCTCAACCGACCCGAGCGACGGGGAGTTCTTCAGTTGCCACGCGGGCGACCCAAGCCGCTGCGTCGAGCTCTCGGAGCTTATCGGGCCTGACCAGCACATCGCGTACGACAGGCTTGCCGAGGAGGCACGGCCCTGCTTCAACCGGGTACGCGACGCGTTCCGGTTGAGCCACTGGCCTGTCATCCGTGTCAAGCACCAGCCACTTGACGTCGTGTGCGAGATGTTCGAGCGCCTGAACCGCGGGGGCATGGAGCTGGACACCTTTGACATCATGGTCGCGAAGACGTGGACGCCGGACTTCAGCCTTCGGGAACGCTGCGATGAGGTCGCCCGAGCTCTGGAGAACAAGGGCTTTGGGCGTGCGGCGGACACGACCATCCTGCAGGCGGTCGCAGCCCAGCTCGTGGGGAGCATCAAGGAGAGGGAGATACTCCGCATTAAGCGAGAGGAGATCATCTCCGCTTGGGACAGCGCGACCGAGGCCGTTCGCCACGCCGTCGACTTCGTGCGCCAGACCCTCGGTGTTCCCGGAATCAGGCTCCTGCCGTATCCTGCTGTCCTAGTGGTCCTGTCCTTCTTCTTCCGCAAGCGGGGCTTGGTGGCACCAGACCGCCGCCAAGCGGAGCGGCTGATGCAGTACTACTGGCGCGCCGGCTTCCAGGAGCGCTATGGATCGAACCCAAGCAGCACGGTCCCGGAGGACTTCCGTTTGGTTGAGGATGTAGCCGCATCCCGGCCCGCTGAGGTGCCGGTCCAGTGGCCGGTCACGTGGGAAGAGGTGAGGGACGCCCAGCTTCGGTTGGGGTCCGCCTTCTGCAGGACACTGCTCTCCCTTCTCGCGCACGAGGGCCCCGTGGACCTGCGGAACGGCTCCCGCGTGGTTCTGGACAACCAGTACCTAGCGCAAGCCAACAGCAGGCACTACCACCACGTCTTCCCCAAGGCGTGGTTGGCCCGAGTAGGCCTCTCGGAGGCGGCGAACAGCCTCGCCAACATCATGCTGGTGCCCGCTCAGGCCAACCTGCGGATCGGTGCCAAGCCCCCCTCTTCGTACATGCGTGACTTCCAAAGGAAGGCTGGTCCGTCCTGGTCGCGCTGGCTACAGAGACACCTGATCACCGCCGCCGGTGCGAAAGCCCTCATGGAGGATGACTTCGGAGCGTTCGTTAGCGCACGCGCCAAGGCAATGGCCCGCAAAGCCAACAAGGCGCAAGGTCTCTCCAACCAGGAAGTGCGACGCCTCATCACTGAATGGGAGGACGAGGAGTAGCGCGCCCGGACTTCGGCGACTGACCGAGCGCAGTGCCACCAGACTCCCGCGCGCAGCGCGGCCGCTGCGCGGGAAGGGACCGGTGACAGTCCGCCCATCCCGCGATTCCCTCGGCCTCTTCCCTCGTCGGCAACTCCGTCAGGTCATTCGGACGGCTGATCCACAAGGCCGCGGCGTCCGACCCGAAGCGCGCAGCCTCGGCGGGCGACTTCCCGAGAATCAGCCCGGCGAGCAGTCCCGCGTGGAACACATCCCCCGCGCCCACGTCATAGAGCACCTCCACCTTCCGCGCCGGGACGTGTTCCCGCTTTCCATCCGCGCACACGATCGTCCCCTCTTCCCCACCCGTAACCGCCACGACGGCGGGGCCCAGGCGCTCGATCTCGTCCAGAGCCGCCCCCAGCTCATCGCAGTCAGCGATGAAGGCGGCCTCCTCGCGGTTCATCACGGCGACATCAGCCAGGGAGAGGGCCTTGCGCTGCAGGGCGCGGATCTCGTCCTCACCCTCCGACCAGGAGGCGGGCCGGTAGTTCACCGCGTAGCAGATGCTCACGCCTGCGCTCTTCGCGCGCTCCGCCGCCTCGAAGGCCACTTCGCGCAGGGGCGGCTTGCGGATCGCCGCCTCGCTGAGGTCGAAGAACCGCACCCCCGCTAGCGATCCGCCGACCACATCCTCGGCCGATAGCGCCGCGATCGGGTCCGAGTGCCCGGGCACGCGGTAGAAGTAGAAGCGCTTGCCGCCCAGCCGATCCGCCCAGCAGAACGACACCGTCGTCAGTTGCCCCGCAACCGTCTTCACCCGCGAGGTGTCGATGCCCAGCTCCGCCATGCGCGCCGTCACCCACTGGCCCCACTCGTCGTCGCCGACCCCCGTCGCCAGGGCCACCCGCACCCCCAGCTTCGCGAGCGCCGCCGCGAAGTTGCAGGACGCCCCGCCCGGCAGCGCCCGCAGCTCCCGCACCTCGGTCAGGGGGACGCCCAGCTCGGTCGGGCTGATCTCAACCATCACCGAGCCGAGAGCCAGCACATCCGGAGCCACAACACACGCCTCACTGCCCATGTGAGCCTGTCACCTTCCCCTCGCGTGCGGATCGCCTTTGCCGTGCTGGGAGCGCCGGCACCCTTGCCGGCAGAGGTGGCAGGCCGTCTGCCGTTGTCGTACAGGACGGCCAAGGCAACGCCCACTCGCCACAGCAGCCGGCAAGGGTGCCGGCGCTCCCAGCAACGACATCCCTGTCGGTCCGGAGCGGGTCGCCGCGCGATCGTGCGTCGACCCAGGAACTGCCCCGTCTATTCGCCAACCCGCATTCGCTTTCCTGAAGGGCCTCGTGAAGCCGCGCGCGAACTGGCTCGCGCCTAGCGACCCTGACCAACGCCAATCGAGGTGACTGCCGTGATTCGAGACCTGGCCGTGCTGCGAAGTGGCCATACGAAGCGCATCTCCAGTTGGGACCGAACGGGCGGCAACGCCGACGCACTGCACATCGAGCAGGGCGAGACCCGCGCCCTGGCCGAGATCTCCGGGCCGGGCATCATCCGGCACATCTGGGTGACGATCTCCTGCGAGGACGAGTTCTACCTGCGCAAGCTGCTCCTGCGGATGTACTGGGATGGGATGGACAGCCCCAGCGTCGAGGCGCCCATCGGCGACTTCTTCGGCGTGGGCCATGCGAAGGTGAGCTCGTTCTCCTGCTGCGTGCTGAACATGTCCGCCAACGCGGGGAATGACCGCCACGCGGCGATGAACTGCTACTTCCCGATGCCCTTCGGCGCCGGTGCGCGGATCGAGGTCGTCAACGAGTGCGAGACCCCCGTCGGCGCCTTCTACTACTACGTGGACTACGACGAACTCGGCGCGCCGCCGGTGGACCAGGGGCGCTTCCACGCGTGCTGGCGGCGCGAGAACCCGTGCGACGGCTGGATGCCCCAGAGCTACTGGCAGGGCGGACCGCAGCATCGCGAGGTCGCGAACCAGCCCAACCTCAGCGACAAGGGCAACTACCTCCTCCTCGAGGCGACGGGGCGCGGGCACTACGTCGGCTGCAACCTCAGCGTGCACAACCTCTACGGCGGCTGGTGGGGCGAAGGGGATGACATGTTCATGATCGATGGTGCCAAGTGGCCGCCCGACATGCACGGCACCGGCTCGGAGGACTACTTCAGCCACGCCTGGGGCATGCAGGTCCAGAACGCCTTCATCTACAACGGCGTCTCGTACCACAAGCCCGGCACCTTCCGCAACTACAACGAGCGGATTACCGTCTACCGCTACCACATCCCCGATCCCGTCATCTTCCACGAGTCGCTGCGCGTCTCCATCGAGCACGGTCACGCGAACAAGCGCGCCGACGACTACTCGTCGGTCGCATACTGGTACCAGACGCTGCCGCACAAGCCCTTCCCGCCTATCCTGCCCGTCGAGCAGCGCCTGCCGCGTCCCGACATGAATCTGCTGCCGGTAGATCGCGTCGGGCCCGCGCGTGTAAAGCTGCCGAAGGCCAGGTAGGAGCGGCTTCAGCCGCGATGCCGTTGCCTCACGGAGGATCACAATGCTGCCGCTCCTCCTGCTTCTCCCTCTCGCCCAACCTGCCCCGCCTCCCGATGGGCCCGGCTTCACCTCCCTCTGCGCGGACGCGGAGCTGAGCGCGTGGCGGCTGCCGAAGCCCGGCGCGTGGGAGTGCACCGATGGCGTGATCCGGCGCGTGACCGGCGGCACGCTGTTCACGCGGCACATCTACGAGGACTTCACGCTGAGGCTCGACTTCAAGATCGGGAAGGGCGGCAACAGTGGGGTCTTCGTGCGCGCGCCGCTCTCGGGCCGGCATTCGGCCCTCGGGATGGAGGTGCAGATCGCCGGGGACTCCGGCAAGCCGCCGGGCAAGGAGAGCACCGGCTCGCTCTACGCAGCCAAGGCGCCGAGCGTCGCGGCAAACCGGCCCGATGGCGAATGGAACGCGCTCGAAGTGGCGCTCCTCGGCCGGCACATGAAGGTCACGCTGAACGACCAGGTCATCCACGACTTCGACCTCGACGATCCCGTCGTCAACGAGGGCCTGGTGCCGGGCATCCGGCTATCCGACCGTTGCCCGCGCGGCTTCATCGGCCTGCAGGACCACGGCTCGCCCGTCGAGTTCCGCAACGTCCGAATCAAGGAGGAGCCTGAGCCGGGCTTCTCTCCTACCCCCCTGGCCCCCCTTCCTTCAGAAGGGGGGAACGACGAGGGGGTGATCAGCCTGACGGAGGGGACGCCGATCCTGAAGGGCTCTCAGGTGCTCGCCGACTGCGAGATCCGCCTGGAGTACCGCGTCGAGCCCGGCGCGCAGGCGCTCTTCCTCCCGCGCACCGGCACGAACCCGAGGAACGCGCCCATGGAGATCGTCATGGGCGATGACACGGGCAAGGCCCCCGGCCGCGAGGCCTCGGGCGCGCTCCTCGGCCTGGCCTCCACGATGGTGCCCGCCTCGCTGCCCGCCGGCGAGTGGAACGACCTCCGCGTCGTCCTCCGCGGCTGGACGGTGCAGGTCTACCTGAACGAGATGCCCGTCCTCAATGTCCCGAGCGCCAACCTCTGGGGCAAGTACATGTACACACCCCTCAAGGGCGTGCCCGCCATCGCGGCGCGAAAGGGGAAGGTGGAGGTCAGGAACGTGCGGGTGAAGGCGTTGTGAGACCGAGGTCGTCGCCTTCTTCGCGCTCTTCGTAGGCTTCGTGCTCTTCGTGTTTCAGACGTTCCCGTTCCCCCGCCTTACTCGTGCCTCAGCGCCTCTATCGGGTCGAGCTTGGCTGCCCTATACGCCGGATACGCGCCGGAGAAGACGCCGACGGCGAGGCTGAAGAGGAAGGCAACCGCGACCGCAGAGGGAGTGACCTGGGTCGGGAGGGACTTCCAGGCGGCGCCGATGCTCATGGAGCCGATCCAGCCGATGAGGATGCCGATGCCGCCGCCGATGAGGCTGAGGGTGGCGGACTCGATGAGGAACTGGCGGAGGATGTCGCCCTCGCGCGCGCCGACGGCTTTGCGGATGCCGATCTCGCGGATGCGCTCGGTGACCGACACCAGCATGATGTTCATGATCCCGATGCCGCCGACCACCAGCGAGATGCCGCCGATCCCGCCGACGACCGCGGTGAGCACGCCGATGATCTTGTTCACCATCCGCAGGATGTCCGCCTGATCGAGGACCTGGAAGTCCTCCTGACCGCGATGGCGGGCCTTCATGACGCGCTTCACTTCCAGCACCGCCCGGCGGATGGTCTCACGCGAGGTCGCGTTCAGCATGAGGTAGTCGGGATTGCCGCGCCCGAGCACCGGCTCCGCGGCGGTGATCGGGATGAAGATCCGGTTGTCCTGGTCGAGGCCGAGGTTCCGGCCCTTGACCTCCAGGAACCCGACCACCCGGAAGACCGCCCCATTCAGCGTCAGCCGCTTCCCCATCGCGTCCTCGCCGCGGAACAGTTCGTCCTCGATGGTCTTGCCGATCACGGCGACGCGCTGGCCGCCCGACACGTGCTGCTCGGTGATGAACGTCCCCTTCCGCGCCTCGGTATTGCGCACGCTCCCGTACTTGCCCGAGACCGCGAACACCATCACGGGGCGAAAGCGGCTCTCGTACTTGCATTCCGACGGGCCCTCGATGGCTCCGGCCGCCTGGGCGACGGACGGGCAGGACCTCTCCAGAGCCTGCACGTCCTCCAGCTTCAGGGGGGTCACCGATTCGCGCCGGCGCCGCCCGCGACGGGCCTCCTCCTTGCGACGGGTCGTGTCCCCGCGGGTCTCATCGCGGCCCGGCGCGAGGAAGATCAGGTTGCTGCCCAGGTCCATGAGTTCCTTGCCGACGTCGCCGCGCGCGCCCTCGCCGACCGACACGAGCAGAATCACGGCGGCCACGCCCACCGTGACACCCAGCATCGTCAGGAAGGCGCGCCCCTTGTTCGTCATCACCGCGCCGAGCGCGACGCGGAAGCTCTCCAGTATGTCCATGCCTAGAGCCTCTGCCGTTGCTGGGAGCGCCGGCACCCTTGCCGGCAGCGGTGGCGCCGTTGCTGGGAGCGCCGGCACCCTTGCCGGCAGCGGTGGCCGCCGTTGCCGTCCCCCATCACCTAGCACCCATCACCCATCACCTACTTCGTTCCGATCCGTACTCTCACACCGCCCTCGTCCTTCTCTTCCTTCTCCTCCTCACCCGCCTTCGGCTTCCCCTTCTCCTTGCCCTCGCTCTCCGTCTTGATCTTGACCTTCTTCCCGTCACGCAGGCCCTTGGCCTCGAGCGACGTGACCACTCTCTCTCCCACCTTGACGCCCGTCTTGACCTCCGTCCGCTCGATGCCCTCGGCACCCTTGGTGATCTCGCGCTTCTTCGCGACGTTGTCCTCGACGACGTAGACGTAGAACTTGCCCTCCTTGTCGTCGAAGACCGAGAAGGAGGGAACGGAGACCACGTCCTTGTTCGCCTTCGTCACGATGTCCACGTCCACCGACATCCCGCTGCGGAGCGTCTCCGTGTCGCCCTCGACGGCGAGCTTGACCGCAAAGGTCCGCACATCGCCTTGGACCTGGCGGACGGACGGGGAGATCTGCTCGACCCGGCCCTTCATCTCGGCGCCCTTGCCGAGGTAGATCTGCGCCTCCTGGCCCACCTTCACATCGGCGATGTCCGCCTCGTCGATGTTGCACTCGATCCAGACGCGGTCGGTCGCGGTGATGACGAGCATCGCGATCTCGGCGCTCGGCAGAGGCACGGCACCGCCCTGGACGTACTCGCCCTTCTTGGAGTTGACCCGCGTGACGATGCCCGAGATCGGCGCCGTGATGGTGGTGTAGCCCGCGCGTTCGGCCGCCTGCTCCAGAGCCGCCTGAGCGCGGCGCCAGTCCGCTTCGAGTGTCTGCACGTTCAGCTCCGCCTCACGCACGCTGACACGGTCCGCCTCGGCCCGGCGCGCGGAGGCCTTGCTCTGCTGGAACGCCGCCGCGGCGGCCTGCAGGTCCTCCGGGGTCGTCTGACTCTCCGTCAGTCGAAGCTGCGCGCGGGCCGACCTGAGCCGCGAGTCCGCGGAGTCACGCCGCGCCTGGGCTGTGGCGAGGTCTTCGGGCGTCGTGCGAGTGCGGAGGAGGTCGAGGTCGTGCTGGGCGCGCTTGACCGCCGCCTGCGCCTGCCGCTGCGCCGCCTGCGCCTGTTCGATCTCCTCGGGTCGGTGCGGCTGCTTCGCGAGGGCCAGGCGCTCGTTGGCGCTATCACGACTGGCGACCGCTGCGTCGCATGCAGC
>VGFC01000037.1 GCA_016869045.1 Armatimonadota bacterium
CGCCGCGGATGAGCGCATCACGGGGCCGGGCGCGGAGGCTGCCTTCGGCCGTTGGGAGGTCCGCGGCTACCACGTCGAGCCCGCGCCGGGGAAGGCGGTTGTCAGCTACACGCTGACCGCGTTCGAGACCGGCAAGCTCCCAATTCCGTCCATCGAGATCACGGTCGGCGATCCGGCCGGCAAGACGCGCTCCGTGCGTACGGCGGCCGTGACGGCGACCGTCGCCTCCGTCCTGAAGGGCGAGGACATGCGACCCGCCGATATCGTGGGCCCGCTGACCCTCCGCGAGAAGCCTCTCGCGATCGCGCTGCGGGTGTCGGTCGGAGTCGTCGTTCTCGCTGCAGTCGTGCTCCTGGCGGTCTTCCTGTGGCGGCGGAAGCAGCGCCTTGTCGAGAAGCGGTCGCGGCCCGACCCGGCCGATGTAGTCGCACTCAAGGCGCTCAAGGCGCTCCGCGAGGCCGGGCTGCCGGAGGCCGGGCGCGTGAAGCACCACTACTCCGAGGTCAGCGACATCCTGCGCACCTACCTCGCGGCGGGATGGGGCCTGCGGACGCTCGAGGAGACGACGTGGCGTATCGTCGCCCAGATGCGGGACACCCGGACGTGCGCGGAGTACGCCCCGGTGGTTGACGACCTGCTTCGGCAGGCGGACCTCGTGAAGTTCGCCAAGGCGCGGCCGGAGCCGATCGCCTGCTGGGCTGTCGTCGATGCTACCGAGCGGCTGGTGAGAGACACGGCACCGCTGAAGGCGCCGGAGGCGGACAGCGTCCCGACCTCAGAGAGCAGCCGATGACCTTCGCCAACCCCGCCTATCTTCTTCTGCTCTTACTCGTGCCGGTGGCCGTGTGGCTGCACGTGGCCCGGGCGCGTCGGGCGGAGGCGCGGCTGGTCTACTCCGATGTGCGCGCCTTGGGCGGCGGGCGACCGTCGCTGCGCGTGCGGGCGCTGTCGCTGCTGCCTCCGGCCCGGCTGGCCGCCGTCACGCTGCTGGTGATCGCCTTGGCTCGCCCGCAGAAGCTCGGGCCTCAGCAGCAGCACGAGGGCGAGGGCATCGACATCGTCCTGGTCATGGATGTCTCCTACAGCATGAGGGCGGAGGACTTCGGCGATGTCAACCGCTTCACCGGCGCGGAGCAGGTCCTCTCGCGCTTCGCTCGCGGGATCGTGAACGACCGGCTCGCACTCGTGATCTTCGCGACTCAGGCCTTCACCCAGTGCCCGTTGACCCTGGACCACGAGATGGTGGGGGCGCTGATCGACCAGGTGGAACTCGGGCTGATCAGCGGCGACAGCACCGCTATCGGGATGGCGCTGACCACCGCCGCCTCGCGGCTGGAACGCTCCGCCGCGAAGAGCAAGGTCATCATCCTGCTGACCGACGGCGAGAACAACGCCGGCAGCATCGCCCCGCCCGATGCGGCGCGCGCCTGCCAGGCCCTCGGCATCCGCGTCTACACGATCGGCATCGGCAGCAAGGAGGGCAGCCCCGTGCCCGTCGAGCTGCCGACGGGCGAGAGGGTCTACGCCCGCAACCGCGACGGCACGCTCGCGCTGACCAAGCTCGACGAGGACCTGCTGACCGAGATTGCCAAGACCACCGGCGGCGAGTACCATCACGCCGGCGACCCGAACGCGCTGCAGGCGGTCTACGAGTCGATCTGGAAGCTGGAGAAGAGCCGCTTCGAGGTGAAGACCTTCCGCAAGCGCACTGAGCTTTGCGGCCGATTCCTGTGGCCGGCCATCTGCCTCCTCGCCCTTGAGCTGCTGGCCTCCGCCACCATCCTCCGCAAAGCGCCGTAGCTGCCGTTGCCGTCCACCTGGGAGCGCGGGCTTCCAGCCGGCTGCGGTGGCAGTCGTCGCCGTGTCGTTGACGTTCCTGGGAGCGCCGGCACCCTTGCCGGCTGCTGTGGCAGCCGTCGCCGTGGGAGCGCGGACGCCCTCGTCCGCAGCCGTTGTCGTCAACTCTGGACTCCGGACTCCGGACTTTGGACTACCTCACCCTCGCCAACCCATCCGCCTTGTGGCTCCTCGCGGCGCTGCCCGTGCTGGCGTGGCTCATGTGGAGAGCCGCGCGCAAGCGCCGGGAGGCGGTGGAGGCGTTTGCCTCGCCGGCTCTCGCGGATCGGCTGGTGGTCGGGCGTCTGAGGGACGGGGCCACGGTGCGGAGCGCGCTGTTGCTTGCGGCACTGGCCCTGTTGGCCCTGGCCGCCGCGCGCCCGCGGCTGGGCATGAAGCTCGAACGCCTCCAGCGCAAGGGCGCCGACATCCTGGTGGCGATCGACACGAGCGACAGCATGTTGGCGCAGGATGCGACTCCCTCGCGGCTTGAGGCGGCCAAACGGGAGATTCTCGGCCTCATCGCCCGCCTGCAGGGCGACCGGATCGGGATCATCACCTTCTCGACTCAGGCCTTCCTGTACTGCCCGCTGACAATCGACTATGATGCGGCGACGATGTTCGTCGAGTCCATTGACGCCTCGATCACGTCCGGGGCCGGCACCGCTCTGTCGGCAGCCGTGCGGGAGGCCGACCGAGCCTTCAGCGCGGGCGAGGGCGGCGACAAGGTGGTTGTCCTGGTGAGTGATGGTGAGGACTGGGGTCAGGGAGCCCGCGAGGCCGCGCAGACCCTCCGCAACAAGGGCATTCGCCTCTACGCCGTCGGGGTTGGCACGGAGGAGGGGGCCCCGGTTCCGACGTACGATGGGCAGAGGAAGGTCACCGGCACCCGCCGCTATGAGGGGAAGGTCGTCGTCAGCCGTCTCCACGCCAAGGAACTGGCGGAACTCGCGACCGCCGGTGGTGGTACATACTTCCAGGGCGGCACGGCCGACCACGGCGCGGCGGCGGTCTACAGCCGTCTCGGCGCCCTGCAGTCCGGGCGCGCCGGCCAGTACACCTTCCGGACCTACGCCGAGCGCTTCCAGTGGCCGCTCGGCCTCGCGGTTCTTCTGTTGGCAGGGGAGTTTCTCATGCGCGTGCGCCCTCGACGCTGGCCGAAGGTGAACTTCCGCCCAGGTGGCCTCGCCGTTCTGGTCTTCCTCTGCTTCTTCCTCACCAGCGGCTTCTCGCTGTTTGAGACGCCCTCCCTGCTCTGCAAGGCCGCCAACCGCCTGTTCACAGAGGGCAAGTTCGGCGACGCCCTGCAGCGCTACATGCGCGCCCTCGACCTCGACCCCGACAATCCCGTCCTGCGGTTCAACTCCGGCGACGCCCTCTACCGGCAGCAGCAGTTCGACAAGGCGCGCGAGGCCTTTGCGAAGGCGGGGGCGGCCAGCGAGTTGGGGCTGGCCGGGCGCGCGCATTACAACATCGGCAACTCGTACCTACAGGAGAAGAAGCTGGACGAGGCGATCGAGGAGTACCGGAACGCCTTGCGGTGCGATCCAGGCGATGCACTCGCCAAGCGGAACCTCGAGATCGCCCAGAAGATGAAGCAGCAACAGCAGAAGCAGCAACCGCAACAACAGCAGAGCCAACAGCAACCACAGCCCAAGAGCTCCCAGCAGCAGCAACAACAACGACCCCAGGAGCGCAAGCAGCCGGCGCAGTCGGTGCCCATGACGCCCGAGGAGGCGCGGGCGCTGCTGCGGCAGGCGAACTACGAGGATGCGCAGCTCCGGCGGCAGTTGGCCCGGGTGGTGCCGCCGGCGCCCGAAATGATGGGGAAAGACTGGTGATTGCTGTAAGAACGCACGCAGTTGATGCTGTGGTCGCTCTGGTGCTGCTCGCCTTCGCGCAGACAGGCGGCCTGGCGGCGTCGGCGTCGGCGTCGGTGGATCGGACGACGGCGCCGGCCGACGAGCTGGTGGTGCTGAGCATCAATGTGACGGGGGCCGACCAGGCGAGCGCCCCGAGCCTGAGTGGGCTGAAGGGCTTCGATGTGGTCTCGACCGGTGAGTCGCGGTCGATCAGCATGGGCACGGGGGGGATGACCTCGCGGGAGACGTTCGAGTTCGTGCTCCGGCCGACCGCCCAGGGCCCGCAGACCATCCCCGCCATCACGGTGCGCGCCGGCAACCAGATCTTGCGAACCAACCCCCTGAGCGTGAACGTCACCGCGCCGGGTGGGAGTGGGTCGGCGGGAGCGGCCCCGACGCTCCCGATGCCCTCCGTGCCATCCGCCGGCGGGGCGAAGGGCGCAGGCGACGACGTATTCGTGCGCTGCACCACAGACCGCAAGCAGGCCTACGTCGGCGAGCAGATTCTGCTGACCTTCTCGCTGTACTATGCGACGCAGCTGGGGAACGTGGACTACGAGCCCGCCGGCACCGAGGGCTTCCGCACCTACCCACTGCCCTCCCCGCCCTCGCGGTACGAGAACGCGAAGGGGCGGCAGTACGCGGTGAAGGAGGAGGCGAAGCTGCTCTTCCCCACCGCCCCGGGAGCCCGCACGATCACGCCGGCGAAGGTGCGGTACACCACCGGCTTCTGGGACCCGGTGCCCAGGACGCTGACCACGGAGCCGATCACCATCCAGGTGGCCCGTCTCCCGGAGGCGGGCAAGCCGGCGGGGTTCTCGGGGGTCGTCGGACACCTCAACGTGAGGGCCGACGTCGATCAACACACGATCCGGATGGGCGAGGCGGCGACACTGACGATCAGTGTCACGGGCTGGGGGAACCTGGACGCCATGGAGGCCCCCAAGCCCACGCTGCCGCAGGGCCTGCGGCAGTACCAGTCCAGCGAGCACCGGGAGTTCGAGCCCAAGCCCCAGGGCAGCGGCTTCCGGATGGGGGGCCAGGCGCTGTTCGACCAAGTCATCATTCCCACGACGGTGGGCCAACTGACGATCCCCCCCGTGGAGGTGGCGTACTTCGACCCTGAGACGAGGCAGTATGACGTCGCCCGCAGCGAGCCGGTCGTCCTGCAGGTGCAGCCCGGTATCGGAGGCGGGCCCGCCGCGGAGCCGGCCCAGGCGGCGCAACTGAGGCCGTTGCCCGACCGGCTGGTCGGCAACCGCGGGGGCCGCCTGGTGTCCGCTCCCGTGTTCGCGAGTCAGGTGTTGGCGCTCGGTTGGCTGGTCGCGACGGCGCTGGTCTACCGGCGCCGGTCGGTGCTGGCAGCGGACCCACGACTCGCCCGCGCGCACAGCGCGGCGCGTCGAACGACGCGGATCGTGAAGCTCGCGCGCGCCCTGCCGCCCCGCGAAGCCGCGGCGGAGATCGCCTCGGCGGTGTGCGCGTTCCTCGCCGACAAGCTCGACGTGCCGGCGGCGACCATATCCACCGCGACCGTGGAGGCCCTGCTGCTCGAACAGGGCGTGGAGGCGGAGCCGGCGCGGAATGTCGCCGACCTCCTGCGCCAGTGCGACCGGTGGCGGTTCGGTCTGAGCCCCGGGGCCGCCTCGGGGAGCCTGGGGGCGGTCGCCGATTCGGCGGTGCTCTGGGTGCGCCATCTTGAGCGCGTCCTCCCGCCTCTGCGCGGTCGCAGTGCCCGAGAGGAGGCAGGACGATGAGGGCTTGGAGCGTTCTGGTGGTGCCGAAATTAGGGACAGGCCCCAATTTCCGACAGACGTCATGTCGGAAATTGGGGCCTGTCCCTAATTTCGGCACCACGCAAAGTCTCGTCTTGGTGCTCGTTGCACTTGCGAGCCTGGGTTGCGTAGCGACCGCGCAGCAAGCCGACCCGAAGTCCCTCTTCCTGGCGGGGACCGCGAGCTTCAACGCGGGTGATTATGCCTCGGCTGAGCGCCAGTTCCAGGCCTGTCTGTCCGCCCTCGGCGACAACCCGGTGGTGGACTACAACCTGGCGCTCACGTACGTGCGTCTCGAAGCGCCGGGGCGGGCGCGGGTCTACGTCGAGCGCGGCCTCGTGCTGGCGCCACGCGACCGTGCGGCGCGGGAGCAGCTGCGGCTGCTCCTCGCCAGGCTGAACGAAACCGAACCGCCCCCGCCGAGTTGGCTCCATGCGCTCTGGGCGGCCCTGTGTGGTAGCCTGACGGCAGGCGACGCGGTGGTGCTGACCGCCGTGTCGAACCTCCTGGCCGCCCTGGTGGTCGGTCTGTGGTTGCTCTCGGGCCGGCGTTGGCTGGGGCGGCTCGGGATTGCGCTCGCGCTCGTGGCCGTGCTCACGTGGCCCGTGTTGGGCTCCCGGCTCGCCCGTGAGTTGGGCGGCCGACGGGCGGTCGTGGTCACGCAGAGCATGGCCCTGCGGGGAGGTCCGGGCAACGAGTTCGGGGAAATCGCGCGCCTGACCGAAGGGCAAGTCGTGATCACGCTCGAGCGTCCCCACCTGCGGTTCGGCCCGGACCTATCCCTCTCCATCGTGCGCAACGAGCGGGGCCTGTGGTGCGAGGTCCGAGCGCCATCGGGCGCTCGGGGCTACGTGCGCCGAGGCCTGATTGAACCCGTCTGAGTCAACCAGCGCCGGCACTCGTCTGTCCGTAGCCTCGGACGGCGACCGCCACGGACTGTCGCCCGCCGCCATTGTGGTCGGCATCCTCGGCGCAGCAGCGGCCTGCTTCGTGGTGTGTTGGGCGGAGCTGGTCGTCAAGTCGATCCAGATCGCCATCTGCCAGTTCGCCCCCGCCGCCATCGGTCTGCTCCTGCTCGTCGTCCTGCTGAACGCGGTGATCGGCCGCCTCTCCCGCCGCAAGCTCCTGAAGTCCCACGAGATCATCATCATCTACGTGATGATTCTGGTCGCCGCGCTGACGACGTCGCGGGGCCTCCTGGAGAAGCTGTTCGCCACGCTGGTCGGCGTGAACTACTATGGCACGGAGGCGAACCACTGGCAGGGCCTCTTCTTCCCGAACATCCCGCAGTGGGCCGTCCCGTTCGACGTGCGAGGCGACATCCAGCAGCCGGTCGCCGTCTGGTTCTACGAGGGCACACCGAGGGGCGCGGCCATCCCCTGGGGCGCCTGGGCGACGCCGTTGGCGATGTGGGGGATCATGTCGGTGGCAGTCATCCTGTGCTTCGCGTGCATCGCCACCATCTTCCGACGTCAGTGGGTGGACAACGAGAAGCTCACCTTCCCGCTCGTGAACCTGCCGCTGGAGATGGCGGGCGCGACGCGGATGGCGGGCGAGTCGTTCTTCCGCAACCGCCTCACCTGGATCGGCTTCACGCTGCCCACCCTGATGTTCATGCTGGTCGGGCTGCACGGCCTCTACCCGTCCGTGCCGGAGATTCCCACCTCCTATCCGCTCAACCCGATCTTCAGCGCGTGGGGGAAGCCGTGGCGGGACCTGGGCTACACGACCGCGTACTTCAGCCTGGCGGCGGTGGGGTTCGCGTACTTCCTGCCCCAGCAGCTGCTCTTCTCGCTGTGGGCCTTCTACTTCCTGATCCGCATCCAGAACATCGTCTTCTCGGCCCTCGGCGTTACGCCCGAAGCGATGCCGCTCTACCCAACGAGCGCGCCAAACGGGTATCAGGTCGCGGGCGCGTACATCGTGCTGACAGCTCACCTCATCCGCTCGGGCCTGCCGCATCTGAAGGACGTCTGGGCGCGGGCGAAGGGCCTGCCGGGCTCCGTGGATGACAGCCAGGAGCTGCTGCCCTACCGGCACGCAGCAATCGGGCTGGCCGTGTGCTTCGTGATTGCCGTGCTCTGGTGCATGCAGCTAGGCATGGCCTGGTACATGGCGATCCTGCAGATGGGCGTGTACCTGTTCATCGTGGCCATCGTGATGGCCCGCTCGGTGAATGAGGCTGGGATGCTCATGGCCGAGACCTCCTTCCGGCCGGTGAACCTCGTCCAGCTCCTCACCAAGCGGAGCGTGATGGGCAAGGGCACGCTCACGGCGCTCGCCCTGACCGACCCGGTCTTCGTGCGCGACCTGCGGGGGAACCTGCTCTCCACGTTCTTCGATGCCCTGAAGATGTCCGACAGCGCGAAGGTGAAGCGCCGCCACCTGTTCTTCGCAGTCATCATCGCACTCGTTGTCTGCTTCGCCGTCGGCGGCTACCTGCACCTGAAGCTCCCCTACACCGAGGGCGCCGTGGGGCTGTACTCCTACGTGTACTGGGGCAACAACCTGCTCGGCATCCGCGACTACGCTCCCGTGCTGGAAGTCGGCGACAGCTACGACCCGCGCCTGCCCATCTACTTCGGCTCGGGCGTGATCGTCACCATCGTGCTCTCCGTCATGCGCGCCCGCTACTGGTGGTGGCCCCTGTTCCCCATCGGCTTTGCGCTGAGCGGCTCGTGGAGCATGATCGTCTTCTGGTGCCCGATCCTCGTGGCCTGGATCGTGAAGTCGGTCCTCATCCGCTACGGCGGCATGCATACGTACTCCCGCCTGCGGCCCCTGTTCCTGGGGCTGATCCTGGGCGAGTTCTCGCAGGCGGTTCTGTGGGCAACCATCGCCGGTATCTGGCGCACGCCGGCGCCGTTTTTTCCTTGGCCGTGACGGCGGTCTCGGGTTTCGAGTTTCGGGTCTCGGGTTACGGCACGGCAACGGCGGCCACCGCTGCCGGCAAGGGTGCCGGCGCTCCCAGCAGAGGAGACGGAGAAGGCAGGGCGAGATGGAGGAGATGGCTGAGGGTTTGGTGATCGAGGCTCGCGTGAAGGCGCGGCGAGGCCACATGCAGTGGCTGGTGCTGTGCGCGGCGGTCATTGTCGCTTCCGCGTTGCTGGAAGTTCAGCCCCGGGGGATAACGGTACCCGGTGCGCCGGGACGGCCGCTGCCCGGCCTGTGCGTGAGCCGCACCGTGTTCCACATGAACTGCCCGACCTGCGGCATGACGCGCAGCTTCGCCGCGATGGCGCACGGCCGGCTTCGTCTCGCCTTCGCGCTGCACCGGCTTGGCCCGCTGGGGTTCCTGCTGGTGCTGCTTCAGGTGCCGCTGCGCGCGTACGCGGTCTTCACCGGCGTTCTGCCGCGGGCAGTGCGCAACCCCCGATTGGCGACGCGGATCATCGTGGCTCTGGTCATTGCGCTCGTGGGGAACTGGATCGTCAACCTGGTCACTGGGGCTGCGTTTCGGACGGGGTAGGTGAAA
Source organism: Armatimonadota bacterium (assembly GCA_016869045.1). Taxonomy (GTDB): domain Bacteria; phylum Armatimonadota; class Zipacnadia; order Zipacnadales; family VGFC01; genus VGFC01. The sequence continues at coordinate 8,949 of VGFC01000037.1, forward strand.
GCTAGGAGGATCACAGGAGGAGCCCGCCTGCAGGCAGCGAAAGTAGGAGTGTGGCGCGAAGACTTGGGCGCCACGGATTGCGAGGGATTCGCCATGCATTACCGTCTGACGATGGGCTTGCTCGTCGTATGCGCGCTAGCAGTCTGGATGTCAGGATGTGGCGGAGGGGGTGGTGATCGCTTGACGCTCGGCCCGGATGCGCCGGGCGTGACCACGCCCCAGATCAACCTTGGGCCCGCGCTCGCGGTGCCCCTGGCCACCGCCCCGGCAGTGGGGGCCTCGGCCAACGTTACCCGCCTCAACAAGCTGCAGAATGAGGCCAACCAACCGAGCACGGTGGCCGAGCTGAAGACCGAACTCAACTTCTGGGTGAGCGCCGCCAACACGAACCCCAACGACTCGGCGGCCCAGCTCGGGCTCTCGCTCGCGATTGCGACGGCCGCCTCGCAGAACGCCGCCCATGCGGTCGGCGAGAGCATGTTCGGCACGACCCGCGTGATGGACGTCGCCGCACTGGGTGTCGGGCCGAAGCTGCGGCCGCAGCGCCTGATGTCGGACGCGCTGGCGGCGCTGACGAGTGCGCGGGTGCCGCCGGCCCGGGGGACGGCCGCCAGCGACAGCGCAGCGACAACGGCCACCGACCTGAAGAACTACCGGGCGGCGATCCAGAACTACGTCCTCTCTCCGCTGGAGAACGTGCAGGATCGCCTGATGGCAATCGCCGATGGCGCGGCGGTGACCAAGAAGCTCTTCACGCTGAAGATCGACGGAAGCCCAGGCACCGTCTACAGCGCGGACTTCCGCGCAGTGGGCGCGGTGTTCGAGCTCGTGCGGTGTGCGCTGCTCATGGCGACGTCGGTCAACCCGGACTACGGGACCTACGACTGGAACCTGGACCTGGTTCAGCGTGACGCGAACAAGGACAGCAAGCTGACGGTCGCCGAGTATGCGCCCGCAGCGCCCTTTGGCAACGTCACCGCAGCGACCTGGACGCAGGCCGGCGGAGTCCTGCGGGAGGCCGTGGCAGACATGAATCAGGCGCTGGCGGACATGAGGGAGGACGACGCTGAGGTCCTGCAACGGGCGCTGGCGGGGATGGGCGATCCGACGGGGTTTGAGGCGAACCTCGCCGATGCCGCGACCATGCTGAATGGGCAGGTCAACGTCAGCGTGTACACCGAGAGTGCGGCGGGCATGGACGCGAGCGAGGCCCTGACCAAGGTGCCGCTCAACCTCCGGGAGCTGTGGGATACGCCGCCGGCCAGCCTGCGCGGCCTGCTGCCGCCGCTGTACCTGGGTCTCGACTACGGGCAGTACGCTACGGTCGGCGGGCCGCTGTTCGAGATGGAGTTCCGTAGGCCCCTCGCGGAGAGCGGGAGCTACCAGGTGGCGCAGCCCGCGCCGTGGGTGGCGCGGACGACTACCATGGCCACCAGCGCCGCCCCGCACCCGATCAACGTCGCGGCGGGGAGCGGTTTCCCGGGGATCAACGGGTCGTTCAACTGGAACTGGAAGCAGTTCAAGGGGACCTGGGGCAGCACGGCCGTGACCGCCACGTGCGCGTACCCGGAACTCAAGGGGCTCCACAAGTGGAGCGAGCTGCCGGACCCGACGATCTCGGGGGTGTTCCCGAACACAACGAAGGTGAAGACGCTCATGTACGGCGACTACGACCGGGTGATCGTGCGCTACCGGTCGATTGTGGTCGGCGATACGGAGTCCTGATCGCGTGCCGAGGTGAGCGCCAGCAGCGTGCGACGACCGGGACGGAGCAAGACCGGAGGGCGCCTCGCCCGCGTGGGTAGGGGCGCCCTCGGGCTGTTCTTGGTGGTGTCTGCGGGCGTGGCGTGCGCGCAGAACCCCGCGGACCTGTTCTGGGCGGCCGAGGCGCCGGAGGCGGTGCTGGGCGGCGGCGACGTGCCGGGCCAGATCACTGGCCGCCCGGAGGTTGAGCGGCCGACGAGCCTCGCGAGCGCCGAACGTCCTCTCGTGCGGCTCGACCTCCATTCCCAGACGCCGCTCGTGCTCGAACGGGGAGGGAAGACCGTCGCGCGTTGGCAGACCGACGTGACGGCCGAGGAGTGCGTCATCCCCCTGGGGCCCACGCACGCGAGTCAGTGGACCGTCGGCCTGCGCAATCGCAGCAGTCGCGGCGTCATCGAGGATCGAGAGGCCGATCTCGACTACCACCTGTCGCTGGACGACCACCGGCGGATGCTCGCGGTCGCGTACGCGGGGAGACCGGGATGGGTGTTTGGGTGCGGGCTCACGGACGAGAACGTGCGCGCGACTGCCTCGGGTGGTAGCATCGCGGACGCGCTGCGGCTCCCCGCGGACACGACCCGCTGGCCGCGCATGCAGGCGGATGGCCTGGGATGGACCGTCGGCGTGTCGCGCGTCGGGGATCGGGTGCAATGGGGGGTGCAGTACGCGGGCATGGAGCCGGACGCGAAGCTGCGCGTCACCCGAGGAAGAGGAAGGTACGTGGGACACCTGCCTTCGGAAGGCAGACGGGTGGAGGCCTATGCGGCGCTGAATCGGGGCGAGGATACCTTCTTCGTTACGGGAACGGACTCGCGGCTGCAGGCACGTGGGACGTTGCTGATGGGGTTGGCGACGCGCGGGGACCTGGGGTGCTGCATGCACGACTCGTCGGTGGGCGTGGGCTGGCGGCGAACGAGGGGCTCGCGCACCACGCAGGCGATGGCGGACTGGCGCCGGAGCAGCTTCGAGACGCGGGACCAAGGACACACGGGCCTCTTCCCGGGCATCGGCAGCCCGGTATACGGCCTGGAGGGCGACGCGCAGGTCTCGACGATCTCGGTGCGGGGCGGAACGGAATGGCGGCCGGCCGACCACTGGTCGCTGCGGGCAGGGCTGAGCGTGCACCACGCGATGGTTGACGGGCAGTACCGGCTGCGGAAGAGCGAGGGCTTTGGGCAGAACCCAGAGACCATCGCCGAGGGCGCAATCCGAGACGGCGCGCTCGACATGGTGGCCCTGTCGCTGGGGCTGGGGTACGAGAGCCGGCACTGGAGCTGCCTGCTGGCGGCAAGCGGCGCGTATGCCCAGGCGAACCGCGCGCTGAGCGGGGGCGGCGCAGGCGGACCCGGTGGCGGGGGGAGCCACCTGAAGCCCCAGCCGCTGATCGCCTTCACCGCGGAGTACCGGTTCTGACGCAGGGGCGCGCGCGCCCCGGGGCGAACTCGCCGATTACCCCCTCCTCTCCCGAGGCGTTTCGTGGATCCAGCCGACGTCGACTTCTCTGCCTACCTGCCTGCGCACGCCGAACGCCTGACGGCGCTGGTGCGGGGCGAGTCATGGCGCGCAGCCCTGGCCGATGGCGAGCGGATCGCCTCGCTCCGCGAGACGATGCTCAAAGCCCCTGATATGCCGGACCCGTCGGGGATGCTGAAGGATGCGCTGCTGTGTGTCAACGGCGAGCGCATCCAGGCCCGGATCGCCGCCGGCGAACGGGATGTCGAGAGCCTGGCGTGGGACCTGGGGCAGTGGCCCGAACGCTGGGACGGGCCGCCCCCGCCGCTGTCGTTTGTCGGCATCTACCTCACGCTGGCCTGCAACGCGCGCCCGAGGTGCGTGTACTGCAACCAGCGCCCGGTCGAGGGCGCCCTGCCGATCTCCGCGTGGCGCGCGCTCGTCTGGAAACTGATCGCCACCGAGAGCCCGAAGCCCTACTTCTCGTATACCGGCGGCGAGCCGCTGATCTGCGGCGAGGAGCTGTACGGGCCGGAGGGCCTGATCCGCCTCGCGGCAGAGGCCGGCGCGCCGAGCAACGTGAACACGAACGCCCTCGGGCTGACGCCGGAGGCGGCGCTCGCCCTGGTGCACGCGGGCACGGCGCGGTTGCACATCTCTCTGGACTCGGCATCGCCCGAGGTCCAGGACCGCCTCGCCGGCGGGCCGGGACGCTTCGACCAGTACGTCGAGGGCATCCAGAACCTGCAGATCGCCCGGGAGGTCCTCGGCGCCGATCACCCGGTCGTCCACCTCAACTGCGTGCTGACCACGGAGAACCTGTTCAGCTACCCGGACCTGGTGTGGTTCCTGCTGGAGCGCAAGCGCGTCCGCACGCCGGGCGCGGAGGGCGCGTGGCGCGGCGATCCGCATTACCGAGACCTTGGCATTCACCTGATCCCGGTGGGTGGCGGCGAGAACGATGCGATCCGTCCGTCCGCCGATCAGTGGGAGCGCTTCCTGAACGAAACGTGGGAACAGGCAGTGGGCGTTTGGGTGGAGTACCAGGAGGCGCGCGGCATCCCCGAGGACCAGCGGATCGGCTACGACGACTACGCCTTCTTCGCGAACTTCTACAAGCGTGTGAAGTACGAGGGCACGCTGCGCGACTATGCGGAGGCCGCGGCGAGGGGCACGCAGTCAGCCCTGGGTCTCGGCAACCGCTGCCTCGTCGCGCCGACGCAGGCCTTCTTCCTGCCGGACGGCGCGCAGCACTGGTGCGGCGGGCACGCGGTGACGCGGCCGGAGCCGCTGGCGAAACTAGGGACAGGCACCAATTTCCGACGGACGTCATGTCGGAAATTGGTGCCTGTCCCTAATTTCGCCCGTCTTAGCGAACTCCCGAACGAATACTGCCGCGGCTGCCCCATCGCGACGCTGTTCATCAACCAAGGGACCGAGGCCGCGCTGCGGGAGCAAGTGACGAAGTGGATCGAGGAAAAAGAGGGACACCATACTAATTCCGCAGACGTCACGCGGAATTAGTATGGTGTCCCTCTTTTTCCAGGACCTCGCGGAGAGCGGCCATGAACTGCTCGTTCTGCTCGGGGGTGCCGATGGTGACGCGGATGTGGGTGGGCATCCCGAAGATGTCGCCGGTGCGCACGGCGAAGCCGCGCTCGCGCAGGGCGTCGAAGGCCCGGACGGAGTCCATCCCGATGTCCACGAAGATGAAGTTCGCCTGACTCGGCGCGTACGTCAGCCCCAGTGCATCGAACTGCCCGCAGAGGTAGCGCTTCCCGTGGCGGTTCATCTCGACCGCCTGCTCGACCTGGGCGCGGTCTCCCAGGCTGGCGAGCGCCGCGGCCTGCGCGATGCTGCTCACGTTGAACGGCTCGCGGACGAGGAGCAGGTACTTCGCCAACTCCGCCGGGGCGATGCCGTACCCGATCCGCAAGCCCGCCAGGGCGTGGATCTTCGAGAAGGTGCGCATCGAGAGCACGTTCAGCCCTCGCCTCACGTACTCCAGGCCGTTAGGGTAGGAGGGATCGTCCACGTACTCGAAGTAGGCTTCATCGAGCACCACGATGGTCTGCTCGGGGACAGCCGCCAGGAAGCGCTCGACCTCGTCCCGCGTGACGATGGTCGCGGTAGGGTTGTACGGGTTCGAGATGAAGACGAGTTTCGTCCGGTCCGTGCACGCGGCGGCCATCGCCTCCAGGTCGTGCCGGTAGTCCTTCGCCGGGACCATCACCAGCTTCGCATCCATCACGGGCGCGATGAGGCAGTAGGTCGCGAAGGGCGGGCTGGAGATGATGATCTCCTCGCCCGGGTTCACGAACGCCATGCCGAGCATGTAGATGACCTCGTCCGACCCGGCCCCGACCACCACGCACTCGGGCGGGACGTCGTGGTGCTTCGCGAGGGCATTCGTCAGCTCGGTGGACGGCAAGTCCGGGTACAGGCGCGTCTGGCGGATCGCGCGCTCCATCGCCTCCAGTGCCCTCGGGGATGGGCCGAGCGGGTTCTCGTTGGAGGCGAGCTTGATCGGCGCCGTCCTCCCGGGCGAGTACGGTCGGATCGACTTGATGCACTCTCGGGCAAGTTCGTCTGGCGGTTTCATGCGCGGACCTTCTCTCTGATCAACGTAGCGCACGCACGGTAGCACAGAACGCGGGCGCTTGACAACACTGGGGGCCCCTGCGCCGTTGCGCAGAGCAGCTTAGCTGGAGCGGACGAAGATTAAAATTTAAAGATGTGACCCCACAAGGTTGCCGGGGGCGTCGCGTACAATGGTGAGGTACGCAGTGAGCGGCCGGAGGGATTTGCGATGATCCGTTTGGGCACGTCGGGCTTCTCCTACGAGGACTGGGTTGGGAAGTGGTATCCGGGCGGGCTGAAGAAGGCGGACATGCTGCGGTACTACGCGCGGCGGTTCAACACGGTGGAGGTGAACTTCACCTACTACCGGATGCCGAGCGCGCGCACGCTGAAGCAGATGTCCGCCAAGACGGACGAGGACTTCCGCTTCGTGGTCAAAGCGAACAGCGAGATGACGCACGAGCGCACCGCGGAGCCGGAGGTCTTCCGGGTCTTCCAGGAGGCCCTCGCGCCGCTGACGGACGAGGAGAAGCTGGGTTGCGTGCTGGCACAGTTCCCGAACTCCTTCAAGCCGGACGAGGAGAGCCTGCGGTATCTGCACTACTTCAAGGAGCAGATGCCCGAGCTACCGGTGGTCATCGAGTTCCGCAACCGGCAGTGGCTCACGGCGGACACGTTCGGCCTGCTGGAGGCGCTCGGGTTCGGTTTCTGCTGTGTCGATGAGCCGGCGCTGAAGGGGCTGCTGCCGCCGGTGGCCTTGCGGACTTCGGACATCGGCTACGTGCGCTTCCACGGGCGAAACGCGGGGCAGTGGTACCAGCACGATGAGGCCTGGCAGCGCTACAACTACCTGTACTCCGAGGAGGAGTTGAAAGAGTGGGTTGATAAGGTACAGGCGGTCGCGGAGGGCAGCGGGGAGACGTTCGTGTTCTTCAACAACCACTACCAGGGCCAGGCGGCGATCAATGCGGAGATGTTCGCGGGGCTGCTGGAGCTTCCGCTGGGGGACACGGATGGGGGGACACTCTTCGGCCGCGACCGTGAAGGGTGAAGCGTGAAGCGGCAACGACGCACTCGACCGGCAGCGGGCCAGAAGGCCTGGGAGTGCATCCTGGCGGGAGACGCCCTGCTGGCGCAGGGGCGCGAGGCCGAGGCGATCGCCGAATACCGGCGCGCGGTGGAGGCGGACGGTGCGTCCTCGGAGGCGCACCGGCGACTGGCCGTCGCCCTCTACAAGCACGGGGACCTCGAGCTGGCCCGGGGCTCGGCTCAGGCCTCCGCCGATCTGAGCCCGGAGGCGGTCGATCCGTGGTTCACTCTCGGTCTGATCCTCCGCGATGCACGGGATCTGCCGGGAGCGCTGGAGGCCTTCGACCGCGTCCTGGCGCTGCAGCCCAACCATGTGGACGCCCTGCACCACCGGGGGCGGGCGCTGTACGAGTCGGGACAGCCGGAGGCGGCCGCCGCGAGCTTCGCGCGCGCCGCCGAACTGTCGCCGGAGTCCGCCGACCTCGCGCATGACCTGGCGATTGCCTACGTGGCCGGGGGCCATTGGCGCGCGGCCGAGGAGGCCTTCGCCCGGTGCATCGAGCTTGAGCCCGACAACCCCGAGAACTACTACGAGTTAGGTCACGCGCACGAGTACGACGTCACGACGCCGGACGAGGCGGCGGAGGCGGCCTACCGCCGAGCGGTGGAGCTGGACCCCGAGCATCTCCCCGCGCAGTTCCGGCTGGCCGTGCTCCGCACGCGCCGCCGAGTCGCCGACCCCGAGGCCGGCGAGGAAGCAGGTCGGGCACTACTGCAGCTGGCCGTACGGGAGGACCTGCCCGCGCTCTTCCCGGACGCGCACCTCGTGCACTACCTGCTGGGCGCGATCCTGGACGACGACGACCAGCGTGCCGAGGAGGCAACGCAGGCGTACGAGCGCTGCCTAAGCCTGCGCCCCCGGTTCGCGCCGGCCCACAACAACCTGGGTGTGCTGGCCCGGCGACGCGGGGCGCTCGACGAGGCCGCCGGGCATTTCACGCACGCGGTCCTGGCCGATCCCACGTACGACCCCGCCCTGCAGAACCTGTGTCGCGTCCTGTACGACCAACCGGACGACCTGGCGGTCGAGCAACTGCGCGAGATCGTGGACTTGGTTCCCCACGCGGCACCGGATGTCATCACGCGACTCGTGGGACACATCATCGACGCCGCGAAGTCGGAGGCCTATGCTTCCAGCTATGACAAGGTCCACGAGATCAAGAACCTGATCGGCGTGCTGGGGGCGCGCATGAGGAAGGTGCTCTTGAGCGAGGACTGCGCGCACGTGCCGGAGGGGCCCGAGCTGATGGAGATGCAGGGCCGCGCGTTCGACGCGATCCGCGGCTACCTCAGCGCTTTCGAGACGACGGCGGGGGAGTGGGAGCTTCTCGATTGCGGCGAGGCGCTCCTGAAGGCCGTGCGGCAGATGGCGGTCACGAAGCCGGCGGGCGTGCAGGTGGAATACGCCGTGGAGCCGGGCCTGCCGCCCCTGATGGGCGACCGCCGGCGGCTGATGCAGCTCTTCCGCAACCTGACCGTGAACGCATTCGAAGCACTGCCCAACGGCGGCATGCTGCGCGTCGCCGCCGAGGCGATCCGGCTGGAGCAGACGGCTCCGAGCTCCTCGATACGTAGGGGCGTCCGGGTGGTCTTCGAAGACACCGGCCCGGGGATGAGCGCTGAGGAGATGCGTCGCGCCTTCGACCCGGGGTACACCACCAAGGCCACGGGCTCCGGCTATGGGCTCGTCGTCGTGAGTCAGGTGGTTCGCGAGCACGCGGGGACGGTGGGGCTGGCGCGGGCGGAGATGGGAGGGACCCGGGTGGTCGTCGAACTCCCGGAGCGCCCGCAGCCCGAATCCGCCACGGGCCGGCTGCGGCTGCGGCCGGTGATCTTCGTGGACTGGCAGCGGCTTATCCAGGCCGAGGTGGATGCCATCAGCCCCAGCGACGGCAGCACGACGCACGGCGGCGAAGGCTCCCTAACAGGATAGACAGGATGGAACAGGATGACGGCGGATGCCGTCTGCCGTATCCTGTCCCATCCTGTTCATCCTGTCATGACATGACGTTGTAGTAGCAATCGCGCTGTCTCGCTTCGAAGCCCGCGTCTTCGATGAGGCGCACGATCTCCTCGCGAGGCAGGCGGAAGGTCACGCCGGCCGCGCGAACGACGTTCTCCTCGATCATCGTGCTGCCCATGTCATTGGCCCCGAAGCGCAGGGCGAGTTGGGCGATCTTGCCGCCCTGCGTCACCCACGAGGCCTGGAGGTTGGGCACATTGTCGAGCGCGAGGCGGCTGACGGCCAGGACCCTCAGATAGGCATACCCGCCGAGCGGGGGCATCGAGCCTTCGAGCGCAGTGTTCGCGAGCTGGAACGTCCACGGAATGAAGGCCGTGAAGCCGCCGGTCTCGTCCTGCAGTTCGCGGATCGCGAGGAAATGCTCGACGAGGTGACGCGGCTCCTCCCCTATGCCGAACATCATGGTCGCCGTCGTCCTCATGCCCAGCCCGTGAGCCTCGCGCATGACGTGCAGCCACTCGGCCTTCGTACACTTCCGAGGACTCACTCGCGAGCGTACCTCGTCGCTCAGGACCTCCGCGCCGCCGCCGGGGATCGTGTCGAGGCCAGCAGACCGGAGCTGCACGAGGCACTCGCGGACGTCGAGGCGCCCAAGCCTCGCCAGGTGGACGATCTCGGGCGGGCTGAAGCAGTGAGCGTGGAGGCCGACCTGCTTGATGACCTGCAGCATGTCCTGGTAGCAGCCGATCCGCAGCTCGGGGTGCAGGCCGCCCTGGAGCAGGATCTGCGTGGCGCCGAGGGCCTTCGCTTCGAGACACTTTGCGCGCAGCTCGTCGAGGGAGAGCACGAACGCCTCAGGATGGCCGGGCGGCCGGAAGTACGCGCAGAATCGGCAGCCCGACACGCAGACGTTCGTGTAGTTCACGTTGCGGTCGATGACATAGGTGACGACGCCGTCGGGGTGCAGTTCGGTCCGGGCCTCCTCGGCCATGCGGCCCAGAACGAGGAGGTCGGGCTCGTCCAGCAAGCGGAGGAGTTCGGTCTCGCCCAGTCGTCGCATCGGGGAGTTCCTGGCCTACGCAAACCTCATCTCCCGGCGCTCCTTCAGCATCCCTTGCGCGACGAGGATGCCCTGATACCGATCGATGCCGCGCAGGTGGTTCTCGGTCAGCTCGTAGTCGAGCATCTCGCGGAAGTAGCGCTTCACGAGCGCAACCTCAAGCCCGCGGCGCGGAGCCTCTTCCTCAGCGATTGAGGCGATCATCGCAACGCCCCCCTCCCGGGCCGCGCGCAGAGCCTCGGACACCTGGTCCGAGAACCAGCCCTCGCGGAACACCCAGAAGGCCATGACGAGGGGTAGCTGTTGCCACTCCCACCAGGCTTCGCCCAAGTCCAGCTCGACGGTGGCCTGCGGCGGGCGCTCGCCCCTCAACAGCGCATCCTGGCCGATCACGACCGCGGCATCGGCCTTGTCCAGCACGTGCGCCATGTCCGGTTCCACTGCGCCACACTGGGGCTGGACACCGTAGCGCGCCGACAGGATGGCGCGCGCCAGCAGGGCCGTCGTCCGCGAGGTGCGATCGATGGCCAACGTGCGCACCTCCTCCAGCGGACAGCGAGCGAAGAGCTTGAGCGTGCCCACGGGGCCGCGGCAGGAGATCGAAACACCCGGGACGATCGTGCCGCCGATGCCGGCGAGATGGGCCGCGACGGGGATCATCCCGACGTCGCAATCGCCGCGCTGCAGCGCGCCCACGAGCCCCGCGGGCGACCCGTAGAGCACCTTGTAGGGCGGGCCGACAGCCTCCAGAGAAGCTACCAGGGGTCTCGCATTGAGGAAGCGCACGGCGCCGATGCGAAACTCGCTCATCCCGACCACCTCCGCGGAAGTCCGGAGTCCAGAGTCCAGAGTTGACGGCAACGGCACGGCGACGGCTGCGGGCCGTCCGCACGACGACGGCTACTTCCCAGTCGAGGCGGCGGCACCTCTAGCGGGAAGTCAGGAGGGATGGCGGAAGCGCAAGACGAATCACACGTCCGTCGGTTCGACCGCAACAGGATGGCGCACGCGATGGCACGCACAACGCGGACGGTGTCAACCCGCCTGGCGAAGTACGTGGAGATGGCCCTGAAGGCCGGAGCAAGCGATGCGAAGCTGATCCCCACCGGGGAGGTCGCGACCGCGGCGTGGGTCCGACTCCGCTGCCAGTACGGCTGCGGGATGTACGGGCGCTGCCTGACCTGCCCGCCGCATTCGCCGACGCCCGAGCAGACGCGCCGCGTGCTCGATGAGTTCAGCACCGCGCTGCTGATCCACTCCGATGGCGAGGCGGATGTCTGCGGGATCGCGAGGACGATCGAGCGGGAGGCCTTCCTGGACGGTCACTACAAGGCCTTCAGCTTCCACGCGGGACCGTGCCAGGCCTGCGAGGAGTGCGACCCATCCGCGCCCTGCCGGAACCCGTCTCTCGCCAGACCCGCGATGGAGGCCGCAGGGATCGATGTGTTCGCGACCGCGCACGCGGCGGGGCTGCCGCTCGACGTCGCCCGCACGCGCCGCTGCCCCCAGAACTACTACAGCCTGGTGCTGATCGAGTAAGGCGTCGGCAACAGGATATGCAGGATGACGACGGATACGGAACTTCAGCCGTCGGCTCATGGAGGTGCTACGATGTCCCAGCTAGCCATCAACGGTGGACCCAAGGCGATCGACCGACCCCTCGGCGTGACGTGGCCGGGGTTCGGTGACGCCGAGCGTCAGGCGCTGACGGCGGTGCTCGAATCGCGCAAGTGGTGGCGCGGTGGGTACTCGGACCCGAACGAGTCGTGGGTCGGGCGCTTCGAGAGTGCCTTCGCAGAGTACCAGGGCGCGCAGTTCGGCGTGGCCTGCACGAACGGGACGCAGGCCATCGAACTCGCGCTGAAGGCGGTCGGCATCAAGCCGGGGGATGAGGTCATCTGCCCGGCCTCGACCTTCGTCGCGAGCGCGACCGCCGTGATCCTGGTGAACGCGATCCCGATCATCGTGGACATCGAGCCGGAGACCTACCAGATCGACCCCGACGCGGTCGAGGCCGCCATCGGGCCGCGCACGGCGGGCATCATGCCCGTGCACTACGGCGGGTTCCCCTGCAACATGGATCGCCTCATGGCCATCGCTGAGAAGCATGGCCTCTTCGTCATCGAGGACTGCGCGCACGCGCACGGCTCGCAGTGGCGCGGGAAGGGCTGCGGGACCTTCGGCGCGTTCGGCACCTTCAGCCTGCAGATGGGCAAGAACCTGACCTGCGGCGAGGGCGGCATCGTGCTCACCGACGACGAGGACCTCGCGGCGAAGGCCTTCAGCTACCACCACATCGGCCGCATGCCCGGCCGGCCCTTCTACGAGCACCACATCGTCGCCAGCAACCTGCGGATGACGGAGTGGCAGGGCGCGATCGCGTACTGCCAGAGCCAGCGCCTGCCCGAGCAGAACGAGCGCCGCATGGCCAGCTTCCGCCGCCTGGAGGCCGGCCTGCGCGAGATCCCCGGCGTGGACCCGATCCCCTGGGACGAGAGCCTCGTCACGCGCCGCGGCTGCTACTTCTACCATTTCAGGTTCAAGAGCGAGGAGTTCGAGGGCCTGCCGCGCAGCAGGTTCGTCGAGGCGATGGGCGCCGAGGGCCTGGGCATCGGCAGCGGCCACCTGCACCCGATCCAGAGGAACCCGCTGTTCACCAACCGCAACTTCGGCCCGGTCTGCTGGCCTGCCGGCATCGACGCCCCGGACTACGCTTCCGTCGAGACGCCCGTCGCCGATCGCATCCTGGCAGAGGAGGGCTGCTCCCTCGGCCACTCGCTGTTCCTCGGCCCGCCGGAGGACATGGACCTCATCCTTGACGCCATCAGGAAGGTCAGGGATAATGTGAGGGAGCTTCGATAGGGGACCGGGCGGCTCCGTCAGTCGAAGTTGGTGCCGAGCAGTTTGTGGTGCTGGCTGAGCGCGTGGTCGTCCGTCAGCGCCGCTACGTGGTCGATGAGGTGGTACCGGGCCTCGCACGACCCGGCGGCGCGGTCAGCCTCGTACCTGCTGAAGTACCAGTCGAGCGCCAGACTCGGTTCCCTGAGGCATGCGACTGCCAGCTCACCCACGACCCGCCCCCCAAGGCGGTTGGCCTGGATGACGTCGGGGTGCCTGTGCACTCGTTCCTTCACCATGGTCTCGAGCCGGCGATCGAGGTCGGCCGCGTCACCAAGCAGCTGCCGGAACCGAGTCCTGTACGCCGTCGCGGTCGAAGCTCTCTGCGCCTGCAGGGCTGTCTCCGCAACATCAGCCGTGTTCCTGCGCCAGTGATCGCCAACCGCCTCTGCGTAATGCCCGGTCAAGGCCGCCTGCAGTTCCACACGGAGCACGTACTCCCGGTTGCGGGCCTCGGCCTTGCGCGCCACGTGGTGCGTCTGTCGCGTGGGTGCGTTGGTGGCTGACTCCCACCGGCGGAGGCGCTCAAGTACGTCCCTGACTGCGGGCGGCATCTCGGGGAGATCGTCTCGTGCGATGGCTTCCTGGCGCAGGCCGTCGCTCACGTCGCCCACGCGCTGCGCCACCTCATCCGCGACGGCAACCGCGAGACCGGCGGCAGTGGCTGCGATGCCGCTGCTCTCAAGCGCGCGCCGTTGGTTGGCTGGCGAGTCCCTGAGATAGAGCGGCGTAACTTGGGTGCTGCAGTCCGGCCTTCGCGTGTGGTTCACGATGCCGTCGAGGACCTCCCAGGCAACCTCCATCCCGAGCCGGCGGTCCATGCTGTAGTCGCACCTGGAACTCTCGACACGCTCAAGGATGCGAACGGACTGCCAGTTGTGCTTGAAGCCAATGTCCGGCGCCGCACTCCGCAGCGCCTCCTCCCCTGCGTGGCCAAAGGGGGTGTGCCCCAGGTCATGGCCCAAGGCGATCGCGGATACAAGGTGGAGCTGCTCGGCGAGGTCCGCCTCTCCGTCACTGTCTGATGCACACGGCCCGCGCAACCCGGAGTGCGCCAAGGCGCCGTCCAGGTCACGAATACACGGCAGAGGCAGTCGGAGGATCAGCCTCTGGGCGAAGCTCAACACGTCTATCGTGTGGGTCATCCGCATTCGCGTATGGGGGTTGTCGCGGGGCGTGTAGACCTGCGTCTTCCTGGCGAGGCGAAGGAAGAACCCCGACGAGCGTATCAGGTCCACGGCCTGAGCGTAGGACGGCGGGGTGCCCACGTCCATCCTCCTCGCGCGGGGCTGGCCTGCCCTGCCCTACCCGTTCGTACCCCTCGGCAGCTCCTTCACATAGACGTTCTTGAACCACAGCGTGTTGCCGTGGTTCTGGAGCTCGATCTGGCCAGTGGGGTAGATGGGCTTGTCGCGCTCCCAGTAGCTCTCCATGGTGACGTTGTCCACCACGAGCTTGCCGTTGAGCCAGACCCAGACTGCCTGAGGGTCAGAGCAACGCGCAGAACTCGTCGACGCTGAGGCCGGCTTGGCGGATGATGGCGCGGAGGGTACCGCGGTCAAGCTCCCTATGGTCGGGCACGACGACCTGCGCGAACGGGTCGTCACGGCGCAGGATCATGTGGCTTCCCTCCCGGCGCTTCTCGTAGAAGCCCACCGTCCGCAGGGCCCGCACGCACTCTCGGCCGGACACGCGAGGGAGGCGACTCACACGGCCACCACTATCGCGTCGAACTGGTCCTCGGGCACCGGCAGCCCGTCTTCTTCGAGCGCGGCCACGTAGCCGTCTATGGCCTCCCGAACGTTCGTGATCGCCTCGGCCCTTGTTTGGCCCTGGCTGATGCAGCCCGGGAGGCTGGGGCACTCGGCGACCCAGTAGCCGTCCTCCCCCGGATAGACAATCACCTGTCGCATCGTCTGGTCCTCCTTCACCCTCTGTGCACGTGACAGTGGTATCCTACCGCAGCAGGTGAGTGGCGTCAACGGCGCGGAGCACACCGCGGGCTACTCCTTCGGCAGCTCCTTCACGTACACGTTCTTGAACCACAGCGTATTGCCGTGGTTCTGGAGTTCGATCTGGCCGGTGGGGTAGATCGGCTTGTCGCGCTCCCAGTAGTTCTCCAGGGCGACGTTGTCCACGACGAGCTTGTCGTTGAGCCAGACCCAGACCTGCTCGCCGATCATGCGGATGGCGAAGGTGTTCCACTGCTCGACGGGGTTGTCGGCGACGACGAGCGGTTGGCTCGGGTTCTTCTGGTTGTTGTAGAGGCCGCCGGAGCCGACGGGGTTCTGCCAGATCTGGACCTGGGGGCTGCCGCGGAGGTAGATGCCTGAGTCGCCGGCGGGCAGGATCTTCCAGTCCACCAGTAGCTCGAAGTCGCCATAGTCCTTGCCGGTGCAGAGGCTGTCGCCCTTGCCGTCGAAGACGAGGGCGCCGTCCTGCACGCTCCAGTGCTCGCGCATCCGTTGGTCGGCCTGCTCCTGGGCGGCGGCGAGCTGCTCGGGGGTCATCTTCGCGCGCTCGGGCGGGTTGGCGACGAGACCCTTCCAGCCGGTCAGGTCGGTCCCGTTGAAGAGGGCGGTGAACCCCTCGGGTGGCGCATTGTCGGGCAGGAGTTCCTTGATGCAGAGGTTGCGGAACTCGATGCGGTTGGTGTGGCCGATGAAGCCGAGGTAGCCGGTCGTCTGCCGGATGCCGGGATGGGCCTTCAGTGTCTTCTCGTCGGTGATCTGGCTGAGGTCGGCGTCCACGATGACCTGGTCGTTCAGCGTGACGCGGATCTGGGAGCCCTTGGCGAGAATCTCCTCGGTGTTCCACTCGCCGGGGGGCTTGAGGGCGCCGCGCTTGGCCGGGACCACGCCGTAGACCGAGCCGTGGAACTGGTAGGGCTGCAGGTTCGCGTACTGGGGCGCGCTGTCATCGAGGATCTGAATCTCCATCCCCGCCGACGATGGATGGCCACCCTTCGGAGTGCGGATCGCGACGCCGTTGTTGCCGCCGGGGCTGAGCTTGACCTCGAAGCGGAGGATGAAGTCGGCGTACTCCTTCTCCGTGAGCATTAGGCCGCCGCCGCGTTCCGGGCAGACGAGGACGCCGTCCTCGATCTGGTACTGCGAACCGGTCCAGCCCTTGAGGGTTTGACTGTCGAAGAGCGAGACGAAGCCCGGCTCGAGATCGGCAAACGCGACCGGCATCGCCAGAAGAGCGACCAGAATGACCGCGTGTCTCGGGTGCATCGGAAAGCGCCTCCGTGGGACTGAGATGAGCCGGAGGTACATTAGCCCCGCGTCGGCTCCTTTCCTCCCGCGCCCGACTGCCGATCCCGGGGGCTCACAGGCGCGTCAGCGGGTGCGTCCGGTCCTTGAGGGGCAACTCCACGGGGCCGCTTGCGCGGTGCGACTCGTAGACGGCGAGGATCATCTCCAGAGCCGCCCGGCCGTCTTCGATGCTGCCAAGGGGGCGGCGGTCCTGCTCGATGCACTCGACCAGATCGCGCGCGACGAGAGCGTTCCCCCAGCGCAGGCTCGTGTCGGTCAGCGGCTCGGAGCCGCCAACGCCTGCGCTGGTGATCGGCATCCAGAGGGCGCCGCTCTGACCGGGCGACCAGGAGGGGTCCTCCAACAGATAGCACGCCGGCAGCGACCCGGTTCGCAGCATGAGCTGGCCCTTCGTCCCGTACACGTGCAGGCCGAACCGGGAGGTCGCCCCGTGTCGGGCGCGGTGTGAGGCGAAGTAACCCATCGTCGGCGAGCGGAAGCCGTAGGCCGCAGTGATGGCATCACCGGCGAGCGGGCCAATCCCCTCGGCGCCTTCGCGCACGTGTTCGCGAGTCACGGGCCGGCCTCCCTCGGTCACGCGCGCGAAGCACCACTGCGGATCGCCGGCCAGGAAGCGCATCAGGTCCAGGAGGTGCGTGCCGAGGACCATCAGGTCCTCGCCGCCGCCCCGAGTGTCCTCCTTGCCACGGGCGCGCAGTTCGAGGATGTCGCCCAGGCGCCCCTCCTCGATGACCTGGCGCGCGACCTTCAGTCGCGGGCTGTAGCGCGTCTGATGGCAGATCGCCGCCTTCATCCCCGTGCGGCGACAGGCCTCGACCATCGCGTCGGCCTCCTCCAGCGTCCGACAGAGGGGCTTCTCGATCAGCACGCCCTTCACGCCAGCCTCCGCACAGGCCAGCAGCATGTCGTGGTGACAATCGAGCCAACGCGGCGCGATGCTCACGAGATCGGGCTTCACGTACTTGAGCATCACGCGGTAGTCCTCGTAGGACTCCGAGGCCCCAAGCCGCGCCTGGGCCGCGGCGCGACCCTCCGGATCGTCGTCGGCTACCGCAACGATCTCCACCCCAGGCACATCGAGCCACACAGCATCGACATCGTGCCCGTAGTCACCGCGTCCTGTGCGACCAATGACTGCGACTCGGTGCTTCGCCGGCATGGTATGCCTCCCACGGCAGTCCAGAGTCCAAAGTCTGGAGGTGACGACGACGGCAGTGCAGCATTGACAGGCCGCCCGCCAGCCACCACTATAAGAGAGAATCCGCGTTCGTGACAACGCCCGGCACGCTGGGAGATACGCGCACATGAACCCCGAAGTTGCTCGACTGCGCCAGGCCATCACCGACCTCGGCCCCGCGGAACGCGTGGTCGATCCGGCCGTCTACCGCCGAATCCTGACGGCGGCGAGCTTCGAGGAGCCCGATCGCGTGCCGATCTGGGACTTCATCGACTCCTGGCCCATCTACCAGCGGTTTGCGCCAGGGGAGACCGACCCGACGCAGGCGACCGCGAAGGTGTTCAACGGCCTGGGGATCGACCTGTGCCGCTCCGTGTACATCCCCCTCGCGCCCGGCGCGCAGAGCGAGCAGCCGCACGTGGAGTTCTCCGGCGCGACGCGCTGGTGGGTGGACAAGCCGATCAAGACCCTCGACGACCTGCGCAACTACCAGGTGCCCGAGTACACCGAAGAGCAGGCCTGGCAGTGGGTGCACCACCACGTGGTGGCGCGAGACGTGTTCGCGCCGGAGACGTTGCTGGTGCCGTGCGATGGCGTCGGCTTCCATGGTGCCTACGGGCTCATGGGCCTGGAGCTGTTCAGCTACGCGCTGTACGACTGCCCGGCAGAGGTCGAGCGAATCGTGGAGGGGCTGAACCACCACGCCGTCCTGCGGGCGAAGGTCTTCGCGGAGATGAAGCCGGGCCCGATCTTCTTCTACGGAGACGACATCGCCTACAAGCAACGACCGATGTTCTCGCCCGAGGTCATGCATAGGCTGTTCTACCCGAACCTGAAGCGGCTGTGCGACATCCTGAACGCGGCGGGAATCATGGTGCCCTTTCACACGGACGGGTACATCATGGACATCGCCGATGACCTCCTCGATACGGGCATCCGCGGCCTCAACCCGATCGAGCCCCTCGCCGGAAACGACATCGGGGAGCTGAAGCGCCGGTACGGCGACCGGCTGGTTCTGATCGGCAACATCGACTGCTCGCAGACCCTTCCGCTAGGCAGCGTGGAGGATGTTCGGCGGGCGGTGAGGGAATGTCTCCGCGCGGCCGGTCACGGCGGAGGTCTGTTCATCGGCTCGTCGTCGGAGATCGTCCCGGCGACGCCGGTCGAGAACATCCTGGCCTTCTACGAGGCGTGTCACGAGTACGGGACGTACCCGCTGAACGTGTAGGCTCTTGCGGCACGTCAGGGCGCAACAGGATGGACGGGATGGGGCAGGATAGGGGCGCACGTCTGCAGTCATCCTGCCCTATCCTGCCCATCCTGTAAGACAGCCGTCGCGGTGCCATAACCCCATGGCTGACGAACCTGAAGAGGGCTGGTGGCCGAAGCTGCGGGCGCGCGTCGAGGCCCGGACGTACGACCTCGTCGAGCGCGTGCCGCGGCCCGTGCGCGGGGTGTGCCGGTTCGTCTGCCAGGTCGTCATCCGCTACACGCACAGCGGCTCGAACGTCATCGCGGCGGCGATCGCGTTCTACGGCGTGGTCTGCCTGACGCCCCTTGGGATCATCGCCGTGGCGCTCCTGCAGCACCTCTCGGGGACGCGGCTCGAGGCGGCCGCCGAGCTGGAGGGCGTCATCCGGCAGGTGTCTCCGGCCGGCGCCGCGGAGATCGTGGAGCAGGTTGACTCCCTCTTCGCCTTCCCCGACCCCGCCATCACGGGCGGCCTGGGGGCGCTGGCGCTGCTGTGGGCGGCGACGCGGCTGTTCGATACCCTCACCCGGGCCCTCAACGCGCTGTGGCCCGACTCACGCGACCGAGGTTTCTGGGCACGTCAGCTCATCGGGTTCATCACCATGTTGGCCGCGGGCGCCGGGCTGACCGGGTACATGGTGCTCATCTCCGCGGCGGCGCGGGCGCGCGACTGGCTGATCTGGGCTGGGATTCCCCGGGAGCAGACTGCGTTCTCCCTCCAGGTCGTGCCGATCCTCGTCGCGATCCCCTTCACCTGGCTGGCCTTCTTCCTGCTCTACAAGCTGATCCCCACGCGGCACGTCTCGAACCGGGCCTCCGCCGGCGGCGCGCTTGCCGCCACCATCGGTCTGCGCATCGCCCAGCCCCTGTTCGCCATGGTCATCAGTCGGTCCGCACACCCGCACTCCATGTACGGGGCGCTCACCAGCGTCGTGGTCTTCGCCCTGTGGATGTACGTGGTGGGGCAGCTGCTGCTCTTCGGCGCCCACGTCGCGGCCCAGATCGAGGGTGCGGATGTGGTGCCGATGGAGGGCGGGCGGCGACCCTTCGGGCTGGGGAAAGGCAGTGAGAAGCGAGAAGTGCGAAGTGATGAGTGAGCGGCAACGGCCAACCGCGCGGACCCGGCAGCCGCGAGGAGCACATCGACGCTCGGCTTATTGACTTCGGTTCGCGCCCCTGCTATAGTCTGGGTCCTAAGGAGTCGGACGATACATGCCCAAGATCGACTATGACGCGCTGAAGCGCGCCTCATCCGAGAAGCTGATCACGCTCGAGGAGCAGATTGAGCGCAACGCGCGCCGCGAGCTGGAGCAGAAGCGCTTCGAGGAGGAAGAGGCGGCACGCAAGAAGCGCAAGAAGCGCAAGCGCAAGCAACGCAAGGCAGACTAGGTCGGCTCTGCGAGAAGATCGGGCCCGGTTCGGCGCACCAGGTGGCGGCGTAGCTCAGTTGGGTAGAGCGCGCGGTTCATACCCGCGTAGTCGGGGGTTCAAGTCCCTCCGCCGCTACCAGTTCTTCCTTCTCGCGGTATGCCGGGCGCCCATGCTTGCCCCCTGAGACCGGCGGGCCCTGCCCGGCGGTCTATGCGCATTGGGGGAGGCTCCGACGGCTGCGGAGGTGACTCGTGGGACGCATCAGCAACGACGACATCGAGTGGCTCGTCGCTCTGGCGGCCCGCGAGGGGCTGGTGGAGATCGAGGTGAGCGAGGGCGACTCCAGCACGCTGGTGCGGTGCGCTCCGTCTGCCCCGGTTCAGGCGCCCGTCAGCCCCACGGTCACCCCCTCCGAGCCGGACGCACTCCTGGGCCAGACGATCACCGCAGTGAGAGCGCCCATGGGCGGCGTCTTCTACCGCTCGCCGGCGCCCGATTCGCCTCCGTTCGTGGAAGTCGGGGATGACGTGCAGATCGGGGAGACGGTCGCGCTGATCGAGGCGATGAAGCTCTACAACGACATCGCCGCGCCCTGCTCCGGGCGGGTGGAGAGGGTCCTGGTCTCCGACGGTGACCACGTGGACGCGGACCAGGAACTCATGGTGATCCGGCCGATCGGGGAGTAGTGGACTCACTTGCTGGGCTCCTACAGACACGGAGGCAGCGGGGCGGGCATTCATGCCCGCCAAGGCGCCATGGCGGGCAGGAATGCCCGCCCCACTGCCTCCGCATCCTCCGAGGGCTCACCAGGACGGTAGGTACAATGGCGGACGAGGTAGCGGTAGGGATCATCGGCTATGGCATTGTGGGGTCGGGGGCATACCACATCCTGACCGACAATGCCGATGAGATCGCCGTGCGGGCGGGCTGCCGCATCCGGGTCGCCCGGATTGCCGACATCGACTGGGACCGGCCGCGAACGGTACCCGTTCCTCCCGAGCTGCGGGCCACCGACGGGCGGGACGTCATCAACGACCCGAACATCGACATCGTGGTCGAGACCGTTGGCGGCACGGGCGCGGCGCTGGACCTCGTCATGGCGGCCCTCGGGCAGGGGAAGAGCGTCGTCACCAGCAACAAGGAGCTGATCGCCAAACACGGCGCGCAGATCCTCGAGGCGGCGGCGAGCGCGGGCGTCGATGTGGGGTTTGAGGGCTCGGTCGGCGGCACGATCCCGATCTGCCGGTCCCTGCAGGAGGGCCTGCAGGCCAACCGCTTCCGCCGGATCATCGGCATCCTCAACGGCACCACGAACTACGTGCTCACCCAGATGACCGAGCACGGTGTGGAGTTCTCCCAGGCACTCAAGGAGGCCCAGGAGAAGGGCTTCGCCGAGCAGGACCCGTCGAACGACGTGGACGGGATCGACGCGGCGAACAAGATTGCGATCCTCTCGGCCATCGCGTTTCGCGAGCGCGTGCCCGTGGAGCAGATTGCGCGCGAGGGCATCCGGGAGATCACGCCCACCGACATCCGCTATGCCCGCGAGCTGGGCTGCATCATCAAGCTGCTGGCGATCGCGCAGCGCGCGAAGGATGGGCAGCTCGAAGTTCGCGTCCATCCGACCTTCCTGCCGGTGCGGCATCCGTTGGCGGCGGTGTCGGGCGAGTTCAACGCGGTGTTCGTCGAAGGCGACGCCAGCGGGAGCGTGATGCTGTACGGCAAGGGCGCCGGGTCCCTGCCGACGGGCGCGGCGGTCGTGGCGGATGTCATCTCCGCGGCGCGTAACGTGCGCCTGAACTGCCGGAACCGCATCCCCTGCGCGTGTCGCGGCACGGCCGACCTCAAGCCGATCGATCAGTGCGTGACCAGCCACTACATCCGCATGAGGGTCGCGGATCGGCCGGGCGTGCTGGGCGCGTGTGCCAACGTCTTCGGGGAAGAGGGTGTGAGCATCAAGTCCGTGCTGCAAGTAGACACGATGGGCTCCTCGGCCGAGATCGTCTGGCTCACGCACGCGGGCCTGGAGGGCAAGGTCGCGGAGGCGCTGCGCCGCATCCGCGCCTTCGACGTGGTCGAGCAGATCGCGCCGCCGATCCGGGTGGAGGGATGAGCACGCCCTGGAGGACAGGCATTCCTGTGGTTTG
Organism: Armatimonadota bacterium; assembly: GCA_016869045.1. Classification (GTDB taxonomy): domain Bacteria; phylum Armatimonadota; class Zipacnadia; order Zipacnadales; family VGFC01; genus VGFC01. Next base: position 30,979 of record VGFC01000037.1, read on the forward strand.
CCAAACCAGCGTAACGCTTGCTCATCATTGAGGCCCGCTCCAGACGTGGAGCATCCCTAGACGCGATGGGTGCGTGAGATGCCCGTTGACATCATCAACGGCAC
>VGFC01000038.1 GCA_016869045.1 Armatimonadota bacterium
TCATCGCGAACTGGTCCTCGACGCTGGCGGGAGACTCGAACAAACGCTTCCGCGACCTGGGCCTGGGCGTGGTGCGGTCGAACTCGGTGGGTGTGCCGCGCAATGATCAGGCCTACGTCATCGGCAACATGCAGGGCCTGTGGAACAAGATGCCGTGGCTGGTGGACACGCACTTCAGGGGGTCGGTCGAGTTCTCGTATCTGTCGCTGATCCCCTCGGCGGAGTTCTCGTGGAACGTCGATCCGCGGCTGGGCGGGCGAGGGCTGGACCGGGCGCTGCTCGACGAGCGCGCGGGGAGCGTGCTGCGACGCATCGCCCTGCAGCCGTCGCCGTCGGAGGGCCTCGCGCAGACCCCGCTGGGCCTCTCGGCGGCCGCCAACCTGCCCGCAGATGGGTCGGGGGAGCCGCCGATCAACCTCTCCCCTCTGCCCCAGGGCGAGGTGAGCGCCGGCCAGACGCGGTTCGCGCTGCCGGCAGACCGGAAGGTGATCGCGCTCAGCGTGGTCGGGCAGGAGGCGATGGTCCCGCTGAACCGGCCGGCAGCCGAGGTGAGGCTGCTGGTCGCGTGTCACGTGGCCGAGAGCGACGTGGAGGCGTTCGGCAAGCAGTTCCGCAAGCAGGAGTCGATCACGGGCGTCCGCATCGGTACGCTGGCCTTCGAGCTGGCGGACGGCACGGTCAGCGAGCTGCCGCTGCTGTACGCGTACGACGTCCTTCCTTGGAACCGCACCGAGGCCCCGCCGTACCTGATGGGGAGCCTCGGAGCCGTCACTTCGGCGGACGACGCCATCCGCGGGTACGTGGTGCAGTGGGTGAATCCGAAGCCTGATCAGCCCGTGAAGGCGATGCGCTTCACGCGCGGTGAGACAGAGGCGACGCCGGTGGTGGTGGCGGGGACGGTGGTTGCGGCGCAGCCATAGGGATGGGGGATGAGGGATGGGGCCCCTGTCAGGCAGCCTGCTGCTTGGTCAGGTCGGCGATGGCCCGGAGGATGTCCTGGATGACGGGCGTCTGGCGGAGGCGGTCCACAGAGGCACGGTCAGCCGCGAGTCTGCTCAGCATGGCGCCCATAGCGACATTCGCTTCGTCGGAGATCCTGCGAAGAACCTCTCTGGGCACGTACCTGGCCTCTACAAGCTGCTCCGGGGTGGGCTCGCGGCCTAGCCTGGCAAGCTGGCTGATGACCGACGGCTCGTCGATGGCGGGTCGCTGGAAGAAGCACGCGGCCAGGTGCGGGGTGGCCAGGACAAGCTGGCTGCGGCCGTTCCCGCCTGCCACAGCCAAGCCCTCACGGTAGGTGACACGCTGCTCGCTCTTGGACTCTTCGTCGGTCGTCTCAGCGTTGAGCACGAGCACGACGGGCTCGGGATGGACAGCGAGCCATGATGATGCGAGCGACGCCGCGTGGGACTTGCCGTCGGTAGGGATGATGTGGACTCCGTCCCGGGTCGTCTCGTCCGCGAGCAGCCGCTGCAGCAGGCACCCGTAACTGAAGTTCTCGACCACCACGTAGCAGCGCATGGGCTGACCTCCTATGCTGTAGGGAGTGCTCACCGACTGGGCTCAAGGTTCGGCACACGCACTGGGCCACAAAGCCTCCAGTGCAAGCAGTGGAAGCCCCTTCTCCACCGCCATCCTGAACTTGGCGCGTAGGCCTTCGAACAAGCGTTGGTGCCGGAGCGCAAGGTGCATGTCCTTGCCCGTCCACAGGAGCACCGTCTGCGGGAACATGAATGCCGCGAGTCGCTTGGCGGGCTCGGTGAAGTCGTTGAGACTGAAGATGGCCCCAATGGTGGTGGCCGGCCGACGGAGCAGTTGGCTTCTCATCTTCGCGAGCGGCGCGATGGCGACGGGTTCGGACTCCGCCTTGGCCTCGACGAGACACGATAGTCCGTCAAGATGGATGACACCGTCGATCTGCTCAGCCTCCGTGCTTCGGAGAGACGTACCGCTCTCCCCCAAGTCCCCCAACAGCACGCTGAACGGCCAGACGACGTCCGCCGCTACCGGAACCTGACCGGGAGCCTCGAGCGCGAACCCTTGGAGGATGCAGTACTCGAGACCCTTGCCGCGATCCCAGCCCTCCTGGTCCGGCCACTTCGCGGGAGTGCGGCTCGCCCTGATGTCCTCCCACAGGGCCACCAACGCGGGGTGGTCGAGGGTGCACACGAAGTCCCTGTACTCCTCGTCAGTCGCCATGGCCCGGCCGAGATCCCTCGTGTCGTGTTGCGCGCCGATACACCGATTGTACCACGAGGCTGCGCAGACAGCAACCTGGTCGAGAGCACGGAACCGGCTCCAGTCTACCCCGCCTTCACGATGTCCAGATCATCGACGTACGCCTCTACCTGCGCGGCGTTGGCGCTGTGGATCCAGATCTGCAGGTACTTGGTGCCCTCGGGCGCGTCGAAGGGGAAGCTGAAGGGCTTCCAGGCTTTGGTGTCGCCGCCGACGCTGCCGATGCCGGAGATCCAGCCACGCTCGTCGGTAGGGTTGAGTTGCTTGTTGTCGGCGCTCCAGTACTTCACGTAGAGCCCCACGCCGTCGCCCGACACGGGATGGACCCAGCCCTTCAGCTCGTACTTACCCGCTGCGTCGACCGGGATGCGGACTGAGGACACGTTCGAGCCGCCCTCCGTCTCGGGATCGACGATCTTCAGCGAGTGCGTGCCCGTGTGGGCCTGCTCGTCGGAGATGGTGCTCATCTTGTCGCCGATCCGCCACTTGAAGGCGCCGTGTTCGAAGCTGCCGTTCGGCACGAGTGAGCCGCTCTCGGCGGCGAGGTCCAGCGGCGTGATCGTGAAGGTGATGGTCGCGTCGGACACCGGCTGCGTGAGGTTGAGGCCGATGCGAGTGGGGACGCGGCTCGTGTCCTCGTGGATCTCCTCGGCCTGGATCTCGTACTCCCCGGACGCCTCGATGCGCACGCGCAGGGCCTCGTCGAAGTCGTAGACGTTCAGTTCGCCCGGGCTGGCCTCGCGGAAGGAGCCGCAGGTGATCAGCGCGGTAGCGAAGGTCTGTGGTTGGGTGTAGACGACGTGGTCGGTTACCGTCAGCGAGCCGGCGCCCTCGCGGGAGTAGACGAAGGTGCGCTCGAGGGTCTGCAGCTCCGGCACGTCGTAGGCGCTCCTGATGTCCAGCTTCAGCGTGTCGGCGGCGTCGTTGAAGTCGGCCTGCAGCACCTTCGCCTGGGCTTCGCGGCCGGCGCGCTGGAGCTTGCCCGCGATCACAGGGACCGGATGGCCGAAGGAGTTCAGCACGTTGCTCTCATAGCGCTTCGCGCTGAAGGTGCGGGCCGTGTAGCGCTCGGAACCGGGGTCGAGCAGGGGCGCGCGCTGGCCCACGACGACCACATAGGAGCCCACGTCATTGTGGTTGTGGTGCTCCGCGTTGTGGCCGCCCTTCAGCGCGACGCCCAGGCGGCAGGTCGGGGAGGCGCCGGGGCGACTGATCAGAATGCCTGCGCGGTCGAACCAGGAACGGGGCCCAGTGCCCGCAAGGCTGGGAGGCGGGAGCGGCAGCGCGGAGGCGGAGTTCGGCAACGAGCAGAGCATCGCATCGAAGAGGCTGCCGCCGCCCAGCGGCTGCGTGTCATAGCCCCTGAGGCCGAGCGCATACCGCCGGTTCACGAACCACATGGTGTCGTAGTCCGGCTGCGCGCTGATGCCGCAGTCCGCGAAAGCGGGGTAGACGCCGTTGATGATCTCGATGCGCGCGCCGAAGGCCGCCGGGGCCTTCACCTCTTCGCGAACGAAGAGGTCCACGCCGCCCTTCGTGGCCTGGCAGATTGTCTCGGCGAGCAGCACGTAGTGTCCGAAGCCGTAGTTCCAGTAGCCCAGGCCCTCGGAGCAGTAGCCGTCGGCGGTGAAGCCCTGCAGGAAGTTGAGCGAGTACTGCTCGGCTGCGGCGACGAACAGGGCGCGCTCTTCAGGGCTTTCGGCCTGGGCGAGAGCGGCGCCCGTGACCCCCGCTAGGCACACGGCGTTCCAGTTGTTGGTGGTAAGCATCCACCAGTTCGGGCTGCGTTCGCCGCGGACCATTGCGAGATAGGGGTCGAGGGCGCGGCGGCGCACGTTGTCGCGGACCAGCGTCCGCATCTCAGGGCTCAGCCTGTCACCGAGGAGGTAGTCGGCGGTCGCGAGGTTCCAGGCCACCGCTGAGGAGGCGAGGTCGATGTCGATTGTCTTGGCCTCGAAGTTCGCGAGGCTGCCATCGTGCGCGGGCATCACCCAGGTCCGCTCGGCGCAGAGGGCGGCGACCGTCTCCTCCAAGGCCTGGATGAAGCGGCCCTGGTTCTCGACGCACTCAGCGAGGGTCAGCACCGTCACGCGCTCGCGGCGCTGCCCGGCAACACGCTGCCAGCGGTCGCGGTTGCCGGTGCGTGAGAAGTCGAGGAACAGGTCATCGGGCTGGTCAGGGAGCGGCTCGGTCAGCAGCGTCTCGGCCCGGGACACGTAGGACTTGAAGGCGTCCTGCTGCGCCAGGGCGTCCCAAGTGGCGCGGTCCGTGATCGGCTTGCCGACGCCGGCGGGGTGCACGGGGAGCATCGGGGCGATGTCCGCGACGCGCGCGGGGGGAATAGCCTCTTGCGCGGCGGCGCCTGAGGCCAGGACGGGCAGGACGACGAAGAGGTTGGTGGGCATCGAGCACCTCGGGGAGGGCGAAGTAGGCGAACGCGAGGATGGTTCGACGAGGAGGCCCCGGTCCCTGCTGGGCGTGCGGAGCGAGGGACCGACAGCCGAAGAGGCGGGGGATGCCGAGCCGGGGAATGATCTTCGTTCACGCGGCAAGGAGGCTTGGGATGATCGTTGACTGCCATGTCCACGTCAAGGGCGGAGACATCTACAAACGGGAGTTCCGTCCCGCCCAGATCCTGAGGACGATGGATGAGGCCGGCGTGGACCGATCGGTGATCTTCTCGATCTGCCTGGGGAGCCGCGAGTCCAACGAACTCACCCGCGAGTGCTACGAGGCGGCGCCGGACCGCTTCATCCCCTTCGCCCACGTGGTGCCGGATGAACGCCGGGGCGCGCTCGATGAGCTGGACCGAGCCGTCGGGGAATGGGGGTGGCGCGGCCTGAAGGTCCATCGCGGCGAGATGGCCGAACCGGACCTGGGACTGCTCGTGCCCCTGGGCGAGAAGTGCATCGCGTATGACATCCCGATGCTGATCGACGTGGGGGGCGTGCCTGAGCTGTCCTCGGGTCTGGCGACGAGCCTGCCGGAACTCAAGCTCATCATCGCCCACCTCGGTGCGCCCCATGACGAGGCGGGTGTGGACAAGCACGTCGTGATGGCCCGGGAGTTCCCCAACATGCACTTGGACACGTCTTACTGCCACGTGCCGTGGAAGCTGCCCGAGGTCTTCGCCCGCCTACCCACCGAGAAGCTGATCTTCGGCTCGGACGGCCCGCTGGTGCACCCGGCCATTGACCTCAAGAAGATCGAGGTCTGCCACCTGCCCCCCGACGCCTTCCGCAAGGTCACCTGCGACAACATCCTGCGGTTGCTCGGGCCTGAGCGCTGAGGGCTGAGCCCCGGGTCAGCACGCGAAGGGAAGACTCCTGGTCGCCGTGTGGTTCTTGCTGGGGGCCAGGATCGGCGTTCAGCCCCCCACCTCCAACCTCCTACCTCCCTCCACCATCGACGCCTTGACGCTTCCCTTCGCATCCCATCGCACTGCGAACACTCGCGCGTTACTTGTCACATCCGCCAGCCGCACGTCCCCTGTCGCCCCCGGCTTCGCGAACCCCACGATGGCCCTGCTGCCGTCCGCGTAGGTCAGCTCGACGCCCCTGGCCGTCCCCGTCTCCAGTGCCTTGAGGGTCGGTAGGCGCCCCTCCTGTCCCGCCTTCGCGGGCAGCAGCACGGTCAGGAACTGCGCTTCCTGCGCGGGCTCGCGCAGGGCGGCAGTGACGTGCCGGTTGTTCGCGAACTTCGCGTCCGGCGGCCAGGTCGGAGGCGGGTCGAACTGATCCGTCTGCGTGATGGAGAGCCCGGCGGGGTAGAGGAACCGCGTCGTCAGCGTCGCCTTCGGCCGCGCAATGAGCACGCTGCCGGCCGCCTCGTCCACCTGCATCGGGTCGATCGCGTGCAGCCAGTACTCAAAGCGCCTCGGCGTTTCGCTGGCCAGGTCGTCGCGGATCACGAACACCCCCGGCCTCACGTGCACGACCTCGCGGATCGCCCGGGTGAGCTTGCCGCCGTAGGCCGGCGTCGCGTCCCCGGTGATGAGGTCGAAGGCGTCGGTGTGCTGGAACGCAGTGATGTTGCCCTGCGCCTGCCAGCCTCGGTCCTGGCCGACGCCGCCGTCGAAGGTGATCCCGCACTTCGCCTTGGTCTGCCGCGTCCAGAGGTCATGGTGCGGCGAGCCGTAGTAGTTGTAGTACCCCGACGCGATTGCCAGCGGCTCGCCGAAGGCCTCCAACACGAAGCAGTTCTGGTCGTTGTGACCGTGGGAGACCGCGCCATAGGGCGACGAGCGCATGGTGAACGCGACATCGTCCTCGCCGTCCGTAAGACTCGTATGGAGGCACGCCAGGCCCACGCCCTCGAACAGCCTCGCGGTCGGCAGGCTCACGGGCGCTTCGGCCTTCAGCGTGTCGTCCTTCAGCACGATTCCCATGATGTCGCTGCCCGGGCCCTGCTTCAGCGCGTCGGCATACCAGCGGACGTACGGATCGCGCGTAAGCGTGCTGAACCAATACATCAGCGCGCCCTGGCGGCTCGGCTGCCACTGCGTCCCGTCGCCGAAGGGCGACATCTGGCTGTGGGGCGGGGAGAGATACAGCAGGTAGTACGGCGTGTTGTGGAAGAACGGGCGCTGTGAGAGGTCGATCCCCGTCGCCTCGCGCAACGCCAGCACGAAGTGCAGCGCGAAACTCATGTACGCGCTCCAGTAACCCGGCCCCTCATTCCACCCGCCGTCGTCCTTGCCCCAGGCCGGGTAGACGCCCCAGTAGATGCGCGTGATGTAGTCCAGCCACTCGGTGGCCTCGGGCCATTCGTTCAGGAACGCGATGGCCGCTTCCCCCAGGAAGCCGATGATCCGGCCCGCGTGGCTCTCGAAGGGGTTGTTCTCGTACGGCATGCCACGCATCTTCTTGTAGAAGTCGGCGGCGCGCAGGCGCATGGCCGCTTCGACCTTCTCGCGCTCCTCCGGTGTGAAGAGGTCGTACGTCCAGTCGTAGGCGCGCACACCCCGCATCATCACCCACATCGCCGGCTCGTCGTTGTGGAACACGCCCGTCGGCCCGACGGGGTCCCACGCGAAGAAGTGCAGGATCCTGCGCTTCGCCTCCGCGCCGCAGTCGGCATCTCCCGTCAGCAGGTAGGCAAGCGCCGCCTGCTCCATGCGGTCCATGGGCGGCCGCGTCGTCCGGATGATGGTCGTGTAGGTCTGCGCGCGCTCGGCGGCGTCCTTCGGCAGCCAGTCCGGCTCGGGGACGAGATCCTCTCCCGCGTACTTCCACACTGCTGCGACCAGCGCATCCGCCGTGCCCCTCAGGTCGCCCTCGGTCGCTCTGCGCCGGAACTCCGCCAGCCGCGCGGCGGTGACGAACAGCCTCGGTCGCGCCTTCGGAGCCTTCAGGGCCTCACGCCCGGGATAGGGCCAGGGCGTCGCGTCCTCGGGCACTTCGAACCGCCGGGCGGTGCTCCAGATCGTGGCCTCGCCCACGCGATCCACACCGTACCGCCAGTACCACGTGCCCGCCGCCAACGGCTGCGTGAGCATCTCTGCACACCACTGCAGGCCCTCCAGGTCAACCGCCTTCTCGCCTCCGAACCCGGCCTCGCGCGCCACCTGCAGGCGGTAGGTGACGTCCCCTGAAGGGAGCCAGCGGAAGGGCGGCGGGTTCAGCTTGACGGTCTCGCCATCTGCCGGAGAGTACGGGAGGTTGCGCCCATACACGGGCTCGCGATCCACGGCGAGAGCGGGATCGAGTGGTCGCACTTGCACTTCCCCTTTCGCTGCGGGTCGGATCCAGACTTCATCCCAGTGCGTCTCGCCGGGCGTGTACCAGTGAAACAGCTCGATCACGATCGCACGGGTGCCCTTCGGCACCGAGAAGCTCGCCTTCGCCTCCGCCCACTCCTCGCTCGGCGGGAAGTAGACGGTGTCGAGCCGAAGGTGTTCCCACTTGGCCGGATCGGAGTTGAACAGGAACCGGATCGAGGCCCCCTTGCCCTGTCCCGGCGCAACGCCCCGCGTCCGGTACCAGCCGCCCACAGTGACCCCCTCGTCGGTGTCGGACCACAGGATGAGTTGCCGCCAGCAGCTGCGGTGCTTCTCCTCCGTCGCTCGCAGGACGCCGTAGCGCGCGCCCGTCTTCCCGCCGTCCTCGCCGACCGCGAACGCGCCCCCCGTGGCGAAGCTGACGGGCGTCCAGCTTGCCGGGTTTCCTCTGGCGTCCGTCTCCTCGAAGCTCGGGTTCGCGAAGCGGTTCTCTTGCGCCGCAGCGTAGGCGGCCAGCACTCCCGCCATGGCGAGCAGGCCAATGCGCCTCATGGTTCACGCCCTCCGTTCTGTCCCGCATTTCGCGGAGTTCGGCTCGCCTCCCTTGGCTGACGAGGGGCAGATCGCTCGCATCCTGTTCCCGAGGGTGTTGGGCAGGACGAGGAGTCTGTCATTCCGAACGGAATAGCCGTACCCAGCAGGGAGGTGATGGGATGGTCTCGGCCGTGGTCCTGGCCGGTGGGTCGGTGAAGCCGGAGCTTCGAGAGCGCTTCGGGATTCCCAGCAAGGGCATGATCCCGCTGCTGGGGAGGATCGCGGTGGACTTCGTGGTCGATGCCGCGCGGGCGTGCCCGCGAATCGGGAAGGTGGCGCTCGCCGGGCCGGAGGCGTACCGCGAGCTACCCGTAGTCGAGCGCGTGGATGCGTTCGTTCCCGATGCGGGGCGCATTCCGGCCAACCTGCTGAACGCGATGATCGCCTTGGGCGAGCAGGACGGGCAGGGGCTCATGGTGGCGGGTGACTCGCCGCTGCTGACCGGCGAGGCCCTGGAGCGCTTCCTCAGCCAGGTGCCGGAGGAGGCAGATCTCTGCTACCCCGTGGTCAGCAAGCAGGGGATCATGGCGGCCTTCCCTGACCGCGAGTGGACCTTCCTGCGGCTGCGGGAAGCTCAGGTGGTCTGCACGAACGTGCTGTACTTCCGCGGCTCGCTGCTCAAGAGCTTCGAGGCCCTGGCCGACCAGATCGAGGTGGCCCGGCGCAAGCCCTGGAAGCTCGCGGCCCTGTTCGGGGTCGGGCTGGCGCTGAAGTTCCTCTTGCGGCGCCTGTCGATCCCGGACGTGGAGCGCCGCCTGAGCGAGATTCTCGGGGCCGACTGCCGGGGCGTGCTCAGCGATGACGCGCTGCTCGCCATGGACCTGGACGATCTCCGCGACCTGCCGATGGTCGAGGGCTTCCTGCAGAAGCGCGGGTAGCGGTCCGTACGCCGTGCAGACACTCGGAGGACAGGCATTCTTGCCTGTCCTCCGAATGCCTCCGGGCTCCGGGGACGGGGAAGGGGGACGCCATCGTGGATGCGCCTATCAGGACGGCCGTCGTCACCGGCCAACATCCCTATGACGTGCCGGCATTCGTCGAGTGCGTGAATGCGTTGGACGGCGTCGCGGCCTACCCGCAGCACATGGAGGACTTCTGCGCGGATGCGGGGGCCGCCAGGGACACCTACGACGCGGTCGTCTTCTACCACTTCCACCAGGCGACGCCCACGGGCGAGGGCGCATGGTACGAGGCGCCGATGAAGGCGGCACTGGAGCGAATCGGGACGGCCGAGCAAGGCATCGTGGTACTCCACCATGCGATCCTCGCCTTCCCGCAATGGCCCTTCTGGGCGAAGCTGGTGGGGATTGAGGACCGCTCGTTCAGCTACCACGTTGCGCAGACGCTTGAGGTGCAGATCGTGAACGCCGACCACCCGATCACGCGCGGCCTGGAGCCGTGGGCCCAGGCGGACGAGAGCTACCTGATGGCCGACCCCGGCCCGGACAGCGAGGTGCTCCTGACGACCGAGCACCCGAAGAGCATGAGCTGCCTGGCCTGGGCGCGCGAGTTCGGGCAGGCGCGGGTGTTCTGCGTGCAGCTCGGCCACGACCGGTTGGCCTACGAGCACCCGAGCTTCCGCGAGGTGCTAGGAAGAGGCGTGCAGTGGGTGGCGAGGAGGATCTGACCCCTACCTGCCGATTGCGACGTCCGCTACCAGCCCCCCGAAGTTCCACTTTCCGCTGGACGGGTGGCGGCCGATGAAGGCGGGGAACATGTCGAGTTCCGGCGGCGCGTAGTCGCCCAGCTTCTCGGCGGCGAGGTTGCCGTCAACGTACAGCGCGCGGCGCCCGGGCTCCCATTCCATGCGTAGCGTTGTCCACTGGCCTCGCTTCAGAGGGCAGTCGATCACCGCGAAGGGGCCGTAGTCGCCCGGGCCCACCACCTTCGCGATGAGCTTGGGCCCATGCAGCGCGAGGCCGATCTCGTTCGCGCCATCGGGCAGGCCGTTGCCGGAGGTCTTCTGGATGTAGATGAGTGCCACCCAACCCTCCCACGTATCCGCAGAGAGTAGGCTGGGCTCGAAGCCAGGCTTCAGGCTCAGTTCGAGGAAGCCCCTCAGCGGCTGCTTGCCGAGGAGCAGCTCCGCCTCGGGCAGGCGCACGAAGCCGTGTTGGCCGAGGCTCAGGCATGAGCGGCCCTCGTCGGTCACGCGCGTGGCTTCGTGGGCGAGACCGTGGTTCAGGTGGCCGGAGAGATCGACGACGAACGGTCGGTCGCCCGCGAAGTCGTAGCGCAGCACGTCGTCAGCCAGGACGACACGGCACGCCAGCAGCAAGATGGCCGCAAGACACGCCGGGCGGGTCATCCCTTGGTTACCTCCTGCAGCTTCTCGATGGTCTCCCCCATCTCGTCTCTCGCCTTGAGCAGCGCGGCGGGGTCGGCGTTCCACTCGCGCCAGTTGCGCACGACCGAATCCTCGATCGCGAGCAGCCGGTCAGCCTGCTGCACCAGGTCGCGGGCCTGGGGGTTGCCGCGCGCCTTCTGGGCGAGGGCCCGCAAGAGGACGAAGTACTCGTAGTCCTCCGAACCGTCGCGGAGGCACTCCCAGCGCAGCGAGTTGACCGGGCCGCCGTCGTCACCCGGGTACACCAGAGTGCCGTCGCCATTCGCGCCGGGGAAGGTCATGGCGCTCTCCCACGGGTTCGCCTTCCAGTAGTTCGTGATCGACCAGTAGAGCAGCCCATCGAGCTTGTGCTTCCACGTGAGCCAGAAGATGACGCGGTTGTCGAGGGCGGGGTAGTCCACCCAGAAGTCGGGGAACGGATGGCGCGTGCTGAAGGCCGGATACCACCACACGAGCTTGCCCTTGGCCTGCTCTGCCGCCGCGCTGTCGGGATTGAAGGAGTAGACCTCCGGGCACCAGATGTCCACGTACTGCAGCTCCGGCGGGAAGCTGCGGGCGGTGAGCATGTTCCGCAGCTTCGGGGCCCACTGCTTGATCGTGCCCATCACCACGTTAAGTGCCGGGTAGGAGCCGGGCTCAGGCTCATCGGCAACGTAGGTGTAGGCAGAGGAGAGCCAGCCCTTCTGCTCCAGATGATCCTGGTAGGCCTTCGCGATCGGCCCGAGGTGATTCCTGCGCACGAGGTCCTTGGCTTCGGCCTCCGAGATGTCGCGCGGGCAGCCGGGCACCGGGACGAAGATCGCGTTGATGCCCTTGCCGAGGTACTTCTCGATTCGGGCGTCGAACTCCGTGAAGTCCATCGTGAAGGGGATGTCCGAGGGTGTCTGCACGGCGCTGCGCTCGATGTGCGGCCAGGCCTCGATCAGCGGCTCGCCGGGTGCCGGGGCGCCGACCTCGAAGCGCAGGCCATCGTCCGCCTTGCTCACCGCCGCCCATGGCCCGCCGGCGGGCCACCATTCGGGCCGGTCCATCGCGTCGAAGACCTTCCCGTCGAGCTTCATCTCCGAGATCGTCAGCCCGATCGGCCCGGCGTTGCGGTACTCGAAGCGCACGGTCGTGGGCTTCTCCTCCCGGCCGAGTTCGACGGCCGCGTCGCTCCACTCGCCCCGCTTCAGCGGCAGCGGGCCGTAGATTCGCGTGCCGGCCTGACCCTCCGCAGCGCAGATAAGGAACAGCGGGCCGACCTCGACCCCCTCCGCCCCGCCGGCGCGCACGCGGAACGTGAGCGTCTTGCCCGCGAGGCCGAAGCTCGGGAAGACGGGCTTCGCCGCCGCGAACACCGAGCCGGGGAACCCGAGGCTGATGCGATGCTCGAAGGCGTTCTGCACGTACTTGTCCACGTCCATCTTCTCGCCGAACGAGCCCATGCTGTTGAGGCCGAAGGCGGTCGTCAGCGATGACTCCCGCGGCAGGGCAAAGTCCCAGACATGCAGCCTGACCGGCACCTCGCGGGCCGAGGCGTTCTGAGGGCGGAGAGTCACCGTGCCCGCGTAGTCCCCCGGAGCGGCGTCGGGCGGGACGCGAACCGTGAGCCAGACGATCCCGAAGCTGCCCTTCGCCACGTCGAAGGGCGCCGGCGGCAGGAGCGGGTCGGGCCACAGCCCGACGTGCCGCACCTCGTAGGTCGGCTTCTCGGTCTTCACGTAGCCGACGTGGTTCCAGGTGATGCTGTCGCGCGGGATGGTCGCTGCGCCGGGCCCCTTCAGGTCCGCTGCCTCGACCGTCACGCCTGACAGGTCCTGATCGAGAGCGAAGACGAGTACCTGCGCCGCCTCGTATTCGTTCCTTGCAGCCTTCAGCTCGATGGGCGCCTCCAGCACGCCCTCGAAGGGGTCGTCCTTCAGGTACTTCCGAAGCGGATGGTCCGCGCCGACGCCGAAGCTCGGGAGCTTGCCGTCGTTCACGCCGCGCGCGTAGATGGTCGTGCGGGTCAGAAGGCGGTCCGCCCGGGCCGCGAGCTGCGCCGCCTCGCCGATCATCCGGTCCCAATCGGCGCGTGTGGGCTCACCCCTGACAGCCGCCGACAACGCCTCCGTTGCCTGCTCCACGGCGCTCAACTCGCCGTTCACGGCACCCCTCACAGCGTCACCGTCCGCGCCAGCCAGGGGTAGCAGGAGCTTCTCTGCCGCCTGCGTCTTCGCGGAAGCAGCTGCAAGGCTCGGGCTGAGTGGCGGGATGTTGATGAAGGCCGAACGCCCGCCGATCACACGCTTGCTCGCGACGTCCTTCAACACCAAGTTCAGGCGGAGCGGCCCCTCTGTCGCGACCTGCACCCGTAGCTTCAGTGGCAGGGCCTCGCCGGGCGTACCGGTCGCCGCGACCACCGGGCCGCCGCTCCGGGGACCTGCGCCGAGCTGCTCCACGTGTGCCGACACGCGGGTCACGTTGTCGCGCAGCCGGAGGTTCACGGTCATGTCCCACGTGCCCAGCCACAGGCGCCCCCAGTCCACGCTCTCGATCCACGGACGCGCGGGGTCGTACGTCCCCGGCGGGGCGTCGGCGAGGCTGCGCGCGCGAGCCATAGCCGCTACCTCATCGTCGGTCAGCACGTCATCGAAGAGACGGCAGTCCGCGAGGTCGCCTCTCCACGCCCACCGCTTGCTGGACGGGTGCTGGCCGATCATCACCGGGAAGGCGTCGAGCGACACGGGCACATTCGGGCTCTCGTCACGGTCAACCGGTTCCCCGTTCACGTAGAGCACCTTGAGCTTCGGACCCCAGCAGAACGCGAGGTGGGTCCACTCGCCCTTCCGCAAGGGGCTGGGCAACGCGAAGGCTGCCCCGAAACCGGTCGCCGCGTACTTCGCGTAGAGGTTCGGCCCGTGGCACCACAGGCCGATCTCCTGGCTGCCGTCGGGCAGGCCGTTGCCGTCGGTCTGCATGGCGTAGAAGATCATCGAGTAGCCTTCCCACTGCTCGTTGGGAAGCTCCTCGGGCGCGAAGCTCGGCCGCACCCGGATCGACACCGCGCCGCGATCCCCACGCGGACCGAAGACCGCCTCGCCGCTCGGCAGCTCGACAAACCCCTGGCCGCCGCACGCAAGGACGCCGTCGGCGACGACCGCCTCGCCGACGATCTTGCCGTGGTTGTCGAAGCCCGACTTGTCCGCCGCGACCCCGGCGGGATCGCCCGGCGCGAAGTCGTAGCGCCCGATCTCCTGCGCGCCGAACGCGGCGCCGGTGAGGGCAGCGAGAACCGTGATGGCGATGAAGCCCATGCGGACACCTCCGGATGATGGGCCGGCGCTTCGCGGAGTGGTTCGAGGGGCAAGCGGAAGGGTCCTTCGCAAGCGGCTGACGGACGAGGTCCTCACATGACCTGCGATGCGAGGGAAGGCCGTTCTGGCCGGCGGGACGAAGGGAGGCGAGGCGCAAGCTGGGGCCCGGCGGTTCCGTGCCCGGTGCGTGCATGTAGGATTCCGCGTCTCGGCAGCGACAGGGGGTTGGGACGCTGCGGAGTCGATGTAGCCAACTTCCCCTCGTCGCCTCGAGCGAACCGTTTTCCGCGTGTCCCGCGTCTGAGCTATCGTCGGTATCGCGTCAATGGATGACCAGAGGAGGCGAGAGCGATGTCCCCACGGCGTGTCACCGATGGGATGTTCGTTGTCGTCGGGATACTGCTCTGCGGGCTGCTTCTCATCGGGGTCGGCTCTGTGGGGTGCGCCAAGAGGAAGGCGGCGTCCAGGCACACGATTGGGTCCATCAGCCAGGAGGACGGGAAGGAGGCGATGGCCCCCGAGGAGGCCTCGGCTCCCGAGGCGACGGCGAAGGCGATGCCCGGCGGGGCGATGGGCGGCGGGCCGAGGCCGCCCATGGACCGCAATGCGTATGTGACGAACACGTACATGGGCGGACGGGGGGCGCGAGAGCGGATGGCGGACCTGATCGACAAGGGCGTGATGGTCAACGGGAAGGCGGTGAAGCTCGAGGCCTTCAGCGCCGAGTACCGGCAGCCGTTCCCGATGCCGCGCAGCACAGCCCTGGCCGTGACCGCCGCGACGCAACACGGCAGGCTGCTGACGCAGGGAGGGCGCACGTTCCTGCAGGTCGGGATTCAGGGCATCAAGCGCGAGGCGCCGCAGCGCCCGCCGCTCAACATCTGTCTCGTGATCGACCATAGCGGCTCCATGGGCGATGAGAGCAAGCTGGAGCACGCGCGCGACGCGGCGCTCGAGGTCGTGAACCGAATCGCCGCGACCGACACGATCGCAGTGGTGGCCTACGACCAGTCCCAGGAGGTCCTCGTCGCCGCGCGCAAGGCGACCGACAAGGACGCGATTCGCGCGAAGATCCGCGCGCTACAGCCGGGAGGCTCCACGGACATCTACGCGGCCCTCCAAGCCGGTTACGGCGAGGTGCGCAAGAACCTCGATCCGAAGGCGATCAATGAGGTCATCCTGATCTCGGATGGGCAGGTGACCTCCGGCACGAGCGACCTGGCGGCCTTCTCACGGCTCACCGCGGACCACTTCGACAAGGCGATCCAGACGACGACGGTCGGCATGGGGCTGGACTTCGACGAGCAACTCATGATGACGGTCGCGCGGGAAGGCAAGGGCAACTACCACTTCGTCCGCGATGCGCTGAGCATCAAGGACATCTTCAAGGAGGAGCTGGAGGACCTCACGCATGCCGTCGCGAGGGCGCTGCGGCTGCGGGTGCAGCTGGCGCCGGGCGTGGAGGCGGTGCGCGTGCTGGGCTCGGAGCAGATGAGCGAGGCGGAGGTCGCGCGCGTCAAGCAAACCGAGCGGGCGGTCGATCAGCGGGTGTACGACGACCTGGGCATCACCCGCGACCGGCAGCATATCGACGACGAACCGGGCCTGAAGGTGGTCATCCCGCAGTTCTACATGGGCGACAGCCATGTGGTGATGATCGAGGTCAACGTGCCCGCGGGCCGGGAGCGGCGGAAGGTCGCCGATGTCTACCTCAAGTACAAGGACCTCGTTTTCCCCCAGAACCGCGAGGACCATCTGGCGGTGACCGTGAACTACACGACCGAGAAGCAATCGATGGTCGCCTCCATCGACCGCTCCATCCGCAAGAACGTCCTGGGCTTTGAGACCGGAGAGGCCTTGCAGAAGGCGGCGACCTTGCTGCAGTCGGGCCAGTCCGCTCAGGCCGCCAAGGCCGTTGACGAGCAGATGGTGGTTCTCGGGACGGCTGCGCAGGAGTGGAACGACACGGACCTGAACAAGGACGGCGTGCTGCTCGCGGCCTACAGGGACCTGATCGCGCAGACGGCGTCGCCGTCGGCCAACCCCGAGCTGGGCACGTACCTGGCTAAGGCGCTCACGTACTCGGCGTACCAGCGCACCCGGTGAGGCGAACCGCCATGAGCATGAGGCTGCGCACGGTCGTGTTGGGCAGTTGCGCGTTGCTGCCGTCGAGCCTCGTTTGGGCGCAGGGCTCGCTCGAGGGCTTCCGCAAGGTCGCGGAGGCGGCGGTGCCGCTCGATGGGCGCGAGGTTGCGGTGCCGCTGCCCAAGGGCGTGCGAGCGGAGGACCTGCGGGTCGTGCTGCGAGGGCTGGTGGCCTGCAGCTACAGCGGGCAAACGTACGACGGCGCGGACGCCGCGCACATCGGGCGCTCGCCCGAGGGGCTCATCGCGGTGCCGGGCGATTCCAACGCGCATGTCGCCGTGTTCCGCTTGCCGGACGGCCCGCCGCCGCCGTCGGTGTCCGCGTGGATGGACACGGATCGCCTCGTGACCGAACTCATCATCACCCCCTCCGAGGTCCGCAACTCGCTGAGCGGCGATCTGCGGCTGGAAGTGTGGCAGGCCGAAGCGCGGCCCCTCGTGCTGCTCCTGCGGCTGCTGGGCACGGCGGCGATCGTGGGTCTGGCCGTCGCGATCGCCCATGCGTGGCGGAAGCCCCGCATCAGCATAGCCGACGCCAAGCAGTCGCTGCGGCGGATCGATGAGAAGGCGCGACTGGCGACGGCAGCAGTCGATGCGCGAAGGTGGGACGCTGGGGAGCTGAAGTCGCAGGTCGCGCGGATGCGCAATGGCGCGCATGACCTCGGGCGGCAGATCGGAGCGCTGCGCCGCGCGGCGAAGTCCATCGACCGCGAGGACCTCGGGCGGAAGATCGAGGCGAATGAGGCGCGACTCGCCGAGGCAGAGCAGCCCAGGGTTCGCGAGGAGATCGAGGCCACGCTCACCGAGCAGCGGAAGCTGCGCGAGCTCCTCGCCGATGCCGAGGCCGGCGAGGCGCGGCACCTGCTGAGGCTGTCCAAGATCGAGTCGGCCCTCGAAGGCGCGAGGCTGTGGCTCACGACGCAGGAGGGCGAGCTGGCGGATGAGCGCGTGGACGCCCAGGCCATCGAGGCCCTCAACCGCGAACTGAAGTCCCTCGACGAGGCCATCGCCGACCTGCGCGTGGTGCAGCGGGCGTAGGGGGGCGAGGAATCCTGGCCGTTCCCCCGAATGCTCCGGCGCAATGTCCCCCCACTTGGCGAGGAGGCACTCATCTATGCGAGTTCTCGCTCGCGGGGCGAGCGTGGCTGGGATTGGGTTGCTGACGGCGCTGCAGGCGGCGGGTCAGCTGGGCGTCGCCATCCTGGAGGATGACATTCCGGGGCTGGATCATGCGCTGGTGGAGCGTGCGAGGAGTGCGCTGGCGGCGAGAGGCGACGCGGCTACGTGCCTGACGGCAGAGCAGTTGGCGGACGAGCGGGTCTTCGCGCGAGGGACGCAGGACGTGTTGGTGCTGACGAACAGCCCAGCCTTCCCGGGGCGAGCAAGAGGGAATGTGACTCGGTTCCTGGAGGCGGGAGGGCATCTCGTGTTGCTCGGGGGGAAGGCGTACGAGAGGCCGATGTGCCGGGTGCGAGGGCAGTGGCGGGACCGCGGGGGGTTTGAGACGTTGATGCGGGAGACCCCGACAGCGACGATGCTCTTCTCGTTCGACGACGGCGATAGGTCGGGATGGACCAGGAGCACGAACAAGCCGGAGCATCCGTCGCGCGCGGTGAGTGCGCCGGGAGCGCAGGGGCAGTGCCTGCGGCTGGAGCTGAAGGGGCTGGGGCAGTGGCAGTGGGATGTGTTCGTCGCGTCGGTGCCCGCCGCGATTGCGGAAGGCCAGGACCTCCTGTGCCTCCAGGCGCGAGGGCCAGCGGGCACGCCGCAAGTGGCAATCGAGATCGATGAGGCGGATGGATCGCGGTGGGTCAGGGCGCTCGACATCACGAAGGAGTGGCGGCGGTACGTGCTCGAAGCGTGGGGCTTTCGTTTCTTCAAGGATGGCTCGCCGGCGGGCAGAGGTGGGCCGGGCGATTGCCTGCACCTCGAGCGGGCGAGCCGCCTCTCGTTCGGGCTCGCGACGGGGCTGTCGGACCATCCCGACGGAGACCATGTGATCGAGATCGACGAGGTCGGCACGGCGGCGAACGACCTGGGCGCGACGTTCGGGGACTACCTCCCACCGAACACGGTGTGCTTTGACGACTATGAACCGTACGTGCTGCGGAACGCAGTCCGGGCCGGCGGTTGCCCGCAGGACCTGGTGGTTGACCGCGGGGCGTACGAGGGGCGCGTCGAGGGCTTGTCGGCGGTGGGGTTCACGCTGTGGGAGCGGTCAGAACTCGTGCCCTTGCTGCGGGCCGAGGACCGGCTTGGGCGGAACCGAGGTTGGGCGTGCTCGGCGCTCATCCACTACGGCGGGACGTACAACGGCGGGTGTTGGCTGCTGTCGGGAATCACGACGCCGGAGTTCTACCGTTCGGGGGCATTCCTGGGCTGCCTGAGGGGCTTCCTGCAGGCTGTGGCGTCGCAGGACTTGCCCGAGGGGAGCGCGCAGCGCAACGCGCGGCTGCTCGCGAGGTCGGTTCCGCTGCAGACGGCGGCGCCGGGGCCGCTCAGCCGGTCGGACGATGGCAGACAGTTCGCGCTTCCCGATGGGCGACCGCTGTTCCTGATCGGCTGCGACTACATCGGGAGCCTGGACCGCAAGTTCTTCGCGGGGCCGTGGCTGCGGTGGCTGGAGAGCGACTTCCGGCGGGCGCACGAGGCGGGGCTGAACTGCCTGAGGATCTACGGGGCCGGCCCGCTGTGGACCGATCCCGAGAAGCTGGCGGCGCTCAAGGAGTGTGCGCGCAAGTACGGCATCTACCTGCTGATCGTCGTGGTGGACCACACCGATCTGCTGACGCGGAAGGAGCTGGAGGAGCGCTGCCGGCAGTGTGCAGAGGCGTTCCGGGACGAGCCGATGCTGCTCGGCTACGACCTGCAGAACGAGCCGTATGCGTATCAGCTCGCGGCGGTGGAGGATGGCGAGCAGGCCCTCGGGGAGCGGTACCCGCTGTGGAAACGGTGGGGTGAGTACGAGGAGTGGGCGGGCCTGCAGATGGCGGGCAACTTCACCTCGTTCCCCGGCGTGACCGGGCCGCTGCCGCGCAACGACGAGTGGAGCCCGGTGCTGGACGCTACGGACGGCATCTTCGCGGACTGGATTCGGTGGCAGGTGGAGGCGATCCGCGCGGTGGACAAGACGCACGCGATCACGGTGGGGTACAACTCGATCTTCGACTGCCTGCCCGCGAACCGGCAGCTGGACTTCGTGTCACACCACGCATATCAGCCGCCGACGGACTACGAGAGCGTGCTCAGGAACCTGACGACACTCGACCGGCTGCGGAGGGTGTGGCCCGACCGGCCGATCTCGCTGGGGGAGTTCGGCTACTCGAACGGGATGAGGATCGGCGACGGATACCTGGACCTGCACACGAGCGCGCTGGGCGAGTTCCTGCACTACCTGTACGCCTATGCACACGGGTTCTCGGGGTGCATGAAGTGGGCGCTCACCGACCATCCTCTGGACCTGTCGCGGCAGCAGTGCGCGTGGATACCGCCGGAGGAGGTGGCAACGCACATCGAGCAGGGCCGGTACGGGTTGTTCTGGTCCGATGGGACGATGGAGGCGAAGCCCAAGCCGCTCGTGTGGGCGCTGCGGTTCCTGCGAGAGTACGTGGACGCAGGCGGCGACCGAGGCGAGCTGCAGGTGATCGCGGCGCCGACGCAGATCGGGACGGGGTACGTATACCGCGCGCCGGGGGCGCTGTTCGTGGGGAGCCCGAGCTACCGGGGGCCGGATCTGGAGTTCGTGGCAAAGCAGGCGGCGAATGTGCTGCTGCGATGGGATGACCGCTCGCTGCGCATCGTGTCCACGGCTGACGCGGAGGCGAGGGTGAAGGCGAGTGCGCTGCCAGGGAGCGGCGCGAAGCTCAAGGTGACGGGCAAGGTGGGCGCGTCGAGGCAGGACGGAGAGTGGTTGGGGTTGGAGCTGCTGGAGGGGGAGGTCGTGGAGGTGGTGGGGTGAGGGCAGGACACCGGAGGGCCGATGGCATGATGAGGCGCGCAACATGGTGCATGACCGTGGTCGCCGGAACGCTCGGGTCGGCGGCGAGCCCGCAAGGGGTCCCGCCGAGGCCGATCCCCGTGCTGGCGTGGAGCCTGGCGGAACTGGGGCGGGACAAGCCCTGCATGGTCTCGCCCTGGCGGAATGTGACGATGCTCTTCTGGCTGAGCCAGGGGAACGTGGGGAACGTGGCGGAGGTGAAGGCGGCGCTGGATCAGCAACCGGAGGGGCGGCGGGCGATCTTCGACTGGGATGTCTACCGCCCGATGTACGAGCACCCGGAGGATAAGCTGACCACGGCCGGGGGCGAGGCGTTCACCGGGCCGTGGTGGGACCACGGGATCGCGCACGTGGAGCAGGTCTACGACCGGTTCTTCCGCACGTACCGCGACCTGGGCGGGAAGCTAGACTACTTCATCCTCGATACCGAGCACACACCGGGATCGGAGATCACAACGCCGGAGCGTTGGGCGGCGGTGGAGCAGGACCCGCGGTTTGGCGAGATGCTGCAGGAGATGCACCTTGAGTCGGCTGCCGACATCTACAACGACAAGCCGATGTCGCACACGTGGTGGCGGTACTGCGACTACCTGTCCGCCCGGAACTACAACCGGCTGTACGCGGTGGTCAGCAAGTACTACCCGGACGTGAAGTGCGCCGATTACGGTGTGCGATACCATCCGGCGGCCAGCCTGGTCGCCTGGGGTCAGGCGCGCGATCCCGGGGACATCCCGGGCCGGACCGGGGAGCATGTGGGCACCCATCAGGCGCCGTCGCCTTACGGGGTCATCACCTACCTGAGCGGGATTGTCGTGGATGGGAAGCCGTTTGGGCTGGGCCCGTTCCGGTCGGCGCTTTTCGCGACGAATGAGGTCCGCGAGGCTCTGCTCACCAACCCGAAGGTGCCGCTCATGCCGTGGGTCGCGTGGCGCGGGTACGTGTCGGACTGGGAGAAGGAGCCGCCCGGGAAGCGGCCCCCGTACAGCTCCATCGGCAACACGGACTACTGGCAGGAGGTCGTGTTCCACACAGCCCTGTGCGCGCCCGACACGCTGTGTACCTGGAACCCGTACCGCTGGCAGGAGGCGCAGGACCCGGCCGACTACTGCCAGGATGAGGACATGCAGCTGCTGGACGACCTCATGGACCAGATCAACGGCCTCGTGGGCTATAGCGACCGCACGACGCTGGTGGAGGCCGTGACTCCGGCGCACCAACCATTCATCCTGACGGGCTGCCGAGCGGACGGCCGGACCGTCTGGCGGCTCACCCCCGACCCGGAGCAGTCGGCGGTCGAGCTGAGCGAGATCAGGGTCAAGGACGACCCGCTCACTTTCCGCCTGGGCAGTCAGACCCTCACGATGCCGGGTGCGCGCCTCTTCACCCCGGAGAAGCAGCTGTCGGCGGCCGGGCACTGGATCGTCGGGCCGGCGCAACTCAGGCCGGTCTTCGAAGTGCAGTGAGGTCTGCGGGCCGGTGGAGCGATGACGGAGGTGACTCCAGGACGCTGCGGCCAACAGTGGACAGTCCTGACGCCTCACTTCGTGTGTCAGACGTGGAACACGTAGAGGTCGCGGTCGGGTAGGGGGAGGTCGATCCAGCGGCCGCCCTGGCGGTGGCTCTCGGCGACAGCAAGGCAGATCTCGGTTGAGTGGTGCGCGACGCCGACGTTGTTGAGCGAGGGGCGGCCTGTCTCGTGAGCCTCGACGAGGTCCTCGAGACACGCAACGGTTGCGCTGCGCGTGGCGCGGAGGTCGAGGGGCTGCTGGCGGAAGCGCGCCCACTTGGCGGGCGGATCGTCGGGTCGGCGCCACGAGAAGTCCATCCCGTTGTTCATGCACGAGATCATCCCCTGCGTGCCGATGATCTCCACGTCGTAGTTCCCATGCGGCACGTTCCAGGCGCCGGCGCCGGTCTCGAACTCGATCTGGTAGACGGCGGCAGGATCGTGGTCGAGGCGATTGCCCTCGATCACGAGGTCGCGAGGCAGCAGCTCGCCGCGCACGCGGAGGGCTCTCGGATCGCCGAGCATGAACTGGGCGAAGTCCACCGCGTGGATGTGGCTGTGTAGCAGCGAGCCGCCGGACATCTGCACGACGGCCTTGGGCTCCCCGATCGCGCCGTGGGCGATCAGCGCGCGCACGCGCTGGTAGTGATCCCCGAAACGACGCAGGACGCCCGTGTTGAGCACCGTGCGGTGGCGCTCGCAGGCGGCCTTTACGCGGTCGGCTTCGGCCATCGAGCAGGCCATCGCCTTCTCCAGGTAGATCATCGGCACGCCGGCCTCAGCGACAGCCGTCGCGAGTTCCGCATGGTTCTCGGCCTTCGTGCAGATCGCGACGAGGTCCGGCCCCTCCCGCGCGATCATCTGCGCGAAGTCCTCGTACAGCGCCTCGCAGCCCCAACGCTCGCGGAAGGCGTCGCGCTTCTCGGGGAGGAGGTCGCTCCCGCAGGCGAGTTCGAGCCGGTCGCTCGCCGCGCAGGCGCCCGCGATCGAGTAGGGCAGCACGAAGGCTTCGTAGCCGACCACCTCGTCGCAGATCGTGCTGCCCATCCGGCCGAGGCCGATGATTCCGACGCGGTAGGGGTTCATGGGGGGCTCCTTGCTACGGCGGGCCGGATGGCCTGCGGCCATGCGGCCCCTCCAACGGCTACCAATCCTCGACGACGTGCGACCAGGCTTGCTGCCAGCGGTCGAGGGAGAAGCCCGTGACGACCGCGGCCCGCTGACTCTCCCCCATCTCCCGCCAGCGAGGGAGCACGTCGCGGATGGCCTGCGCGAGGCTGTCGGCGGTCGCGTCGCAGTGGACCGCCGGGAGGTCGGGCAGGCCGCCGGCGCGCGTGGTGATGGTGGCGGTTGCGCAGGCCATCGCCTCGAGCGCGGCGAGCGAGGTGCCCTCGCCGCACGTCGAAGGAATGAGGCACAGGCGTGCGCGACCGTAGACCGGCGCCATGGCGTGCCACTCGACCGGACCCACGAACCGAACGCGATCCGTCAGGCCGAGGTCGCGGACCATTGCGCGCAACTCAGCCGCGTAGTCGGCCTGGCCATCGGCGCCGACGACCTCCATCGTGTGGTCCGTGAGGTCGAGCGCCGCAAAGGCCTGGATCGCGAGATGAACGCCCCGGTTGCGATACAGATTGCGGGGCACGACGATCAGCGGCGGCCGATCGGCGAGCGCAGACGGCGCGAACCGCGATGTGTCCACGCAGTTGGGGACGAACCAGCGACCGGGCGCAACCTCCTCGAAGGGGCGCTCGCCGGGCGCGATGTCTACGCCCACTTCACGCAGGAAGAACGTGTCATTCGCGACGAAGCGCGCGCACCGCGTGAAGGCCTCGCGCGCCATCGTCCGCTTCTTCTGCGAGCGCCACGCGCCGGGCTCGTCGTCCCACGTCACCCCATGCGAGAGTCCGATCAGGCGCGGGTGGAAGCAGCCAGCGCGGCAGTAGTTCGGGTAGTGGGCGATCAGCACGTCCATCGCCGCAAGTTCGCGGCGCCGCACACGCAGCCAGTACGGCACCAGCCAGAAGTCGCGCGGGCGGAATCGGGCCTGCCAGCGGGGCGCGGCCCGGACGAACGGGTCGGCGACCTCCGCCGAGCGCTGGTAGACCCACACCTCATGCCCACGCAGGCGCAGCGTGCTGCAGAGAAGGTCCGCATAGGCGTCCGCGCCGCCGATGATGGGCTGGTAGGAGTAGGTGAGTTGGGCGATCTTCACGCGCAGCGCTCACTCAGCGGGTGCAGCGAGAGGTGAGCTTCTGCCGGTCCACCGCGTCTCCCTCCAGGCAGGCGAGGACGTAGGGGCCTTCGGGGATGACCGCGATGGAGGCGTTGGGGCCGTGCTTCCTGAGGGCGCGGTCGATACCCTCTTCGACGGAGGCGATCGGGGTCACGAAGCACTGGGCCTGCAGGTCGCGTGGGATGCCGGCGCTGAGGTTGAGGATCTCGCCAGCGCGGCGCAGGACCTTCACCTGCTCGTGGAGCTGCCACTGGTCGATGCAGAAGACACTCTCCTCCCACGTGCTCGCGATGTAGGCGTGCGGGTCGGTCACGGACAGCATGAGGTCGGTGAACTCCGGGCCGCCGAGGCCCTCGGCGCACTCGTGGGCGATGAGGATGGTGCCGCCGGGCTTGAGGATCGGGACGGCGGCGAGCATCCCTTTGACGCCCTGATAGAAGGTCAGATCGAGCGGGTAGCCGGCGTTCGTCGTCACGACGATGTCCACGGGCTCGGGAAGGGCGACCTTGGACTGGTCAACGGAACGCTGCACGGCGGCGAGGTGACAGGCGACCAGCTCGCCCGCGAAGACGCCGGTCAGCTCGCGCGACTCGTTGAGGGTGACGTTCACGGTGAAGTCGGGGCGGCCGGCGAGGGTCGCGACGGCGAGCGCTTCCTCGTGGACCGAGTTGCCGTCAAGGCGGCCGGCGCACGCTTCGTCGGGGTCCAGCAGGCGGGGCCCGTGGAAGCGGCGGATCGTCTCCATGCCGCAGATTCCGGGGCAGATGGCCTTCCGACCACCGGAGAAGCCCGCCATCAGATGGGGCTCCACGAGCGAGATGGCGACCTTGAGATCGGACTCCACATAGGTCCGGTCCACGTAGACCGGCGTGCCGCGAGGCGTCTCGCCGAGGTAGGCCTGCTGGTCGGCAGCGCGGGCATCATGGTTCACGAGGCGGGCGCCGCTCGCGGCAGCATCGGGGCCGAGCATCTCGCGCAGCTCGTCGGGCGTGTTCGCGCGATGGAGGCCGGTGCCAATGAGGATCGTCACGCGCTCGGGCGGAAGGCCAGCGGTGCGTAGCTCATCGAGAAGCGCGGGGAGGATCGCGGCGTTCGGGACCGGGCGCGTGATGTCGGAGGTAACGACGCAGGCGTCGCGACGGCCGCGGGCCAGCTCGCGCAAGGGTGGGCAGCCGATGGGAGAGCGGAGGGCGTCGGCCAAGGCACACGCGGGCGCCTCGATGGGCGGCAGGGGATGGAAGCGCAGGACATGGCGGACGTTGTCGTAGGGGAGCGTAGCGAGAAGGCCGTCACGGCCGTAGCGGAGGGTGATCTGCATGTGCGGCCGCCTACGAGGGCGACAGCTCCCCGTGGTTCGGCGCGGCCCCTATGTCCGCGATCGGGCGCCCCAGGAGGAGCTTCTGGATCGAGGTATCGGCGATCGTGGATAGCTCCTCGGTGACATCCGCGATTCGCGTGATGGCGTTGCGCATCTGCTCGAGGGACTCCGGGCCGGCGGGCTTCCCCTCCCGGGCGGCGCGCTCGATCACGCCCGCATGGGTGACGAGCACCGCCAGGGGGTTGTTGATCCGGTCGGCGGCCTGGTTCGCGAGGTCGCCAATCGCCGCCACGCGCTCGGAGGCGAGGAGCTGAGACAGGCTATCCTCGCGCGCCACAACGCTGCGTGCCACCGCCACGCAACCACGGCGGTGCCGGCGGACGGTGACACAGCGCAAGGTGATCTCCAGCGGCACCGGCTCGGGCGCGTGCTTCGCCACGAAGGCACACTCGACGACCTGGGTGTCCGACGGGTCGCCCAGGCGAGCCGCCTGCAGGGCGTCCAGGATCCTGGCGTGCGCCTCGGGCGCGACGACCGCGACGACCGGCTCGCCGACGAGCTTCGTCGGCGGAGTGCCGAGGAGGTCGATGGCCCGACGGTTCACGTACACGAACCGGTCACGGTCATCGGTGAGGAAGACGAGGTCGGCGGCCTGATCCACGGCGTCGGACAGCCATGCAGGCCGCAGGTCATCGGGGGGGCGCGCGTCCGGCCCGCCTTCCGACATGGCACCACGCCTCCTTCGTCCGCGCGACGGGCCCTCAGCCGCGCAGCCGCTCGAGCAGCGCCTTGGCGCGCAGGATGTCGCCGATGCGGTCGTCGCCGGCCTCACGCTCGATGGTCAAGGGGCCCTGGTAGCCGATGTCCTTCAGCTTCGCCACGAAGGCGGGGATGTCCACCTGCCCCTCGCCCAGCGGCATCTCGCTGCCCAGCTCGCCCTCGACGGTCGGCCACACGCCGTCCTTGCAGTGGCAGCTGACCACCCAGTCCCTGACCATCTCCAGCGCCTCGATCGGACGGTCCTTCCCGTAGAGAATCAGGTTGGCCGGGTCGAAGTTGATGCCGAGGTTCGGTCGGTCCACCGCGTGGATGAACTCCAGCAGCTCCTCGGCGGTCTCCTGGCCGGTCTCGAGGCTGAGGCCGAGGCCCTGCTCGGCGCAGGCGTCGGCGATCTCCTGGATGACCTCTACGAGGCTCACGTAGATGGGGTCATCGGGATCGATCGGCACGAACCCGACGTGCAGCGCGACCCGCGGCGCACCGAGCCGCGCCGTGAAGTCGATGGCCTGCTGCATGATGGCAACCCGCTCCTCCAGCTTGTCGGGCACCACCAAGCCGACCGTCTCCTTGACCGCCGCCATGCTCGCGTAGCTCTCACCCGGGAAGCCCACGAAGAGCGTCGTGGGCGTGATGCCCAGGTCGGCGAGATGCGCCTTGAGCCGGTCCGCATTCTCGTCGGTGTAGAAGCTGGGCGGCAGGGGGCCGATCTGGGTGTTGTTGATCCCGAGTTCGTGCAGCTTGGTTGCGGACTCGAACGGGTCCTCAATGGCCGTGGAACAGAGGAAGACGCCGACATCGAGGGGTTTCATTGCGGGCACTGCTCCCTTCGGTCACCTGTGAGTCGTCAGCATTCGGGAATGCGCTTTCGCCCGGCTTTGGCCGGCTTCCTCCTCAAGCGGACCGTGATCCTCGTGACACTTCCGGTGTCCGGGACTGCCCGGTGGCAGGGGGCCGGAACGACTCGGTGCGAGGCTTTTTCGGAACAGGGCAGGATTCCGGGAGGCGACGGCCAATTGTCCAACCGCAACCACAGGACGTCAGACGAGGTCTTGCATGGCTGCCCCCAAGGACATGGGGCTTGCCGCCGCGTGCGAGAGCGCGGCGGGCGGGCGATCGTACAACGAGGACCGCTGCTTCGCACAGGTGCTGGACCCGACGCAGAGCCTGTGGGGCTTCCGAACTGTGCTGGTGGTGGCCGATGGAATGGGAGGGCATGAGCGAGGCGACCAGGCGGCTCAACTCGGCCTCGACGCGACGGTTGAGGTGCTAACGGCCCAACTCGCAGACCACTGGGACTACGCCAGCGGCTTCCCGAGTGCGGAGCCCGTGGATGTCGTGCGCGGGGCTTTCGAGCGCGCGAACCAGCGGATCTACGAATGGGCGGTCACTCAGGACCTTTCCGGCGATACGGGCACGACCCTCGCCGTCGTGGTCTGCACGGACGAGGAGGCGATCGTCGGGAATGTCGGCGACTCGCGCGTGTACCTGATCACCTCTGAGGGGGCGCGCAAGCTCACCGAGGATCACTCGTGGGTCGGCGAGCAGGTGCGGCTGGGCCACCTAACCGAGGAGGAGGCGGCCCGCTCCCCGCTGCGCAACCAACTGACGCAGGCCGTCGGCGTCGATGCGGCCGTTGACCCACACGTGGTCAGTTTCCCGCTGGAGGCCGGGGTGGTGTTCCTGGCGTGCACGGACGGCCTGACGGATGTCGTAGGCACGGACGCGCTGGCGGAGGTCGTCCACGCCGGAAGTGAGCCGGAGGACTTCTGCCGGGCACTCGTCGCCCTGGCGGTTGCGGCCGGCACGACGGACAACGTCACTGTGGCGGCGCTCTCCACGGGGCCGGCGCCCGCGGTGGTCGAGGCGTCGCCGCTGGAGCCTCAGCCCGAGGAGCCGGCTGCGGCCGAAGCTGCGGAGGAGCCCGAACCGGAACCGCCTGCCGAGCCCGAGCCGCCGCCCCCGGCACCCGAGCCGGTGGCGGAGGAGGCGGAACCGGAGCCGCCGGTCGAGCCGGAGGCGCCCGCTCCTGCGCCCGAGCCGGAGGAGACCGAAGAGGTCGTCGTCGAGGAGCCTGTGCTTGCGGGGGGTGGTGATATGAGCGTGTCGCGGCAGCGGCAGCAGCGCCTGGGAGTCGTGCTGATCGTGTGCGTCGTGTCGCTGGTGCTGGGGCTACTCGTGGGTCGGGCGACGGTGCCGAAGGAGAGCGGGCCGACAGTCGCGCCGACCACGACGCCATCTGCCAACGCGACCGACACCACGGGCTCGACGGCGGGACCCGAGGGTGGGACGACGAAGGGGACGGAGGGGACGCCTGCCGGAGCGGAGGGGGTCACGATCGAGGCTCGGTTCGAGGGCGAGGAGCTTGTGGTCACTGCGCCGGCGGACGTGACGCTTGATGTCTACCCTCGGGGCCAGTACCGTGACCGCTCGAGCCGGCTGGTTGCGGTGCAAGGGGAGCAGCCGACCGAGTCCCGCTATCGCCTGCCGTCGGCGCCGCCGGAGGCCTGGCGCGACCAGACCATGGTGCTCAAGATCGAGCGCGCGGGCGAGGGCGTTCTGAAGATCACGACCACGCCGGAGGCCGAGGTGTTCATCGATACGAAGCCTCACTCCGGCGACGAGCTGCTGGAGGTGAAGCCGGCGGGCGACCGGACCCGGATCGGCTTCTACCTCCCGCCCGGTGAAGACCCCAAGGCCTATGCCATCGGCATCGTCGGTTTCCCCGTCACTGAGGAGTAAGGCTCTTCGCAGCCAGGCTCTCACGCGCCTCTGGGTCGTACTCGCGTTCGCTCTCCTGAGCTGCGCGGCGGGGAGCGAGATCGTCCCTTCTCCCCCGCAGACTGACGCGGCCGCAGCCTTCCTGGTGCAGGCGCAGTCGGGCGCCGTTCTGTACGAGAAGAACGCCTTCGAGGCGCGTCCCCCCGCCAGCCTCACGAAGATGGTCACCGCGCTCGTAGTCGCCGAGCGCTGCGCCCTGGATGACGTGGCAACGGTCAGCGCGCACGCGGCAGCGACCGGCGGTAGCGGGATCGATCTCGATGAGGGGGAGACCATTGCCGTGGGTGAGCTGCTCAAGGCCCTCCTGCTGCCCTCGGCCAACGACGCGGCCGTGTGCCTCGCCGAGCATGTCGCGGGCTCGGAGGCCGCGTTCGCGGACCTGATGAACGCGAAGGCCGCCGAGCTGGGCGCCGTCAACACCCACTTCGTGAACCCGAGCGGCCTGACGGAGGAGGGCCACTACTCCTGCGCGCGGGACCTCGCCGTGTTCGGGCTCGCGGTGCGCCTGCAGCCTACCCTCGCCGAGATCATCCGGCAGCGCTCGGCCATCGTGCGCCGGGGCGGCGACCGTCGCGAGGCGGTGGCGAACCTCAACCGCCTGCTCGCCCGCTGCGAGGGTTGCGACGGCGTGAAGACGGGCTTCACGACGCCGGCGGGCCGCTGCCTGGCCGCCTCGGCCCAACGGGACGGCTACTCGCTGCTGTGTGTGGTCCTCAAGTCGCCCGATTCGTGGACCGAGGCCGGCGCGCTGCTGAACTGGGGCTTCGCTCAACCGCCGGTCGCCGTCGTCGAGGTGCACAACCCGCTCGCGGTCGAGCCGGTCCGCATTCCCTGCCCGATCGTGCAGAGCCGGCTGCACGTGCCGGTAGGCGACTTCATGCAGGCGCTTGGCTGCACGGTCGAGACGGTCAGAGACTCGGTCATCGCGCACATGGGAGACGCCAAGCTCACGTTCTCCCCCACCGGTGGCCTCACGATCCAGGACGCCGAGAAGC
Source organism: Armatimonadota bacterium (assembly GCA_016869045.1). GTDB lineage: Bacteria > Armatimonadota > Zipacnadia > Zipacnadales > VGFC01 > VGFC01. Next base: position 29,932 of record VGFC01000038.1, read on the forward strand.
GCTCGGAGTTCGCGGGCGTTGTGTGGCGCGGCAAGACGGCGGTTCCGGCGAGCGACCTTTGTCGCTTGCTTGGGCTAGCCCTGAGCTTCGACAAGCAGACGCTGACGGCGCGCGTCGGTCCGCCGAGCGCGGAGAATGAGACGGAGGCAGCTATAGATGTGCGCCCACCTCTGGGCGCGCATCCATAATTGCCTCCGTCCCGTTTTCCGCTTATAATCCCGCTCTGATGGGCGAACTGCGCGAGCACATCATCGGCATCGACCCGGGCCTGAAGGTCACGGGATATGGTGTCGTTCGGCCCGACGGTGGCGACATCGCGCTGGTTGAGGGCGGGCTGTTGAGGACCGACCCCGGGGCCCCGCTAGAGGAGCGACTGCGACAACTGCACGCGCAGCTCGCCGAAGTCTTGGCCGGCTTCCCACCTCAGGTGGTGGTGGTGGAGGACCTCTACAGCCAGTATGCTCACCCGCGGACCGCGATCCTCATGGGTCATGCACGCGGTGTCGTGTATCTGGCGGCGGCGGAGGCCGGGGCGCAGGTCGTAGCGTATGCGCCGGCGCTGGTGAAGCGCTCCCTGACCGGCAACGGCCGGGCCCCCAAGGAGCAGGTCGGCCGGATGGTGGCGCAGCTCCTGCGGCTGGCAGAGCCTCCGCGACCGGAGGATGTCACCGACGCCCTCGCGCTCGCGCTGTGTCACTGTGTGCCGACCAGGGCCAGGGCCCGCCCGCGCGTCGGCCGGCGGCGCGGCCTGCCCGCCGCGATCGCGGAGCGCGTGCAGGACGCCTCTCGGGGCTAGGAGACGCTCACGGTGATCCGTTACCTCAAGGGCGAACTCATCGACGTGGGCCACGAACGCGCGATCGTGGAGACCGGCGGGATTGGGTATGAGGTGATCGTGCCGGAGCTGGTCGCTGAGCGACTCGCGGCGCGCGGCCCGGGCGCCGAGGTCTCGCT
>VGFC01000039.1 GCA_016869045.1 Armatimonadota bacterium
TGACCGACACCGCGACCGCCTCGGTCGGCGCGACCGTGCTCACCTCGCCCAACACCCAACCCTCCGTCGGCCCGTCCGTGCGCGTGTAGAGGTGATGCACGCGCGTGCCGAGGTCGTCGTAGAAGTTGAGGTAGATGCCCGGCCGGCACTTGTCGCTCGTGCGGAACCAGGCCGTCGCGTGGTACTTCCCGCCTGGCCGCGAGGGGACGGGGACGGACTCCAGCGAGATGCCGGTCTTGTTGTCGGGGTCGGTGATCCGGGCGTATGCCCGCCCGGCGTGTCCGCCGCCCGCGAGGAACTCAACGGCCTCGGGCGGCGCGCACGTCCACTGCGCGGCCCGGCCTGCGCCCAGCTCCTCGAAGCTCGGGTTGGCGAGCAGGTTCTCCTGCGCAGATGCGACGTTCGGGGCACAGACAGCGAGGGGCAGGATGGCGAGACGCACCATGGTGGGGCCTCCGACTCGCGGCTTCGTTCTCCGAGCACTCATCTCCTCCGTCGGCGAGGAAGCCGGTCGGCGGGGCGCGAATGGGCAGCCCGGCCGCCACAGCCGGCGGAACCTACGGCCTCGGTGAGCAGGCTCGATGAGACACCCTTCCCGCGAACGCATCCTCCACATCCTCCGCCGCGAGGGCGGCGGCGAGGTCGCCTACGACGCGCTTGGCGGCATGCCGGCGGTCCTCGACGCCGCGCAGCTCTCGGACGACTGGCGCGAGTACTTCCGCACGGGTGAAGTCCGGTACGTCTCACTCGAGCCGCCGAGTGGGGATCGCGAGGTGTTCGGCGGGTACGTTCCCGGCCTGCCCCCGGAGGCTGAGCTATCGTGTTGGGGCGTCGGCCGGATCGCCCTCCGGAGCGTCGAGGGCCACCATGCCGGGCACAAGTACTGGCACCCGCTGGCGAGGGTGGACACCGTGGCCGGCCTGGAGAGCTACCCGTGGGCCGATCTCTCCGAGGTCAAGACACTCACGGCGCTGACGGAGGAGGTGCGTTCGCTCCAGCGCGACGGCTTCGCGGCTATCGGGCAGATGTCGCAGACGATCCTGGAGACTGCGTACCTGATGCGCGGGATCGACCGGTTGATGGCGGACTTCTACGAGCGCCCGGAGTATGTGTACACGCTCTTCGGCAAGCTTGCCGAGCAGCGTGTCGTGCAGGCGCGCCTGTTCGCGCAGGCCGGTGTCGATGCGATCCGCATCGGGGACGACATCGCGACCCAGCAGGGACTGATGGTCAGCCCGCGCATGTACCGCGAGCGCATCCGGCCGCATCACGCCGCCGCGATCCGCGCGGCGCGGCAGGTGCTGCCCGATGTGCCGGTCTCCTACCACAGCGACGGTCGGCTCACCGCGCTCCTGCCCGATCTCATCGACATCGGCGTGACCGCGATCAACCCGGTGCAGCCTGAGTGCATGGACCTGATGGCGATCAAGCGCGAGTTCGGGAGGGACCTGACGCTCTGGGGCTGTACGCCGGTGCAGAGCCTCTATGCCCATGGCACGGCCGACGATGTGCGCGCACACACGCGATTCCTGTTCGAAGAGGTCGCACCGGACTTCGGCCTCATCATCCAGTTCATGAACATCATCCTCACCCCGGTCGTCCTCGCCAACCTGCAGGCGTTCTTCGAGGAGTTCTCGCGGGTCACGGATCGCCCAGGCGGCTGACGGCGAGGAGTTTGGCGAATGCCTGGCGAACGGGCGCCCGGTCTGCAGCCTGACTTCCAGGAGATAGCCTCATGCTCGGCAGATGCTCTCGGCGGGTCGCCTGCGTCCTGATCCTCGCTGCGATTCCTGCGGGCGGCCTCTGGGCCGCCGACTGGCCCACGTACCGTGGGGACATGGCGCGCAGCGGCGTCACAAGCGAAGCCATCACGACGCCGGTTCATGTCCAGTGGACGTACCGCTCGCCACATCCGCCTCAGCCCGCCTGGCCGGAGCCCGGTCGCGAGCTGCACCGCATGGCGTTCGGCTATGCGTACGAGCCGGTCGTCGCGGGTGGGATGATCTACTACGGCTCCTCCGCCGACCACAAGGTCTACGCGCTCGATCTGACCACGGGGCACGAGCGCTGGACCTTCTCCACTGAGGGGCCGGTGCGTTTCGCACCGGCGGTCGCCGAGGGGCGCGTGTTCGTCGGCTCCGACGACGGCTGCCTGTACTGCCTGAGCGCGGGCGAAGGAAAGCTGCTCTGGAAGCACCACTTCGGTCCGCGCGACAGCCGCCTGATGGGCAACGGACAGCTCGTCTCCCGCTGGCCGCTGCGCACCGGGGTCGCCGAGGAGAACGGCATCGTCTACACGACCGCCGGCATGTGGCCGGGCGAGGGCGTGTACGTCGCGGCGCTACGGGCCGAGGATGGCAGCGTGGTGTGGCTGAACGACGAGAGCGGCTCGATGTACATCGCGCAGCCGCACCCGCCCTCATTCGCGATGACGGGTGTCACGCCGCAGGGGAACATCGTCGTCTCCGATACGCAGGTGTTCGTTCCCACCGGTCGCAACATGCCCGCGGCCTTCGACAAGGCGACGGGCAAGCTGTTGTACTACCGCGGACAGCCGGACGCCTGGGGCGATCGCTGGGGCGGCGCCTTCGCCTTCGCGTACCGCGACCTGCTGTTCGGTGGGAACGCGCACCTTGGCCCGGACATCGACGTGAAACCCGGCGAGTCGGACCCCTGGCCCAACGACGGCATCGTCTCGTGGACTGGCGCCGATGGGAAGACCAGGCGCGCGATCCCTAACGTGATTGTGGCGCTTGCGAAGGACGACACGCTCTATGGCTGGGGGAGCGATCGCGTCTCGGCGTTTGACCTCCCGAAGCTGCTGAGCGGCGTGAAGCCCGCCGACTGCACCAAGTGGCAGACCCCTCACCCGCGCGTCTACTGCATGGCGCTGGCGAGCGACACGCTGATCGTTGGCGGGCGGGACGTGGTCACGGCGCTGTCGGTACAGGACGGCAGGGAGCTGGGCAAGAGCGCCGTCCAGGGCCAAGTGCGGGGCTTGGCGGTTGCCGAGGGGAAGGTCCTGGCGAGCACGACCGCCGGTGAGATCGTCTGCCTCGGCGCAGAAGCCGTGACCAATCCTCCCCTGGTTGCCTCGGCGCCTCCGCCCAGCGTCCATCCCGCCCAGGGCTACACGGTTGTATTAGGCGGCGACGAGGAGCTGATCCGCCGGGCGCTCGCGTCGGGGCAGCGCGTCTTCTGCGTCGAGCCGAGCCCGGCGAGGGTGGCCCTGCTCCGCCTGCGCTTCGGCCGCGAGGGAGTCTACGGGACCCGCGTCGTCGTCATCGAAGCCCCTCTGAACCAGCTCCCGCTCCCCGACTACCTGGCCGACCACGTTCTGATCTCTCGATCCCGGGCGAAGCTGGCGGACTGCTCGCCAGCGGAGGCTCAGCGCATTCTGCGGCCGGGGGGAGGCAGCATCGAGACCGAGGACGGCACGGAGGGCGCGGCCTGGCTGGCCCAAGGTGGTGCGCTGATGGTGCAGACGGAGGGAGGCCGCGTCTCCGGGGTGCGCGGCCCTCTGACCGGCGGCGCCGACTGGACCCACCAGTACGCGGATGCCGGTAAGTCGGGCGCCTCGCGGGACGAGGTCGTGAAGCTGCCGGTGGAGATGCTCTGGTTCGGCGACCCCGGGCCGGGGCCGCTGGTCAGCCGGCACTGGGGCGGACCTGCGCCGTTGTGCGTCGGCGGGCGGCTGTTCGTCATCGGCCAGAACTCCATCATGGCGGTGGACGCGTACAACGGCCGACCGCTCTGGACTCACGAGGCCGCGAAGGTCGCGCGCTATCCTGTAGGCCAGAAGGGCGGCACCGCCGTCGCCGATGGGGACAGCGTCTACTACGTCCTCGGGACCACCTGCACGCGGCTGGATGCGAAGACGGGGCAAGTCCGGCAGACCTACAACCTCCCCCCGCCGCCTTCCGGTGAGAGCGCCGAAGGCTACTGGTGGAACTACCTCTCGGTCGTGGACGATGTCGTGCTCGGTACGATGAACAAGGGCGAGGGCCGGGCGGTGTTCGCGGTCGGCAAGGACAAAGGCGAGGCCAAGTGGTTATTCCCTGCGCAGGAGACGATCACCCAGGATGCCGCGGCCATCGACGGGGAGATGGTCTACGTCCTGGACCGGACCAGCGACGCCGCGATCGATCAGGCCAAGCGCCGGGGTGAGTCGATCATCATCCACGGGCGGCTGGTTGCGCTGAGGCTTGCCACCGGCGAGGTCGCCTGGGAGACCGACCACGGCCTGACGGGGCGGGTCGATGTCCGCGCCGCCAACGGAGCAGTGCTGGTGACCGGCGGCGGGCGCATGACCGTCTTCGACGCGCTCACCGGCAGGATGCTCTCCTACAGTGGCGTGAAGATGCGCGGCTTCCCCGTCATCGTCGGCGACACAATCTACGGCGAGCCCTCCGCGTATGACCTGCAGACCGGCGCGCCGCGCACGAGGACTCATCCGCTGACCGGCCAGGCCATCCCGTGGGACTTCCGGCGCTCGTACGGCTGCGGAGCGGTGTGCGGCTCGGCGAACATGCTCTTGTTCCGGTCGGGCACGGCCGGGTTCTACGATACACTCCGCGATTCGGGCATCTACAACCTCGGCGGCGTGCGGGCCGGCTGCTATGTGAATGCGATTGTCGCCGACGGGCTGCTGCTCATGCCGCCGGCCGATGCAGGCTGCACGTGCTCGTACAGCTACCAGACCACGGTGGCGCTCGTGCCGACGAAGTCGAGCGAGCGCTGGTCCGTCTTCACCGCGCCCGAAGCGCCCGCCACTCAGGCGATCGCGAGTCTCGCGCTGAACCTCGGCGCCACGGGCGACCGGCGCGATGACAAGGGGCTCCTCTGGCTCGCCTTCCCCCGCCCGGCGGGCCTCAAGGTGCCGGTGGAGGTGCAGGGGGGGAGTGGAAGCGGCTACTACCGGAGACATGCCGACAATCTGGTTGTTGAGGGCACTGACAGGCCCTGGCTCTACGCCTCCGGCCTCACGGGGCCTGCGACGCTGAAGGTCAGACTCGGTCCCGCCGATCCGAAGCGTTACACGGTGGCCCTGCACTTCGCCGAGGTTGGCGACGTGCAACCTGGTCAGCGCATCCTCGATGTGAAGCTGCAGGGGCAGACCGCCGTCGAGGGCCTTGACATCGCGGCGGAAGCGGGCGAGGATTGCAGGGCGCTGGTGAAGACGATCACCGGCGTAGAGGCGACCGATACGCTGACGGTCGAGCTGGTGGCGCGTTCCGGTCTGCCGCCGATCCTCAGCGCGGTCGAGCTGCGGAAGGAGTAGCCAAGCGGCATGATTCGCACCGGAGGGCGAGCGAGGTTGGCGGCAGTCCTGCCCGCGATCGCGTTGCTGGGTATCGCAGCTGGCGCACACGCGTGCGACACGCCCGTGTACGCGTACACGATGCAGATGTGGGTGCCGGACGCCTATCGCGTGTTCTATTTCCGCGAGGGCGCGGAAGCCGCCGCCGACCGCGAGGTGAACCTGCTCCTTGCGGAGGCCGCCGCCGACCCGAACCGCGAAGTCAACGTGCGCTTCGAGTCGGTGGATGTCGGCGACCTCTCGGGCTCGGGTCCCGCCGCCACGGTCTGGAAGCGCAACTCCTCCCGCAAGCTGCCCTGCCACGTGGTGGTGGCCCCTCGCGGCCGTGAGATCGCGTCCGAGCGCCTGACCGTCTCCACCGCCAAGGCCCTGCTGCGCTCGCCGAAGCGCCAGAGGCTGGCCGAGTTGCTCTGCGAGGGGAAGCACGGCGTCATGCTGATGCTCCTGGGCCCCAACGACGAGGAGAACGCGACCGCGCAGGCCACGGTGAAGGCGGCGGCGGACGAGGCGGCCAAGGCGGGCGCGGAGATGGGCCTCCTGGAGATCAGGCGCGACGATCCCACCGAGAAGTGGTTCGTGCGACAACTGCTGGCCGTGGAGGATGACCTGAAGGACCTCAGCGCCCCGATGCTGTTTGGCGCCTTCGGCCGTGGGCATGTCGTCGAGCCGTTCGTGGGGCGTGGGATCAGCCACGACAACATGCTGGAGCTCGCCGCCTTCATGGGCGGCCCGTGCGCGTGTGAGGTCAAGGAGACCGCCCCCGGCACGGATCTGCTGGTGGCCTGCAACTGGGATCAGGCCTCCGTGGCGTGGACGCCCGGCCAAGGCTACGCCGAGATTCCGTACATGGAGATCCCGGCCGAACCCGCCGACGAGCCCTCCGCACCGGCTCCTTCCGATACACCCCCGAAGGCTCCGACACAGGCGCCCAAGAAGCCCCCAACACCGGCAGCCGCGCCCAAGGGGCCCTCGCTGCGGCCCCAGCCGGCCGCACCACCGTCGTTGAGCCGTCTCTCGGCTGCGCAACCCCGACCACCCACCGAGGGTAAGGCCCGGGCTCGGCGCGACCCCGAGGGGCGGGGCCCGAGGCTCCCGCCACCCGACGTCGCGGCCGTCAAGCCCGCCGAGACTCAGGCCGCCGCGCTCGCCCAGACCGTTGGCGGACCCAACCTCCCCGAGGTTCCCGTCACCGCAGCGGCAATCGAGACGCGCCCCTCATTCGCCTCTCGTCTGAGCGCTCCCCTCGGGATCGCCGTCGGCGTCCTGACCTTCGGCGTCGTGCTCGGCGGCCTCGCGCTCGTATGGGTCCGCAGGGAGCAAGCGTGACCGGGCGTGAGCCCTGCCGGACAGGGCCTCGCGCTCGTTGACCCCGACCCCAGTTGGTGGTATGATTGATCTCGAAGAGGATCATATGATCCTCCAAGGGATCATTCTCGCCATCTGGGTGGAAGCGCGATGTGGCTGCGGAACCCGCTCGACGACATCCTGTCATCACCGGCGAAGGTGGCCGTCCTTCGAGCGGTCCTGCAGGTCGCGAGCCCCCTGAGCGGGCGGGAGATCATCCGCCGGGCCGGCGTCGCCTATGGGCCGGGATGGAAGGCTCTGCAGGCGCTCACAGCCTCCGGGGTGCTCGCGAAGCAGGAGCATGGGAGGGTCCACACCTACGCGGTGCGGGACCCGGGCCTGCCGTTGATCGCGCGGTTGCGGGACCTCTTCGCGGACGAGAAGGGTGGCACGCGACAGGCCGTCGTCGACCTGGCTGACCGCATCCCGGAGGCCCTCTCCATCGTCCTGTTCGGTAGCGAGGCACGCGGGGATGCTGAGCCTGGGAGCGATACGGACGTCCTCGTCGTGGTGACCCGTCGAGGGGAGGACCTCGAGGCCCGGGTACGTGACGCGTGTCTGGACCTCGCGGAGAGGCACGGCCTTGCGCTGGCGTGGCACGTCGCCGACCTCGACGACCTCCGGGAGTGGGACGAGGTCGATCATCCCTTCTGGCGGAACGTCCTCGCAGATGGCCTGAACCTACGCGGCGAGTCGCTGGAGGGGCTGAGACATCGGTGGCGACGTGGCACGGCTTCTACAGGGAGGCCCGCCGGTTCTGGGACGTAGCCCAAGCCGTGAACGGCCAGGGCTACACGAACCAGGCGGTAAGCAACGCGATCCATGCCGTCATCGCGGCCAATGACGCTGTGTGTCTCTTCTTCATCAACGAGAGGCCCCGAGGGCCGTCTCACCCCGAGGCCAGTCGGCTCCTGACGAAGGCCTGCAAGGGTACGAAGTGGGAGGAGGAGGCCGCCCAACGCGTCCGGCAGTTGGCGGACATCCTGCAGGCGAAGACGGCGTCACAGTATGAGGGCAAGCCGATGGGCGGCGATAGGGCCAAGCGCATCATGGGCCAGGCCGAGCGGTTCATCGGGTGGGTCCGTGAAGTGCTGCCTCACGCCGAACTGGCAGACTCGGAGCCGGATAGCCCCGGCACACGCCCTGAGGGCGAAAGCCCGCCTTGACATGCACCGAGCGGCGGGCCTATACTCCAATCCACGCCGAATGTGACCAACGTCACTTCCGGGGGCCTTGTTTCGCTGTAACCTTCTGCCCGTACTACTCGTCTTAGTAGGAAACACAGGCTTCAGTTCGGGGTTCTGGAACTGTAGCTGACAAATCCAGATCGGGAGAGGCGTAGGCAGGGGTTCGCGTCAAGGCCCTCGACTCGGTCCGAAAGGGAAACTGGATGCCCCTTCGAGCATTTGTCAGAGCGGAAGCGCGGTGGCCTGCGCGCGCGGTCGTCGAGGCAGACCAGAGGTACGATTCCGAAGACGCGCTCCACGTCGCCCGCGCGCAAGCCGGGGACGCGGAGGCCTTCACCATGCTGGTGCGCAAGTACCAGGCGAAGGTCTACGGGATCGTCTACCGCATGTGCGGAGCCGGTGAGGATGTCGCCGACCTCGGACAGGAGGTTTTCGTCCGAGCACTAACGGCCCTGCGGAAGTTCCAGTACCAGGGCGAGGCGAGCTTCCGCACCTGGCTCTATCGCATCGCGGTGAACGTCTGCATCAACGAGCTGCGTCGCCGCAAGCGTCGTCGCAAGGTGGAAGGGGCATCCCTGGACGAGATGGTGGAGACGGACACGGGGGCCGTCGAGCGGTTGGTGCCGGACACTTCGACCATGCCGCACTCGCTGGCCGAGCGCAAGGAGACGCGGGACATCGTCCACATTCTGCTGCAGACGATGTCGCCGCAGCACCGGGCGGTACTGACGCTCGTAGACATCCAGGGGATGCCCTACGAGGAAGCCGCCCACGTGATCGCCTGCAACCTCGGCACGCTGAAGTCGCGGCTGTCGCGGGCCCGGCGCGCGTTCGGCGTGAGGTATCGCGAGTACCTGGCCCACTGCCCGGCCGAGGCGCTGGAGGCCGCCGGCTGACCGATCCGGAGGGAGCGCACACATCCAGGACCCGGCAGATGCGCTGTACTCAGGTCGAGAAGCACCTCGCTGAATACGTAGACGATCTCCTCGCGCCTCCCAGGCGAGAGCGTGTTGAGGCGCACCTTTCTGCGTGCGAGGCTTGCCGTCACGCCGTGAGCGATGCGAGGACCGCACGCGGGGCCTTGCGTTCACTTCAGGCCGTGCGGCCCCCGGCAACGTTTGCCCCACGCGTTCGGTCGGCGATCCGCGCTCATGCTTCGCGGGTCCTTGCTCCCCCGCTTCTGAACCGTGACTTGCGGGCGACCCTCAGCGGTGTCTGCCTTATGATGGGGCTCGGACTGCTGGCAACGCGCTACGTGCAGCCCCGCCCGTATGTGGCGCCGACGCCGGTTCCCACCGTAGCCGAGGTGCGGGTGGCAGCGCTCGCTGTGAGTCCGCGCGATGCGCACCGGGCGATGCCGCCTCTTCGAGCCGGGACGCCTCGCGTGGCCCGTCCGGCGCCGCGCGTCGTCAGCTACGTCTCCGGAACGGCTCGAGCCATGAGCGCGGTCACCGGGTCACTGCCGAGCAGGGAGCGCTTACTGCCCAAGCCGTCGGCGGCGGAACCGTCGCCGAGCCCGGCCGTCGGCCGCCCGATCGTGAGTCCGCGGGCGGTGGCCGACCCGGGCACGGGCCCGCGCTTCGTGGAAGACACGACCGAGGCGCCGCGGTTGGTGGTCCTGCCTGCGGCGGAGGTCCCCGGGACCGCAATCGCGACAACTCTCGCCTCGCCGCCCGGCGGAGTCGCTAGCGCGGTGGTCTCCGCGGGGCCCGGCGATGCCGGCGACACCGAGGCCGTGTTCGGGTTCGGCGACCTCTTCCGCGAGGACAGCCTGCCGCGCTATGCGGACGTGAGTTGACGGCTCTCCCCCGCCTCAGCCCCCCCGACCGCTCGACGGAGTGCTCGCGCCTCTCCCTGCCGGCGCGGACGTTCGGGCGCGGGGCCCGGGAGCAATCGCAAGGACCTCCCGGCACAGTCGGCGAAGTAGGTGTGCCAGGGGCAACTGCGGCCGCGAGCCGGTTCGGCGCCCCATTCGGATGCTCTGCCAGGAGATGAACGATGCGCTGGGTTCCCGTGTGTGCCTTCCTCTGCCTACCCGTGCTTGCGGTCGGGCAGGAGGAGGCTGCCGCGCCGCTGCCCACCGTGTCGGTGTCGGCGCAGGCTGGACTGCTCGATGACGTCCTCGCGAAGCTGCGGGACGAGACTCACATCCTGATCGCCGCGGTGCCCTTTACCGGCCAGCGGCGCGTCACGGTGGACGTAAAGGACAAGCCTCTCTCCGAGGCGCTGGACGAGCTCGCCAAGTCCTCCGTCGCCAGTTGGGATGCAGGCTACATCCTCGTGCACAACGATGGGCCCTATGGCCCCGCCACCCAGCCCCCCGGCTGGCAGACGCCCCCGCAAACGAAGCTGACGCTCAGCGGGGGTTCGGGCTCCGCCGACCAGATCACGACCGCCCTGACCAACCTCAGCTGCGCCCCGGTGGGCTACACGCCCGACGTTGCCTCCCTGATCCTAACCACTCAGCCGGCGACCGAGGCCCCCCTGGAGACCGTGCTCTCCGCCGTGAAAGGCGATCACCTGACGTGGACGCGGGGCTTCTGGCTGGCCCCCATCGACCGCGCCGCGGTCTTCGGACGGTACGGGCACCTCCCGCTGGAGGAGCGCGAGCAGCGCGTGCTGCGGCACGTCGAGCAGATGATGCGACTGAACAAGGACGATGTGCGGCAGGCCCTCGAGGCCCGCCATCGCGAAGTGGCGGGGATGGCGACCGCGACGCGTGAGGCCGAGATCCAGCGCTATGCGGACGAGATTCGCGGGGGGATCGCCGTGCTCAACACGCTCAGCCCAGAGGTCCGCGACAAGGCCCGCGAGGCGATGCAGATCTTCTTCGAGATCGGGCTGCAGGTCTACCGCGACCTCACCGAGGACGAGCAACTCGAAGCCACGCCCGTCATCGAGGCGATGGGCGAACTTCACCGCTGACCGCCCCACGACCGATCTCTGCGCCCGGCACTCCGCGCGACCGCCCGTCGCTGCCCTGCGGGGACCATCGATGCTCCACGAAGCGAGGAATGTCTGGCGGGGCCTGCCGTGGCTCATCGCCGAGCGGCAGTGGTGGCTCTTCCCGTGGTATGCCCGCGCCAAGGCCCGCGTGTCGACGGCGCGCCTCGAGCGTCGGCGCGGCACCGGACTCAGCGGTCCCCCCTTCAGCATCACCTGCCGCCTCACCATGCGCTGCAACCTCCGCTGCCGCATGTGCCACTGCGTCCACGCGCAGGACGAGACGGCCCAGCGCCTGCGGGAAGTCCGCGACATGCCGCTGGAGCTGGCGAAGCGCCTCGTGGACGACGTCGCGGGGCGGGGCACGTACATTTGCTTCAGCGGCGGCGAGCCGCTGCTATATGAGCCGCTCGGGGACGTACTTGCCTACGCGCGGGAGCGCCGCGTGATGGCCACGATGGCCACGAACGCGCAGCTCCTGGAGGAGCGCGCCGAGGAGTTGGTGGAGCGCGGACCAAGGGTCTTGTCCGTATCGGTCCTCGGCCCGCCGGACGTGCACAACGAGACGGTCTGTGTGCCCGACGCCTTTCAGCGCCTCGCTCGCGGGATCGAGGCGGTTGCCAAGGCCAAGGCGCGCAGACGTTGGACGCTCCCGGTCGTCGTCATTAACGCCCCGATGACCGATCTGAACACGAGCCGTCTGGTGGAACTGGCCGAGGTCGTGGACGACTGGCCCATCTCCGCGCTGCACTTCCAGCACATGTGGTTCAAGCCCGCCGAAGCCCTCTCGTGGCAGCGCAGCGCTCACCGGGGCCTGCTGGCCGAAGAGGCCTTCGCCGCAATGGGAGACGCCGACGAGAACACCGTTGACCCGGACGCGCTGGCCGACGAGATCACCGCCCTGATCGCCCGACCCCGCAAGCATCCCCTGGCGATCTACCCCTCCCTGAGCCGCGAGCAGATCCGCCATTACTACCAGGAGCCGACGGCCCCCCTCCGCCCCGACCCTGCGCTCTGCCTCTGGCTCTTCACCTTCGTCCACCCCAACGGCGAGGTCTCTCCCTGCGAGGGCTTCAACGCGGGCAATCTCAACCACCAGCCCTTCATGGACCTCTGGAACGGGGAGAAGCTCCGCGACTTCCGTCGCACCCTCTGCGCGTGTAGGTCCCTGCCCATCTGCACCCGCTGCTGCGTCTTCTACCGCCGGTACTGACCACTTCGCCTTCGCATGTAGGGGCGCGATTCATCGCGCCCAGGTGTCGGGGCGCCATTCATGGCGCCCGAGACTCGGCATCGTAACTCCCCGGCTACGAACCCGCGGCCTCCGCCTCCGCCTGCGCCTCGCACATTCCGCCGGAGAGCACTTGCTCCAACGTCACCGGACACCCGCTCGCCGCCGATTCGAGCAACGCCCAGATGATCGCCACCGACCGCAGGCCCAGCTCCCCCGGCACCTCCGGCTCGCGCCCTTCGCGGATGGCGTCCCCGAAGTCCGACACTTCCGAGGCGATCAGCTTGCGGTCGATCTCGGGATAGGGCAGCTGGTAGCCGCTCGGCCGCTCGCCCCACAGCCTGGCCTCGATCTCGTTCAGCCCGAATCCGGGCAGCCGCTCCACGAGCCCGTCGCCCTCCAGCGTCTCACCTTCCAGCCTTGCTCGCGGCGTCGCCCCGCCACGGTCCGACGGCGTCTCCAGGGTTCCCGCCTCACCGAAGATGATGCGCTGGAACACGCCCATGCCGGTCGCCCCAAAGTGCATCACCCACGAACCCCGCACTCCGCTCTCGAAGGTCAGCTCGGCGACGAACACATCGTCCGATTCGACCTCGTACTCAGTGTCCTGCCCGTCTGGTCCCGGGCCGATTCGCGTCGGCCAGACCCGCCGGCTCGTTGCGCAGATCGCATCGATGCGGCCCAAGAACGCCTCGAGCATATACCCCTGGTGGATGCCCACATCGAGCGCCAGGCCGCCGTTGGCGGTGGAGTGCCTCCACGGCGTCGCCACGATCCGGCGCCCGGTCCCGACGCTGGTCATCAGGACCATGTTCGGCTCCCCGATCAGCCCCTGATCCAGGACGTGACGACACAGGCGGTTCATCGGGTCGCGCCGGTTGTTCTCGGCGACCGCCAGGACCCGGTCCGACTCCCGCGCCGCGCGGATGATCGATTGCGCGCGCGCGACCGTGAGGCCAAGGGGCTTCTCGACCAGACAGTGCACCCCCGCTTCGAGCAGCGGAATCGCAATCGGGTCGTGCGACCGGTTGCCGGTCACGATGTCCGCCGCCTCGATTCCCGGTTCCTCCGCCACTGCTTCACCCGGTCGCGGGTAGACGGGCGGCCGATAGCCCAGCAGTTCCTCGGCTTCCTTCGCAACGGCCTCCGCCACCTCGGCCACCGGATCGCACACCGCACGCAGCTTCAGCGTGCCCGGCCGCACGCGCTCCAACTCCCCATACCCGCGCAAGTGCCGCGCGCCCATCATCCCGCAACCGACCAGCATCAGATTCAGTGGTTCCATTCCTGTCAGCCCTCCCCGAGCAGCTTCATGAACTCCCGCATCCACGGCGCGTTGTCCCAGAAGGTCCTCGCGGTTACGAGGTTCCCGTCCACCACGCACGGTGTGTCCTCGTAGAGCGCGCCTGCCGACTCCGCGTCGTACCGGCACTTCGCGACGGTCGTGACGCGCTTCTCACGGATCACGTCCGCCGCCGCGATGATCTCGATGCCGTGACACACGGACGCAATCGGCTTGCCTTCTAGCGCGAAGTGCCGCGTGATCCGCATGAGGTCCTGGTCGTAGCGCAGGTACTCCGGCGCCCGCCCGCCGGAGATGATGAGCCCCGCGTATTCCTCGGGCTTCACATCGCGGAAGGCTATGTTGCTGGCCAACCGATAGCCACCCGTCTCCTGGGTAATGTCCCAGTCCGGTGGGCGGTCGTGTTGCACGAGATGATACATGCGCTTCTCCGGCGCGGCGACCACGCACTCGTAGCCGTCCTCCTGCACGCGGAAGTACGGGTAGAGCGTGTCGGTCACCTCCGCCGCGTCGCCGATGATCAGCAGGACCTTGCGCATTGTCTGTCGCCTCTTCGTGTGGTAGAGTGCGGTCGGTGGACGTTCCGTCCCGTGGGGGACCGGACCTGCCGGACGGCTGAAACACGAACGCCGCGAAGCCTCCGAAGAGGCACGAAGCAAGGCGACGACCGATGCGCCTGTCTGCTCTCCTCGCAGCACTCCTCTCGTGCGCGGCTCTTGCCGATCAGCCGACCTTCGACTTCGAGACCGGTGACCTGCAGGGCTGGACGGTGGTGGAGGGATCGTTCGACCTGCTCGTCTCGGACATGAAGGAGTTCCGCAACAACCCCGGCACGCCGTACAACAAGCAAGGCACCTACTACCTGGCCTCCATCGAGACGAAGGACTATCGCGGCAACGACCGCATGACCGGCGTCGTGCAGTCGCCGACCTTCACGCTGGAGACCCCCTACATCTCCTTCCTCGTCGGCGGCGGCAAGGGGCCGGGCGTGTATGTCGCCTTGTGTCTGGCCGAGACGGATGATGAGGTGCGTGCCGCTCGGGGCGACAACGACGAGCACATGCGCCGGCACGTTTGGGATGTCCGCGAGTTCGTCGGGCAGGCCGTCTACCTGAAGCTCGTGGACCACGAGACCGGCGGCTGGGGGCACGTGACGTTCGACGACTTCCGCCCGCCCACCGCGGACGAACTCGCCGTAGCTACCCCCGACGCAAGCACGCCGCCCGAGGCGCCGTTCAACACCGCGTCGCGGCAGGCGTGCGAGGAGCGCGTCCACTCTCTCGGCCTCGCGCTGGCAGACCTGCACGCGACCTTCGGCAACCGGTATCCCGGGTGGGAACAGTACACGGAGCGCCTGCAGGCCATCGCTGCACGCCTGAACGAGGCGACCGGCCGCGGGCGAATGCAGAAGCTGCGCGAGATCGCGGGGGACCTCGACACGCTCTCCCGCGAGGCTCTCATCGCGAACCCGCTCGTCAGCCGGCAGCCGATCCTCTACGTCGCCCGCGAGCAGTACGTGCGCGACCACCACAACACCGAGACGATGTTCCAGAACGGCGCGATGCACGGGGATGGCTTCCGCCCCGGCACGGCGCTGCTACTTGTGAACTTGGCGACGGGTGAGGTGCGCACAATCGTCGATGCACCCGACGGCGGCATCCGCGACCCCGAGGTCCACTTCGACGGGAGGCGCATCCTGTTCTCCTACCGGCCGACAAAGGCCGACGACTACCGCATCTACGAGGTCAACGCGGACGGCTCCGGCCTGCGGCAGGTGACCACGGGGCAGTCTTGCTCGGACATCGACCCGATGTATCTGCCAAACGATCAGATCGTCTTCGCCTCGACGCGCGACGCGAAGGTCTGCGCGTGCAACGTGCACCTCCAGGCGAACCTCTTTCGCGTCAACCCGGACGGCTCCGGCCTGCGGCAGCTCGGCTACAACACGCTGTTCGAGGGGCACCCCAGCCTCCTCGCCGACGGGCGCGTGCTCTACTCGCGCTGGGAGTACGTGGACAAGCACTTCGGCCCCGCGCAGGGCCTCTGGACGATGAACCCGGACGGCTCCGAGCACGAGGTCTACTACGGCAACAACGCGTGGTGGCCGGGCGCAATCCTGGATGGCCGCCTGATCCCCGGCGCCGAGCGCGTCATCGCGACCATGGGCTCTTGCCATGCGCCGCCGTTCGGCGAGATCGCGATCATCGACCGGCAGATCGGCTTCGACGGGCAGGCTCCCCTCGCGATGAGCTGGCCGCGCGTGTCGACCGTGCGCAACAACATCGACGATGTCTGGTCGCTGCCCTTCCGCTATGAGGACCCTTACCCGCTTTCGAGCAAGCACTTCCTGTGCACTCGCACTATCCAGGCGGCCCAGGGCGATGGCTACGGGCCGTCGGAGAAGTATGGCATCTTCCTGCTCGACGCGTTCGGCAATGAGGTGCTGATCCACGCCGATTCCGAGCACAGCTGCTTCGATCCCATGCCGCTCTGCCCGCGCCCTCGCCCGCCGATCATCCCCGATCGCTTCGCTCCCGAAGCAGGCCCCGAGGGCCTCTTCTTCGTCTACGACGTCTACCGCGGGACCGGCATGGACGGCGTGAAACGCGGCGCGGTCAAGTGGCTGCGCGTTGTGGAGTCCCCGCCCAAGCGGTTCATCTCCTATGGCGACTTCAACAACGGGGCGCGCCAGGCGCCGGCCATGAACTGGTCGGACGTCGGCAACAAGCGCGTCATCGGCACCGTGCCGGTCGAGCCCGACGGCTCCGCATACTTCCGGGCGCCCGCCAGCCGCTTCCTCTTCTTCCAGCTACTGGACGAGAAGCGCATGATGGTGCAGAGCATGAGAAGCGGCGCCTTCTTGCAGCCGGGCGAGACTGCGAGCTGCACGGGCTGCCATGAGGAGCGCAACACGGCCGTTCCCGCCGCTTACGGCGCGCTGGCGCTCCGCCGGCCGCCCAGTACGCCGGAGCCGTGGTTCGGGCCGGAGCGCGACTTCTGCTATGCGACCGAGGTCCAGCCCGTCTTCGACCGCTACTGCGTCTCGTGTCACGACTACGGCAAGCCCGCCGGTAAGACGCTGAACCTCTGCGGCGACCGCACGCTGCTCTTCAACATCTCGTATCTCGAGCTCCACCGCAAGTCCGGCACGGTCTTCCGGCTTACGCCGCCGAGCGAACCCGACCCGCTCATCAAGGTGGTGAACCACGGACCGCCGGAGGTGCTGCCGGCCTACTCCTGGGGCTCACATCGCAGCAAGCTGGTGCATACGCTCCTCGCCGGGCATGAGAGCCTACAGCTCGACCCCGAGAGCTTCGACCGGGTCGCCACCTGGATCGATCTCAATGCGGTGTACTATGGCACCTACGCCTGCGTGCGGCCGGGCAACTTCGGCGGGCGCTCGCCCATCGGCCCCGACGGCCTCAAGCGCCTCGCCGAACTCACCGGGCTGAACGTAGCGGACGAGGTGAGGGACAGCTACGTCAACCTCACCCGCCCGGAGCTCAGCCTCTGCCTCACCCCGAACCTCCCCGACGCGGGCACCGCCGCCCGCTTTGCCGGAACCGACGACGCCGCCTACCAGGAAGCCCTCGCCATCATCCAGGCCGGCGCCGCCGACCTCCTTAAGCGCCCCCGCATGGACATGCCCGGCGCCCAACCCGACCCCTGGTGCGCCCGCCTGGGGCCGTAGCTCCGCAGGTCGCGTGCCGTCGCCTCCATTCTGACTCCTGACTCCTGACTCCTGTCTCCTGACTCCTGCCGTCCCCCAAAGGGTTGACTCCCGAACGGGAACTCCTATAATAGCCTGGTTTGCGCCGCCGGTCGGCGCCTTGGAACGTGATGTCAGGGAGAGCACGTCATGTCAGGCAAGCGTAGGGCGATGATCATCGGACTGGACTGTGCTGCGCCGCAGTTCGTCCTGGACGCATGGGGCGAGAAGCTCCCCACGACCCATCGCCTGATGTCCAACGGAGTGTACGGTCGTCTCACCAGCACCATCCCGCCGATCACCTGCCCGGCGTGGATGTGCATGTCCACCAGCAAGGACCCGGGGCAGTTGGGCCTCTACGGCTTCCGGAACCGCGCGGACTACTCGTATGAGAACCTGACCATCGCCAATGCGACCCATGTGAAGGAGCCCACGCTCTGGGACATCCTCGGTCGGCAGGGCCTCAAGTCCGCAGTGATCGGCGTGCCGATGACCTACCCGCCGCGACCGCTGAACGGCTGGATGCTGACCTGCTTCCTGACCCCCAGCCTCGACAGCCAGTGCACCTATCCCGCGAGCCTCAAGGACGAGGTGCGCGAGGTCGCGCCGAACTACCAGGTGGACGTCAAGGACTTCCGCACCGACGACAAGGACAAGCTGCTGCAGCAGATCTACGACATGACCGAGCAGCACTTCGCCTTCGTCCGGCACATGGCGCAGAGCAAGGACTGGGACTTCCTGTTCATGGTCGAGATGGGCATCGACCGCCTCTACCACGCCTTCTGGCGCTACACGGCGTCGGACCATCGCCTCTTCGAGCCCGGCAACAAGTACGAGAACGTGATGTGGGAGTACCACAAGTACGTGGACGAGGAGATGGGGCGGCTGCTGGAGCTGGTCGCCGACGACACGCTCGTCCTGGTCGCGTCGGATCACGGAGCGAAGACGATGGTCGGCGGCGTCTGCATCAACGACTGGCTGGTGCAGCAGGGGCTGCTGACGCTGAAGGAGGCGCCGGCCGCGCCGCGCCGGATGGACATGAAGGACATCGTCTGGAAGAAGCTCTTCAAGAAGACGAGCGCCTGGGGCGAGGGCGGCTACTACGGCCGGGTGATGGTCAACGTGGAGGGCCGCGAGCCGCAGGGCGTTATCAAGCCGAGGCAGTACGAGGACTTCCGCAAGGAGCTGGCCGCCGCCATCGAGGCCATCCCCGATGAGAACGGCAAGCCGATCGGGACAAAGGCCTTCCGCCCTGAAGACGTGTACCGCGAGGTTCGGAACATCCCGCCCGATCTGATCGTGTACTTCGGGGACCTCGACTGGCGTTCGGCGGGCACGATTGGGAACCCGTCGGTGCACATCTTCGAGAACGACACAGGTCCCGACGATGCCAACCACGATCAACAGGGCCTGTTCATCCTCTACGACCCCCAGAGCGATGAGCGCGGCGAGCTGCAGGGAGCCTCGCTGTACGACGTCGCGCCCACGATCCTGGAGCGCATGGGCCTCCCCATCCCCGAGGACATGATCGGCCAACCACTTCACGCGTAGGCAAACACGCTGAGGAGCAGCGTCGTGGAACACAAGGGATTCACCGTCTGGTTCACCGGCCTGAGCGGGTCGGGCAAGAGCACGATAGCCGACATTCTGGTGGAGAAGCTGCGCGCGCGCGACATCAAGGTCGAGCTGCTTGATGGCGACGTCGTCCGCACGCATCTATCGAAGGGCCTGGGCTTCAGCAAGGAAGACCGGGACATCAACATCCGCCGCATCGCGTTCGTCTGCCACCTGCTGACGCGCAATAACGTCTGCGCGATCGGCGCCGCGATCTCGCCGTACCGCTCCATCCGCGACGAGGCTCGCGCGATGATCGGCAACTTCGTCGAGGTCTTCGTGGACACGCCGCTCGAGGAGTGCGAGCGCCGCGACGTGAAGGGGCTCTACGCCAAGGCGCGCGCCGGGGAACTCAAGCAGTTCACCGGCATCGACGACCCCTACGAGGAGCCGCTGAACCCCGAGGTCGTCTGCCCCACAACCGAGGAGTCGCCCGAGGAGAGCGCGGACCGGATCATGCGGAAGCTGGACGAGTTGGGCTACCTCTCACGGGTCGGGTGCTGCTGCCGCTCATAGGTTCTGCGGCGGCTGTCGTTGTAGGGGCGGCTCGTGAGCCGCCCAAGCCGTACGCCGTTGTAGGGGCGGACCCGCGTGTCCGCCCCTTCTACGTCTCACCCAACCGCATCTCGATGTACCGCTTCAACCGTCCGGCGCTGAGCTGCTCGCCGACGGACAGCACCATGTCACCCTCGACCACGGTCGGGCCGAAGCGCAGGCCCAGCGCCTCACCCCGCTCGCTCGCGATCGGCAGCACCTCCACCGTCACCTGCGCCGGGAAGCGCGCCGCGACCGCCTCCGCAACCTTCACGGTGCGCGCATCCTCACCCTCCGGCGGCTCGTTCGAGACGAACACAGAGATGGTGAGCACTTCGACCCTCGGTAGCGTCCTTAGTTGAGCCGGAAGACCCGCGTCTCCCCGGCCGTCATCGCCACCGCGAACTCGGTCGCCTTGGTCGCGATCGATGCGCCGGACTGCGCATCGCGAACATCAGCCGCCTCGGGCAGACGCACCCGCTTGTCGCCCGCCGTCAGCGCATGCACCGCCAGCAGCGAGCCATTCGCCCAGACTTGGTCCCCCGAGTCCACGTACAAGTGCACGCCCGCGCGCCGGGCAATGGGCCGCAGCAGTTCCGGCGGCACGTTCGGCGCCGCCGAGAAAACCGTCGTCCAGCCCTCCCCTTCCGATGCGATGAGACCCGCCCACTCGCGCGGCTCGCCCTTGTCCAGCAGCGACGGCACCATGATCGCGCCGAGTGGCTGCCCCCGCGTCGGCATGGCGAAGAACACGGGCCCTGTCGCCTCCGCTACGCCGTATTCGAAGCGCTCCGGCACACCCTCGATCAGCGGGTGGGTCGCGTCGATCACCTTCACCCGCAGCGGGGCCGTCTTCGACACGAAGCCCAGAGCCAGATCGGTCAGCTCCATGGCCGTCCGCCCGGAGAGCGTCTCGTCCATCGACCCGGGCGCGTAGACCCACACCACCGTCTTGTTGTCTCGCGCGATCTGCTCGCGGACCTCCACGCGCGCCTCTTCGTCCAGGTAGAACGCATCCGCCATGACGTACAGCTTGTACTCCGGCAGGCGCCCCGCGATCAGGTCGTCCAGCAGCCAGACGTCGTACGGCGCACCGACTTGCGCCAGCGAGCCGCACTGCCCGGCGAGCAGGGGCTCGGACAGCACGTTCCCCTCGGCCAGATACGCCAGGCTGTAGTGATCCACGATCAGCGCGATCTCCGCCACCGACGCGCGGCTCCCCTCAGGCGCCGGGGTCTCCCTCGCGCCGCCGTCGCTGTACCACACCGCTCCCCCCATCGCCTCCATCTGCGCCGCCTCGGCCTCCGGCTGCGCGAGCGTATCGACCGGCAGAATCTCGTCAATGGGTATCTTCCCATGCACCTTCACGGAGCCCGCCATCGAACTCCACACGCGCAGGCCTCCGCCTCCCGCGCCGCCCGGCGACATGCACGGGCCGGCGATCAGGTCGATGTCCGCGCTGGTCAGGATTCGGTCCAGCGCCAGGTGCCCGGCGTTGGGCAGCACCTCCTCGCCGCGCGCGTGATCGAGGATGTGCCCATAGGACACGCCCACCAGCTTCCGCCGTTCACACGCCTCCTTGGCGGTCGTGGCCAGACCGCAGATGAAGTCGGCGAGCTGCTCCGCATGGAAGACGTTGTAGTCCGCAACCTCGGGGGCCGCGGCGGGGTCGAGCAGCGCCCCGCACGGGTGCGCCGTCCGCTCGGCGATGCCGGGAATCCGCACATCGTCCCAGGAGATCAAGGTCTTGATCGGCTTCTCGCCCCCGGCGGGCGCCACGATCGGGTTCACGGGCTCCTGCCACCGGGCCCTCAGCGCGCGAAGGTCGTTGTTGTTCTGCTGGCGCAGCCACCCGATGAACGCTGTCCGCTGCGGTCGGCTGTAGTCCGCGTAGAGCCCTTCGGTCGCGCCCCAGTACCGCCAGCGCCCGTCCTCGCCCCCCGCCGGAATGTAGCCCACCACGCGGTCGGCGTACGGCGCCTGCTCGACATGGGCGATGAATCTCCGCAGGGCCTCCCGCGCGTCCTCCCGCCACTTCTTCGACGAGAACGAGGCGTACGTCTGCTTGCCTGAGACGCCCGTCACCACGGCGGCGTGACGCCCGTGCGAGAAGAGGATCAGCTCGTTCGGGTTCGCTGCGTCCCACCAGTCCGGAGCCTCGATGAACACGCGCAGCATGACCCGCGCCTCGGGTTGCGCGCTCAGCGCTGCGATCACCGTGCGGTCCAGCGCCTCATAGTCCCACACATCCCGCGAGGTCCACACATCCTGCGCCCAACCATACGGGTCGTGCGTCGCCGTCGCCGAGATGACGAGCAGTTGCAGGGGGACTGACGACGGAACTCGCCGTGTACCGAGTTCCGTTGTCTGTCCCCGAAGTTGCTGTTGGCCCACGAGCCGTCCCCACAAGCTCAGCGGCGTCTCGCCGATCAGCGCGGTGGGCATGCCATCTCGCTCGACAATCTGCACGGTCGTCGGCTCGCCGGTCGCCCCCTCGATCCGCACCGGCACGCCCCTCGCCGCGTCCCCCGACAAAGCCAGACCCGGGGCCTTCAGCCGAACGGTGTACTCGCCTCCGGCCAGAAAGCTCGGTACCGGCAGCTTGGCCGGCGCGCTCTCGATCTCGCTCCCCGCGGGCCATGCTGTGCAGCGCTCGGCAAACGCCGCCTCTACTTCTGCAACAGCGACCCCGCCGCTTTCCAGCTCCAGCGTGAACCGGTACGGTCGCTTCAGGGCATTCGGTGCTCTCATCCGCACTCGTACGGGCACCTCTAATCGAACAAATGTTTCACGTGAAACACTGCCCCGGGACACCGACTCCGGGGCCTCAATCGCGACCACCTCCACCTCCTCCGGCGGCGCGACGTAGGCGGTCAGATCATCCAAGTACAGCGTGCACTTCTCGCCTACCGCCTCGCCCTCCACGACGATCTCCAACTCGCGCAGCGGGAACTCCGGCGCAGCCTCTCCGCCCCCCACGGACCGCAGGTCATCCGTGACGAAGCGCAACTCCCGCCAGGTGCGCGACGTGCCGAGCTCCACCCGCTCAGACTCGAAGACACTCCCGTCGCTCCCCGTGGGACGCACGCCCAGCCGCAGCGCGTGTCCCGCCGGGTTCTTCAGCCACAGGCCGATCGCGCCCCGCCCCCGCAGCGGGCCCGGCGCGTGCGACAGCGCAACGCTCTGAGCGCCCTCCGCCGACGTGAAGCTCCACACCACGCTGCGCCCCTGGTGCCTCACGGCGTCGGTCGTCGTCAGCTTGCAGTCGGCATAGGCCGCCGGGTCCGCCGGCGCGAAGTCCGCCGCCGACTCGCAGGCATCGATGACCGCCGCCTCCCAATCCGCCGGCACGGAGGGCTGCGCATGCAGAGCCGCGGCAAGCAGCGCGAGAAGGGTGCCTGTCACCAATCTAGGCAAACGTGCCCTCCACGATCTCTCGTCTCGCACGTTCCATCATCCTCGTGTAGAACCAGAGATTGTGATACGTGACCAACCGCGCGGCGAGGATCTCCTTCGCCTTGTACAGGTGCCGGATGTACGCGCGCGTGTACTGGCGGCAGGTGGCGCACTCGCACGCCGGGTCGAGCGGGCCGAGGTCGTCGGCATACTGCGCGGCCACCATGTTCAGCCGGCCCTCGCTGGTGACCGCCGAGCCGTTCCGCCCGAGCCTCGTCGGCAGCACGCAATCGAAGAGGTCCGCGCCTGCGCGAATGCCCTCGACGATGTCCTCCGGGTAGCCGACGCCCATGAGATGCCGCGCGCGGTCCGCGGGAAGGACGTCGCACACGGTCTGGGTCAGCTCGACGGTCACTTCTCTCCGCTCTCCGACGCTCAAGCCCCCGAGACAGAAGCCGTCCGGCATCAGCGCCGCAATCTCCTCCGCGCTCTGCGCCCGCAGCGCCGCGCTCATGCCGCCCTGGACAATGCCGAAGATCAGCTGGTCCTCGCGCTTGCGCGCCGCGAGGCCCCTCCGCGCCCACTCCCGCGACCGCTCCATCGCCCGGCGTGCTCTTTCCTCGCCCGCGCCATAGCCCACCGGCTCGTCCAGCGTCACTGCGATGTCCGGCCCAAGGGCCTCCTGGATCTTGATGACGCTCTCCGGCGTCAGCCGTCGCGTGCTGCCGTCCAGGTGGCTGGTGAAGGTGACCCCGTCGTCATCCACCTTCCGCAGGCCCCGCAGCGAGAAGATCTGGTACCCGCCGCTGTCGGTGAGTAGCGGCTTCGGCCAGTTCATAAACGCATGCAGCCCGCCCGCCTGCCGCACGATCTCCTCGCCCGGCCGCAGGTGCAGGTGGTACGTATTCGCCAGCGCGATCTGAACCCCGATCTCCTCCAGCTCGCCCGGCAGCATCGCCTTCACCGTCCCCTGCGTGCCCACCGGCATGAACGCCGGCGTCAGCACCTCCCCGTGCGCCGTCCGCAGCCGCCCCGCGCGAGCCCTCCCGCACCGCGCCTCAACCGCGAAGCACCGTGTGGGGGCGCCATGCACTGCCCCCCCCCATGTAGGGGCGCCATCCACTGCCCGCCCCCATGTAGGGGCGCGATTCATCGCGCCCGATCGTGTAGGGGCGCCATTCATGGCGCCCGCCTTTCCTGCCGTGCCGTCGCCATGATTCACTGCGCCTCTCTCAGCGCCTCCAACACCCGCCGGAAGTCCTCCGGCAACTCGGCCTCAAACTCCATCGGCTCCCCGGTGACGGGGTGCACGAACCGTAGCTCTTTCGCGTGCAAGGCCTGCCCCTCCAGTGCCTCCAGCGCCTCCCGCAGTTCCTCCGTCGCGGTCTCCGGCAGCGTCCGTTGCTTCCCGTAGAGGGCATCGCCGACAACCGGGTGACCCGCGTGGCTCATGTGCACGCGAATCTGGTGGGTTCGGCCGGTTTCCAGGTCCAGTTCCAGCAGCGACACGCTCCTGCGCGTCTCCGAGCCCAGGCGGAACGTCTCCAGCACCCGGTAGTGCGTCGTCGCCTCGCGCCCGCCGGGCACGACCGCCATCATCTGCCTCTGCCGCGGATGGCGCGCGATCGGCGCCTCAATCCGCTCCTCCTTCGGCGACGGCTCGCCCCAGACCAGCGCCCAGTAGGTGCGCTTCGCGGCGCGCTCGGCGATCTGCTTCGCCAGGCCCCGGTGCGCGGCATCCGACTTGGCGGCCACTAGCAGGCCTGAGGTCTCCTTATCCAGGCGGTGCACGATCCCGGGCCGCAGCTCCCCGCCGATTCCCGACAGGTCCCGACAGTGCGCCAGGAGCGCGTTCACCAGCGTCCCGCGCGGGTTCCCCGCCGCCGGGTGCACGACCATCCCGCTCGGCTTGTTGATGACGATCAGGTGCGCGTCCTCGTAGACCACGTCCAGCGGGATGGCCTCGGGGGCAACGTCGGTCGGCTCCGGAGGCAGGATCGTCAGCGCGATCCGGTCGCCCTCCGCCACCTTCGCCGCCCGCTTCGGCCTCTCACCGTTGAGCAGACATAGCCCCTCGTCGATCAGCCGTTGCACCGCCGCCCGGGAGAGGTCCTCGGCCAGGTGCGCGACCGCCTGGTCCAGCCGCCGCCCGGCCAGCTCGGCCGGCATCACGTACTCGAGGTGCGTGCCCGGCACAGGCCTCACCCCTTCTGGGCCTTCCGAGCCTTCTTCCCGCGCGGTTGTTTGCGGTCCTTCGGCGGCTCCGCGGTGCTGCTGTCCTCCGCAGGCCCAAGGGGGTAGCCCACCCGCTTCCGACTCCACATCAGGAGGGCGACAGAGAGGATGATGAGTGCGACCGAGACCGCCTGCGCCTGCGTCAGCGCCGGCAACCAGCCCCAGACCTGGGCCGAGTAGTCGCGCCGGAAGACCTCGTCGAAGGTCCGCACGACCGAGGACATGGCGAGGAACCACGGCCCCAGCTGCCCCGGCACCCGGATGCGGGGCGCCAGCCACAGCAGGGCCAGCCCCACGAGGATGTGCCCGAGGCCGGAGTAGAGCTGCGTGGGATGCACCGGGCCCTGGACGCTGTCATGGACGAAGTCCACGCCCCACGGCAGCTTCGTGGGTCCGCCCGCACAGCAGCCGTTGAGGAAGCACCCGATCCTCGCCAGCGCGTAACCGAAGGCCACCGACGGAGCCACGAGATCGATCACGAACGTGGGTCGGATCTTGCGCCGCAGACAGAACACCCAGCCGCCCAGCGTACCGCCGATCAGGCCCCCGTGGAACGCCAGCCCGCCCTCCCACACGTTGAGCACCGACATCGGGTCCTGGGCGTACTCGGTGCTCCAGTTCAGCGCGATGTACACGACCCGCGACCCGAGGATGCTGCCAAACAGGATGAACAGCGACAGGTCGATCACGTTCAGCGGCTCGATACGGTACAGGGGGGCGCGCGCCACGGCGATGCCGATGCCCGCCGCGAACGCCAGCATCAGCATCACTCCATACGACCGCACCTGGATCGGGTGCGCGAAACGTGTGACGAGGAAGAAGACGACACAGATGCCCAGCGCCAGTCCGACGCCGGCGGCCAGCGACTTGCCGTACTCACCCGGCTCGATCCGCCCGAGCCGCTTCTCCCGCCAGATCAGCAACACGGCGACACCCGCCAGCACCAACGCCACAATCAGCGCGTGCCAGATCGACAGGCTGGGAATCACGAACAGCGTGGACCGCATGGAGCGTGCCGCTTACGGGTTTCGGGTTCCGGGTTTCGGGTTGGGAGAGGCAACTGCATTGCGCACGCAGCAACCTCGGAGGCGGTCCTCATTGGCCCTTGGCTCCCCCAACCCGAAACTCGAAACCGCCGTTCCCTTCCTACTCGCCCTCGGCCTCCGGGCGCTCTGCCTGCCGCTTGCCGCCCTCGGCCTTGCCCGTCACCAGACAGTACGCGATCAGCACCGCCCCGACCGTGATGCAGATGTCCGCTATGTTGAACGTCGGCCAGGTGTAGGTTCGGGTGATCTGTACGTCGATGTAATCGACGACGCGGCCGTGCAGGAGTTCAGGCCCGCGGAAGACTCGGTCGATCAGGTTCCCGACCGCGCCGCCGACCTGCAGCGCCAACCCGACCCACAGCGGTCGGCACCCCGCCACGGTCCGCCCGTAGAGCACCAGAATGACGATGATCAGCACGCCGGCCACGATGAGGCCGACGGTCCACGTCGGCAGCATGCCGAAGGCCGCGCCCGCGTTGCGGCTATGGGTGAGCGTCAGAAGCCGGGGAATGATGACGACCCGTGCGCCGAGCGCCAGGGAGCCCACGACGAGCCACTTCACCAACTGGTCGGCGACCACCGCGGCGGCCGCGATGGCGTAGAACGCCCCCGGGAGCGACGGGGGCCTCACCTGCGTTCCATGCGTTGCTGACATTCGACGCACATCGTGGCGTAGGGCAGGCGGTCCAGGCGCGCGATCTTGATGCCCCCGCCGCAGTTGTCGCAGATCCCGTAGCTGCCCTTCGTCACCTTATCCAGGGCGGCGTCGATCTCCTCAATCAGGCTGCGGAGGTTCTCTTCCAGGGCCATGTCCGTGCCCCGGTCCAGCGTCTCGGTGGCGGCGTCGCTCGCCGCGTCGTCGAAGTCGCCCTCCTCGGCTCCCGCATCCACCAGCTCATCGCCCCGCGTATCCATGCGCTCCAACGAGGCCCTCAGTCTGGCCCGCTCGTCCAGGAGGCGCTTCTTGAACTCGCCTACCCGCTTGGCCGACAACGCTTGCTTCCGTGGGGACAACGGCCTCCTCCTAACCGACGCGTCGCTCTTGGAGACCCGACTTGGATGGGTCACCGGCTCCTCACCGGTAGCGACGCCCGCCTTGATCGTGCCCTCTCACCGGCACGCCTGCCGATTGGCGGCATAGTATAGTCCGTCGCAACCCGCCCCGTCAAGCCACCCACGAGACCGCAGAATCCCTCTCCCCGCAGTCCGGAACTCCCCCCAACCTGAGACGCAAGCGGGCCCCGAACCGTTCCGTCCGGGGCCCGCATCCCGTCGCCTTTGCCGTCCTATCACCCGTCACCCAGCACCCGTCACTTGCCGTTAGAACAGCCCCAGCGTCTCGCCCTTCTTGTCGATGTCTACCTTCCAGCCCGCGGGGGTGCTGGGCAGGCCGGGCATGGTGGACATCTCGCCGCACAGCGGGTACAGGAAGCCCGCGCCGGCGGACGGACGAATCTCGCGGACGGGCAGCGTGAAGCCCGTCGGCGCGCCCTTCAGGGCCGGGTCGTGGGACAGCGACAGGTGCGTCTTCGCCATGCAGATCGGCAGCTTGTCCAGGCCGAAGGCTGTGTAGCGCTTGATCTGCTCCTCAGTCGTCGGCGAGAAGTCCACGCCATCGGCGCCGTAGATCTTCGTCGCGATGGCCTCGATCTTCTGCTTGATCGACCAGTCATCCGGGTAGAGGAACTTGAAGTCGCTCTTCTCCTCGCAGGCCTCGACGACCAGGTGCGCCAGGTCCACTCCGCCCGCCCCGCCGTAGGCCCAGACCTCGATCGGCGCGCAGCGGGCCCCGGCCTCTTCCGCGATCCGCTTGACCAGCGCCACTTCCTTGTCCGTGTCGAAGGTGAACCGGTTGATCGACACCACGACGGGCACCCCGAAGAGCTGCATGTTCTTGATGTGCTTGACGAGGTTGCAGGAGCCCTCTTCGATGGCCTTCAGGTTCTCCTGGGTCAGGCCGGGATCGAGCGGCTTGCCGGCGACGACGTTGAACCGGCCGCTGTGCATCTTCAGCGCGCGGATCGACAGCGTGATGACCACGCACGACGGCCTCAGCTTGCCGATCCGGCACTTGATGTTCATGAACTTCTCGGCGCCCATGTCCGCGCCGAAGCCGCTCTCCGTCACCACGTAGTCCGCGCACTTCAGCGCGATCTGGTCGGCCAGGATCGAGTTATTCCCCTGCGCGATGTTCGCGAACGGCCCCGCGTGCATGATACACGGGGTGTTTTCCAACGTTTGGATCAGATTCGGCATGATGGCTTCCTTCATCAGCACCGTCATCATGCCCGCAGCCTGCAAGTCGTCGGCGGTCACCGGCTGCCCGGCCTTGTTGTAGGCCACGATGATCCGCCCCAGCCGCTTGCGCATGTCCTGCAGGCCCGTGGTCATCGCCAGGATCGCCATGACCTCCGAGGCCACGCTGATGTCGAAGCCGGACTCGCGGGGCACGCCGCCGCGGCGCGGCTTGGGCAGGTTGGCGCCCAGGCCGAGCACGATGTTGCGGAGGGCGTAGCCATCGTTGGAGTCGATTACGCGGCGCCAGCTGATGGTTGGGATGTCAATCATCAGCGGATTGTTGTGGTACAGGCTCGCATCGATGTAAGCGGCCAGCTGATTGGTGGCCATGCTCACGGCATGGATGTCGCCCGTGAAGTGGAGGTCGATGTCCTCCATGGGCATGACCTGGCTGTAGCCGCCGCCGGCGGCGCCGCCCTTGATCCCGAACTGCGGCCCCAGGGACGGCTCGCGGAGGGTCAGACAGCAGTTCTTGTCGATGTGCGCCATCGCCTGCGCCAGGCCGCAGGAGGTGACGGTCTTGCCCTCCCCCAGCGGCGTCGGCGTGATGGCCGTGACGTCGATGAGATGGCCGTCGGGCCTGCCCTTCATCCGCTCCAGAACATCCAGGTGGATCTTGGCCTTGTACCGCCCGTACAGCTCGAGGTCATCCTGCTCCAGGCCCAACATCTCGGCGATCTCGTAGACATGCTTCATCTTGCTGCGAGCCGCCTGGGCGATCTCGAGATCGGACGGCACCACCGGCTTCTTCGCGGCCGGCTTCTTCGGCTTTGCGGCACCCGCTTTGGCTGCCTTCTTCTTCGAGGCCTTTGGCACGGTCTACGTCCCCCTTTTCGCAGCGCGCACAGCGCTTCGGATACACAAAAACGGACCGCCGGCTCCGGTGAGCTTCAGGCGGTCCGTTTGAGCGCGGAAGTTGGGTTATGGTACGGCGCCGTCAAGCGCCCAACATAGCGTGACAACCGAACCTCATCCCCCGACGCAATACGCCGGGTGAGAGTATATCGCGCGCGGCGTCGGGGTGTCAAGCTGTCCGCCGTCCGCGCCGCGGGCTGCGGCCATCTTGACTTCAGGCCGACACATACTGTATGATCGCTCACAACGGACCGCGCTTTGCACAAGAGGGGTGTGGTTCGTCAGCGCGTGTGCGTGCCGCAGCGGGGAACCGGCGGGAGGGTTGCCGGACCCTCTACGGGGCGGCGGGCGGTGCTTGCCGCATGACACGCGTTTGTCAGGCTTGATGCTGTGTCTGCTGGCCGCAGGTCTCAGGGTCTGGGCGCGTCGGGGGAGGGTGTTGCACCCGTGTGCCATCCTGACGCTCGGGGGCGGGGCCATGCATCAAGTGGACATCACCGGCGGTAGTTGGGTCGGACCGGCTCCGCGGGATGAGGAGCTGGTGATCCGGGCCAAGCGAGGCGGCCTCTCCGCCATCGACGAGTTGCTCCGCCGCTACCGAGGCCTCGTCGAGAGCAAGGCGCGCCTGTACTACTTGGCCGGCGCGGACCATGAGGATGTCGTGCAGGAGGGCATGATCGGCCTGTTCAAGGCCGTGCGTGACTTCTCCTGCGCTCGTGCCCGCGCCTTCCGGTCGTTCGCGGACCTGTGCGTGACGCGCCAGATCATCACGGCGGTCAAGGCGGCCAGCCGCCAGAAGCACACGGCGCTGAACAGCTACGTGTCGGTGGATGCGCCTGTCGCCACGTGTGACCCAGAGCAGTGCCTGGCCGACGTGCTGGCCGAGTACCGGGAGCCCGCCCCGGAGGACGCCGTCGCCCACCGCCAGTTGTACGCGGAAGTGGCCGGGCGGGTCGAGCGCGAGCTGTCGAGGCTGGAGGGCCAGACCCTGCGGCTGTATCTTCAGGGACGGTCCTACGGCGAGATCGCCTTGCGTCTGCAGGTGAGCGTCAAGCAGGTTGACAACGCCCTGCAGCGCGCCAAGCGCAAGATTACTCGCAGCCTCTGGCCCGGAGTCGTCGCCGGCTGAGGGCCGCGGGCGGACGACCGCATGCCGGCGTAGCTCAGGGGTAGAGCCACTCACTTGTAATGAGTAGGTCGTCCGTTCGAATCGGACCGTCGGCTCCAGTCGAGAGTCCTGCCCGGAACCGCCGCGCGGAAAACCGTTGACGGCGGCACCCGGTTCGCAGTAGAATGTACGCTCCATGGCGCTCTGCCCTGCTCGCAGACGGAGGTGCGGGGCAGAGCGTCTCAGTGTCACAGCCGTGCGGTGGAGGGATGCCGGAGCGGTTAATCGGGACGGACTGTAAATCCGTTGGCCAGCGCCTACGGTGGTTCGAATCCACCTCCCTCCACCAGAATCAGCCGCCCACGTAGCTCAGTCGGCAGAGCGTGTCCTTGGTAAGGACAAGGTCACCGGTTCGACCCCGGTCGTGGGCTCCAGAACGGCCACTGAGGAGTGAGGAACGAGGAGTGAGGAGCGAGAGAAGGCGCCAGGCGCGACGTTGGGCCGTCTCTCACTCCTCACTCCTGAGCACTCACTCCTAGCCGCAACCCGGGAGGCAACGAGCGATGGGCAAGGAGAAGTTCGTACGGGACAAGCCGCACGTAAACGTTGGGACGATCGGACACATCGACCACGGGAAGACGACGCTGACGAGCGCGATCACGCGGACGCTGGCG
>VGFC01000040.1 GCA_016869045.1 Armatimonadota bacterium
GTTCGAGGGGCTCTACTTCGCCTCGCGGACCGGCCTGAACGGACGACGGCTGCTTCTGGCAACGGTGGCCTTCATCGCCTTGGGGCTGGCGTGGGCGTGGTTCTGGACACTGTTCCTGTCCTGCAACCGCGGCCTGGGCACCTACCGAGGGTCGTTCCACACGTGGTTCGCCCAGGAGACGTGGACCCAGCTCGCCGGCTGGCTGAACGCCGATGCCCCGGTGGCCTGGGGACGGGCCGGGGCGGGAGTCGTCGGGTTCGTCGGGTACTGGGCCATCATGGCCGTGCGCAGCCGCTGGTTGGCCTGGCCGCTGCACCCCGCCGGCTTCGCGCTCTCGACGACGTGGTACATGTCGCACATGTGGTTCCCCATGGTCATCGCGTGGAGCCTCAAGGTTGTCACGGCGCGCTGGGGAGGCCTCGCGGGGGTGCGGGCACTGCCCATTGTGGCGTACGGGCTTATCCTCGGGGACGTGGGCACGGGTGCGCTCTGGATCATCTACGCCATGGTACGGCACGTTCCGGCGTATGCGTTCTGGCAGTAGGGACGCCTCGGTGGTCGCCTCAAAGGGGAGGAAACGGAGGCATCGGCGCGGAACGAGGCGTGTGAGACGCAGGGAGGCGCAGGGCGCTATCCGGGCCGCCTGCCGCCATAGACGACGGGCCCGGTGGATGAGGGTACCTCCATGGCACCAGACTCGAGACCGGAGGCAGCCGGTCTGCTGGCGTTGCTGGCTTCGGCGACGCGCGCGGATGCGATTGGGCCCGAGGGCCTGCACCCCGTGCGGCGGGCCTTCGCGACGATCCGGAGGCGGTTCCCCCGGTCGGATGTCTGCCTCCTGCTGAAGTCCAGGGGCCCGCAGCCTCGCGCGCCGATCTGCCTGTCCTCTCACGGTGGGACCACGAAGCCTGCGCCGGAGCGCGGCGGCGTCGTCGCCGGTCTGCTGCAGCTCGCTGCGCTGCACGCCAGGCCGCTGGTGCTGGAGCCCGACAGCAAGCCCCGCCTGCCGGACTCCTGCCGGGACGAAGGCTATGAGTGGGCGGTTCCGCTGCCCTTCCGGGTCCACCAGCGCGTCATCGGAGGGCTGGTCGTCGCCGGGCCCGCGGCCCCTCCGTCGGCGACGGAGATGCTGTTCCTGGAGAGCCTGTCCGGGGTGACCAGCCTGGGACTCCTCGCGGCACGCTCCATTCCCCTGACCGAGAACCAGGACGTAAACCGGGCGCTGGATGTCGTGCTGGAGGCACAGGAGGCCGAGCGCGCGCGCATCTCGCGTGAACTACACGATGGGGTGAATCAGGCCCTGACGACGCTCATCCTGCGACTCGGTGCGGTAGACCGCCTGGCGGAGGATGAGACCGTGAAGGCGGAGCTGCAGTCGGCCCGCGACCTGGCGACGCAGGTGCTGGGCGACGTGCGGCGCGTGGCGCGGGACTTGAGGCCGGCCGTGCTGGACGAGATGGGGCTGGGGCCGGCGCTGGAGGCGTTGTGCCGGACGTTCACCGAACAGCACGGCGTCCACGCCGAAGCGTACCACCTGGATGTGAACTGCCCGTGCCGGTCGCGGACGATCGACCTGGCGCTCTACCGAATCGTCCAGGAGGCGCTGGCCAACGTGGCGCGGCACGCGCGGGCCACGCAGGTGGGCGTGGTGTTAGCGTGCCGGGAGGGCGTGGTTACCGTGCAGATCGAGGACAACGGAGTCGGCTTCGACCCCAAGAAAGCACGGCCCTCGCGCGGCCATCTGGGGATTGTCGGGATGCAGGAGCGGGCGGCGCTCCTCGGAGGGCGCGTGTCCATCGAGTCGAGGGCCGGGCACGGGACGACCGTCTATGCGGAGATCCCAGCCGATTTCCGCGGATTGGAGGGCGAATGAGGTGGCCAGAGCATTGAGACTGCTGGTTGCCGATGACCACGCCGTCGTCCGGGCGGGCCTCGTGGCCCTATTGAGCGCCCAGCCGGACATCGAGGTGGTCGGGCAGGCCGGGTCCGCGTCGGAGACCGTCGAGGAGGCGCGGCGCACGAGGCCGGACGTCGTGCTGCTTGACCTGAGCATGCCGGAGGGCGGAGGCCTGCGGGCGGCACGCCTGTTGTTGAGCGACCCCGAGCCGCCCGCGATCGTGGTGCTGTCGGTGCACGACGACGCTCCCCACCTGCGGGCGGCGCTCCGCAGCGGCGCGGCCGGCTACGTCACCAAGGGCTCGGCCGACCGGACCGTGCTGGAGGCCATCCGCACGGCCCACGCCGGTAAGACGTACGTCGATCCGGCCCTCAGCGATGTCGTGACCGCGGAGCTGATGGTCTCCGGTAGGCTGAAGCGCGCCACCGATGCCCCGCTGACGCCCCGGATGCAGGAGGTTCTGCGGCTGGTGGCGTGGGGCTACACTACGCAGCAGATCGCCCGGCAGTTGTCGCTGACCCCCAAGACGGTCGAGGCGCACCGGGCCCGGATCATGGAGCGCCTCGGACTGCTGAACCGGGCCGAACTCGTGCGCTACGCCTTCCAGGCGGGCCTGATGGACGCTGCTCCGCCCACGCCGGAGGGGGAGCGGTGAGACCGGCGCCGCAGGCGGCCTACTTCATCGCGGCGATGATCGCCGTTGCCGCCTTCTCCACGTCCGCGCGATGGGCCGCCGGGCCGATGAGCGATAGCCCGAAGCGGCCCACGGCCACGTCCAGGACGTAGGCGCCCGGGTCGTCGGGCGAGGACTCCGTCCCGTAGGCCGGCAGACCCGCGAGGAGTTGCTCGGCCTCGCCCGGGTGGTCCAGCTGGACGTAGCCCTGCGCGGCCTTCACCTGGCGGTAGTCCACCAGCTTCGCCCGGATCTCGTATCCGTCCGCGGCGTACTGGGTCTCCACGATGTCGAAGTGGTGCTGCCGGAATAGCACGGGTGCGCGGGTCAGGCCCTCGACCTCCAGCAACAGGTCGGTCAACGCAGCCTGAGTCCATGTGGCTTTCTCGTCGAAGAAGCGCTCGTTGCCCGTGACCTTCGGTGGGCCGCTGGGCGTCGGGCCACGCGGCACGGCAGGCCCTACGGGCTGCGTCGGACCCGCGGCCAGGACTTCGGCCAGCTGCTTGCGGTCGATCTTGGCGATGAGGCCCTTCACGGCCGCGCGGATCACGCGCCCCTGGGAGTGGACGGCCCCGATCCCGAACAACTTCTCCGAGTCCGCGCCCGTCTTGCTGACGCTGCCCGCCCACACGATCGATCCCGTCTCACCATCCAGGACCCGGGCGGTCAGGGAGACGGAGGGGTAGCTCTCCGGCCCGATACGGACCTCCCCGAACTCCTGCACCAGGCCCACTACGAAGACGCGGACCGGGCCGACTTGCTGCTG
Source organism: Armatimonadota bacterium (assembly GCA_016869045.1). Classification (GTDB taxonomy): domain Bacteria; phylum Armatimonadota; class Zipacnadia; order Zipacnadales; family VGFC01; genus VGFC01. The sequence goes on from VGFC01000040.1 coordinate 3,337, forward strand.
CAGGGCCTGCATGGTCTCGCGGTCGAGGCCGTAGAGGTTGCGGGAGCCCGACTCGCTGAGAGCCTGGTACACCAGGCCGGGCTCGACCACTTCGAAGAGGCCGGTGCTCAGGAGCGCCGTCACGATCTCCTGGGTCACGACCTGGCCGGCCGTCTCGTACTGGGGGCTGGCGACCTCGAAGGGCAGGACCGCGATGCGGACGCGCTCGGTCCCGGGCTTGACGAGGTATCCCGAGCTGCCGGGCCCCCCTTCCTTGCACCCCGCCAACAGGAAGGGGAGGGCAATGGGTGCGATGAGAAGACTGCGGCGGATGTTCATGCTGTACCACACCTCCGGGGGCGGCGAGGCCCCCTGCAAGATCAGAACGTCCTGACGTAGTTGACCTGAAGCATCTTGCGCGAGTCGAGCGTGCCGCCCGTCCCTCCGCTGGCCTCGTAGCTGGCCTCGACGGTCTCGCGCTCCGAGATCTGGTGCGACAGCCGCGCGGTGAAGCCGGTGGCCGTCCGGGAGGTCGTGAGCGGGAGGCCACCCTCCTCGCGGCGCTGCTCCGAGTGGTAGTCCACGTACTGGCGAAGCGTCACGGTGGTCGCGTAGGTCGGGCTCCAGCGCACCTCCGCGTAGGGGTCTACCGAGAGGCTGCGGTCCGGGTCGCGACGGGTCGTGACCCCGGCCCCCAGGCGCACGTCCCACCGAGGGTCGGGCGCCCACCGAGCATCCAGCAGAACGCTGTGCACCGTGTCGGTCAGCTCAGCCCCGGCCTGATGGTCGTGACGCCGGCGGAAGCCGTAGTAGCCCGAGACCGACAGGGCCGGACCGAGGTCGTGGGTGAGACCGATCTCGCCCGATATGTCCTGCGAGCGCCCGAGCTCGTTCTCCTGGCGGTTCATCCCCAGCGAGCCGTACAGACGGGTGCCGTTCGCCAGGTCGCCGGAGAGCCTCAGCCGCGCCGACTCCTGGTGGTAGAAGTAGGAGGTGCCGAAGTCGGTGCTCGCGCGGCTCCACTGGGCGCCGATGGCCATGCTCGGCCCGAGGCGACTGTCCAGATCGACGGCCAGCTCGCGGTTCCGGCTCTCGCCATAGGCCGAGCCGAAGGTCTGCGACCGGGCGAAGACGTCGAGCTGCGTTCCCGGCACGACCTCGCTGCGGAGGCCCAGCGCGTAGCGGCGGCTGTGGCTGCTCTCCGAGGCGCCGTCGGCGCCCTGCCAGCCGTCCGTCAGGCCGACCTCGCCCTCCAGGACCACCGCCGGCGTCGGATAGGCCGTCAGCCGCGCGGTCGTGGTCGCATGGCGGGTCTCGTTTGTCGAGCCGGAGGTCGTCAACGTTGCGGCGCCCCGCAGATGGTCGAGGCTCAGCTGCACGGCCGGCAAGATCCGCTGGTCGAGAAACAGGCCGTACTGGGCCCGGCGATTCGTGCCCCCGTCCGGGCCGAAGGACTCGGTCGCCCGGTCCGCGGTGAAGCGGAACGGGCCCCAGTCGTAGTTCCCGGCCACCAGCCACGTGGTGGCAGTGGAGTGTCCGGCGGCGCCGAAGCCGGTGTCGGTCCGGGCGTACTGGAACGTGACGTTCGGGTACCGGGGATAGCTGAGCGCCCCCGTCACCGTCAGGTTGTCGGTTGCCGTGGTGAAGGTCGTCCGCTTGTCTCCCAGCCCGGCAAAGCTGACCCGGTTCGTGTCGCGGCTCAGGCTGGCGAACACATCGAGATGGTTGGTCGCAGCCGTCAGGTCCATGCGCATGTTCCGCTGATCGACCGAGGCGAAGGGGTCGGTGCTCGACATCCCCGACATGCCCAGGTTCGCCTGGATGTTCGCGCCGCTCGTCAAGGGTCCAGTGAAGTTCAGCAGGTACAGCGGCGAGAAGCGGCTGTAGGAGGTCCGCTCCCCGTCGGCGGAGGTCGTCTCCACCCAGCGGTACTGGAACTCCGTCTGCAGCATGAGTTGCTGGGCGCCGGCGACGGCAGCGAGCGCCGGCAGGCAGACCATCCCCACCGCACTCCGGAGACCTACCCGCCGTCGAAGGCCCACGCCTACCCGTCTCAATTCGCTCCTCACCTGGCGGCCCTGCCGCCTGCCCAAGTCTCGGACCCCACCACCTATCGCGTGTACGCGATGGGGTTGTGTTGTTTGCCGTGGCACGTCAGGCTGCACGACCCGCCGTTGCTGTTGTGCGTGTAGGCCGCCTGGCTGTTGACTGTCACGGTGACGTAGTCCAGGTTGAAGTTGATAAGATGCTGCTTGTTGGTTCCGTGAATGTCGTGGCAGGTGTAGCAGGTCGTGCCGGGCGCGTCATCACCCATGTGCTTGGTGTGCAGGTTGTCGGTGCCCTTCCTGAACCAGGTGTTCGTGGAGGGATCGGACTGCTTCTGCACGTACGTCTGCCAGCGGTGGCACTTGAAGCACAGCTCGTTGGGGTCCTGTCCGATGTTGCGGCCCCACGAGTTGTCGCGGTAATGAGTGTTCTCGCGCAGGTAGTACGGCCGCTCCAGGAGGTGCATGTAGCTCGATCCATGCGGCCCGGCCGCGCCCGCCGACCCGACGCCCTTCGTGTGGCAGTCGCTGCAGCACAGCGTCGAAGTACGGCTCCAGGGGCTGACAAACGACCCGGCGATCATGGCGGTGTTCTGCCCCTGGGCCGTCACCGGGTGATACGACAGGTTGTTGGGGTTGAGGGCCTGGCCTACGTCCTGGTACTCCTTGATCTGCCGCGCATTCGTGCTCGTCAGCTTGTTGGCCAGGTAGTTGCCGCTGCCCACCGCGGCGAACGTGGGGAGTGTCGTGAAAGACGAATGGCACTTGAAGCACACCTGCCACTCATAGCTGGTCGTCGGGTCCGTCAGGCGAACGAGGGAGTAGGCCGCCGAGGAGAAGGGCGACCCGGCGCTCTGCCAGGCCGTGACCTTGATCCCCATCGTTCCGCGCAGGGCCGGGCCCATCCGGTTGCCGGTCGTTCCGCCCGGCTGATGCACACTCACCCCGGGTGTGCCGGTGTTGGCCGACGCATGCGGATCGTGGCAGTCGGTGCACTCCACGTGACGCTTGCCGCCGGAGAACGAGGTGGGGGCCGACTCACCGGCGCGGTGCGCGCTCGGGGTGGTTCCGGAGAAGAGCTGAGAGACGGGGTGTTTGTAGTAGTCGGTCGTGGTATTGACGGGCGTCGAAGAGAAGGGCAGACGGGCGTCGGCGGCATACGTGGTGCTGCCGTTGTGGCACGCCCAACAGACGTTCTCCTCGCTCCCAAACAGCGCGTACGGGTAGAGGGTCGTGTCCGCGTCCTGGCCGGCGTGCTGTTCGTGGCAGTGGCCGCATTCGCCTCGCCCGTAGAGCGCCGACATGCGGTTGACGCCCGTCTGGGTGCTTCCATGCCCGGACGTGCCGAACAGGCCGCCTCCGCCTTGCGCCTGGCTCGGCAGCGCGGCTCCCAGTAGCAGCGCGACGCCCACGCATCCGCTATTCATTGTGACAGGCCTGGCACGTCTGGCGGGCCAGCGTGCCGTCCTCCAGTGCGCTGGTGGCGGGATCGTCCCAGATCAGCCCGGCCCGGTGGGTGGAGCCGTGCGCCTTGTGGCAGGAGCCGCAGAACACCTCATTGTCGCTGGCCGCCGCCGTTCCCGGGATCGTTCCCGACACGGAGACCACGGGTACCCGCGAGAGCACGGACGTGAACCAGTAGGTGGGGTCGAGGTGCCCGTTCGTCACGCCCTGCGAGAGTGTGACGCCCTGCGTGGGGTGCCGGAACCAGTACCCGTTCGAGCCGGCCGCATCGCCGCCCGCCTGGCCGCCCATGGCCGGGTCGCCGGGGGCTCCGTGGTAGTTCGTGTGGCAGCCCTGACACCAGGCGCCCAGACCGTTCGTGCTGTTCGTGTAGCGCAGGTTGTCGGTGGAGTACTGCGTGCTCGTCGGCGTGAGCACGGCCTCCGTGACCGCAGTGACGGCTCGGTCGCTCCCCACATTGCCGGGCCGCAGCACGAGATTGCGGTAGTTCGCGTTGCCATGCGGATCGTGGCAATCGACGCATGACAGCCCGGGCCCGCTCGAGTAACCGCCGCCGGGCGCCACCACGTTGGCGACCCCCAGATCGTGACCGTTGACGGTCGGCACCCCGATGGAGGCCTGGAAGGCGCCGGCCGCCCGCTTGAGGGTCGCGGTCTCATAGGACGCAGCGCCCGTCACGTCGGGCGCCGAATCGAGCGTGGCGCCCGTCCCGTCATGGCAGGACAGACAGACTTCCGACGCAGACGCGGCCCTCAGCAGCTTCGGGTAGCCGGGCGGACTCAGCGCGCTCCCGCCGAATCCGATGCCCCTGTCCGAGGCGTGCATCACGTGACAGTCCGAGCAACGTAGGGCCCCCGGGCCGGCGTGGAACCAGCCCGCCCCGGCCGGCATGACCCAGGCCAGCAGCCACACGCCCGCGAGGAACGCCCACGACCCGCGGGGGCGGCAGCCACCGGAGAGGATGCGTCGGAAGCCGTTCACGGGCTCAGCCTGCCAAGCTGCGTGCCGAAGCTGAACACCTGCACGCGGCGCCCTTCACGTTCGAGGACGTAGCCTCGGTCCAGCCCATCCAGCGCGAAGTCGACGGGGTAGTACAACTGCCCCCGTGCCTGGCCGAACTCACCGAAAGCGTACAGCGGTTGGCCGAAGCGGTCGAGCACCAGAACGCGGTGCCGGTGCGTGTCCGCGACCCAAAGCTCGTCCCAGCGGTCCATGAAGAGCCCGGTCGGGAAGCTCAGCTCGTCGTCGCGCTCGCCGCGGCGCCCGATCCGGTACAGGAACTTGCCCGTGGCGTCGAACACCTGGACCGGGATGCCCATCGAGTCGCTGACGTAGAGGCGTCCCCACCGGTCGAGGGCGATGTCCTCCGGCGCCAGGAACTCTCCCTCGCGATTCCCGCGCCGACCCACCTGGCGCTGCAGATGGTGCTCCGCGTCGAACACGAGCACCCGCGCGTCCCGGCGGTCGACCATGTACAGGCGGCGCTCCCGATCGAGGGTGATCCTGCCCGGTTGCGGCGGCTCTCGTTCGGCGCCCCCCTCGACCGCCCACTCCGCCGCGAGCGCTCCGCGGGGATCGTACACCCGCATCCGGCCCGCCTTCCCATCGGCCACGTACAGGTTCCCGGCATCGTCCACAGCCAGGGACACGGGGTCGAAGTCCGGACCGGTGGTGAACCGGGTCCCGGGTGCGCCCTGCAGGCTGAAGGTGACGATCTCGTGGGCGCCCGGGTCGGCGACGTACAGCACCCGGCGGCGGGCGTCGAGGGCCAGCTCGGCGGGTCGCTCGAACGGGCGGTCCGGCGCGAAGCCCGTGAGCGCAAACAGCAACCGCTCCTGAAGCGTTCCCGTGCTCGGCAGGCCCGCCGTCAGCGCCAGCAGCCCCGCCGCCACCCCCATGCCCATGCTAGCCTCCCTCGGCCTTCGGCGACGGGTACGGCCGCGCCGTGGTCAGCCGGATCTCCCTTGCCTTGCCGGTCTGCGGATCGATCTCCGCCAGGCGCTCGCGCTCGCCGTCCAGCAACGTCGCCAGCACCTTCCGCCCATCCGCCGACCAGGCCGGATACGCGGCGCAGGTCTTGAGGGGCTCGCCCGGGGCCGGCGCGTCCTCGACCGGCGTCACGTACACCGCGGGCGATCCGTCGTGCTCCAGGGCGTACGCGAGGCGCGTGCCATCCGGCGACCAGGCGGGTGGAGCGTCGAGCGGGTCAACGAGGCGGCCGGGCTCGGCGATGACGGCGCACTCGCCCAGCATCCGGACCGCGCCGACCTCGGCGTCCAGCAGCAGCACCCGTAGCTTCTGACCGTCCTGGCGCGTGAAGAAGCCGACGGCGATCAACTTCGAGTTGGGAGACCACGTCGGCGTGAACAGCAGGGCCGGCTGGTCCGGAGCGGGCACCTCAAACAACGTGCGGGTGTCCCCATCCATGTCCGTCACCAGCAGCGCGTCACCGCTCACGTAGGCCAGAGACTCGCCGTCGGGGCTCCAGGCCAGGCGGCTGATTCCAGCGTTCTCGGCTGCCGGCACGAGCCCTGTCTCGCGATCAGCGTCCATCTCGCGCACCACGATGCCGGGGCGCTGGTTCTCCCACTTCACGTAGGCGAGCCGGTCGCCCGTGGGCGACAGCGCCGCCCATGTCGGGTGCTCGGTCTTCAGCAGGAGCCCGGGCGGGGCGCCATCGAAGAGTCGCCAGACCTCGTTCCGCACCACCATCACGCCCCTTGACGCCCGCGCGGGCCAACTGACGTGGTGGGGGACTCGCGGGTCGATTCCGAGCAGCATCCGCGGCCGGTGGCTCCCGGTCTCCGACCGGCACAACGCGATCCGGCCTTCCGCGGTGTCATCGCTGTAGTAGAGCAGCCCCTTCCCAGCCGGCCGGCCGCCCCAATAGGAGGGCTGTGAGGGGTTCAGCGCTTGCGCCCGACCGGACCGCACGTCCAGGAGCCCGATGCACAGCCCATCGTGCGCCCGCCGCTTCCCCTCGAAGACCATCGAGGCGCCGTCGGGCGACCACCGCGGAGTGGAGGCAGAGGCCCAGCCTTTGAGCACCGGACGGCTCCTATCGGTCGCGGTCTCGACGACCGCGATGTTCGGGAAATGCGCCCCACCGGCGGTGTAGGCGATCCGGGTCCCGTCGGGAGACCAGTCCACGTAGCTGCGGTCGGCCTGACTGACGTGCAGCCGCTTCTGGTCCTGTCCGTCGCGGCTGATGACCGTCAGGGCGTGCATCCCGACGATCGCGACGTGGGAGCTGTCGGGCGACCAGTTGGGGTCCGTGCCGTAGCCGGGAAAGAGCATGTTGGGCTCAACGCCGCCCGCCGCGGGCACGGAGAGCACGCCCGTGCCACCGGCAGGGGTCAGGTCGAAGGCGATCTCGCGCCCATCCGGCGACCAGGCCGCCGAGCGGACCAACTCCCCTTCGGTGAGCTGTCGGGCATTGGCCCCGCTCATGTCGGCCGCCCACAGATCGCGATGGTCGCCATGCGGCTTCAGCCACGCGACCTGCAGGCCGTCCGGCGACCAGGTGACCCAGGAGACGTCCGGGTCGAGGAAGTCGAGGATGCGCTTCTCCCGACCGTCGGCGATCTCGACGGCGTAGAAGGCCGAGACCCCCCCTCGGTTCGTCTGGCAGTAGACCGCTGACCCCTCCGGCGCCCAGCCCACATGCCGCGCGCCCAGGCGAGTCAGCCGCCGCGCGGCGTGCGGTGCCGCCACGTCGAGCACCCACACGTTGACCGGGTTGTTCGGCGTTGCCGACAGAAGGGCCAGCTTCGTGCCATCGGGGGACCAACGCGGACCGATTCCCCCGTTCGGGCGCTCCGGCGACGGCGTGCCGGAGGCATGGACGGGTAGAACGTACGCCAGGGAGGCCATGATGGCGGCTGCGAAGTGTCTCGTCATCGCGATAGTGGCGACTCCTCGTCACGGGTTCCTAACGACGACCCCAGGGAGGTCCGGCCTCCCTGGGGTCGCCTTCGTCAACAGCCATCGGCCCGCGGTGGGCTAGCTGTGCACCCCGCGGTTGTGGCACTGCTGGCACGCCGCATTGCGGTCGATCGAGCTGTACGGCGGCGAGGCCGAGCTGTAGCGGACGTAGGGCCAGACCAGCAGGGAGTCGTACCTGCTGCCATGCGCCTTGTGGCACGTCAGGCACATGACCTCGTTGGCCTCGGCAACGGTGGTGCATGCCGAGAAGGAGTTGCCGGTCTGGGCAAAACGCACCCGCGGGATACCGTACTCGGTGCCGGTGGACTCAGGGTCGATCGTGGTGCCGAAGCCCCAGCCGCTGGTGGCGGTCCAGTTCGCGCGATCGACGTTTGCGGCGGCGGCCTCAGCGAGGCTACGGTCGACGGGATGCTTGGTTGTGATCGAGCTGTTCAGGTTCCTGTGGCAGTCGATGCACCAGTTGGACAGGTCGTTGCCTTCGTTGAAGGCAATGGCGTCGGTGCGCTTCTGGCTCTTCCCCGACTTGGCGGTGTCCATCTGCACGTCGGCCCCGGCTTCGTTCTCGGTGATGTTGATGTCAGTGGTGCCGTTGGGCCGCAGCTTGAGGTTGCGCCAGTTCAGGTTGCCGTGCACCTCATGGCAGCTGCCGCACGTCATGCCCGTGGCGGGGCTCGTCCAGCCGTTCTGAGGCGCCTGCGCCGCCGCGGCGAGTGCAAGGTCGTGCTCGAACTTCGAGTTCGTCGTAGCAGTCCAGTCGGACAGGAAGCAGCCGGCACTGGCGCCGTACGGGTCGCCCAGGTACTCGGTGCTCTGACCACCGGAGGTGTTCTTGTCCGCGGCCACCGGGATCATGTCCGTGCTCGCGCCGGAAGCCACGACGTCCGGGTAGCTGCTCTTGCCATTGTGGCAGTACAGACACGTCTCGTTGATTGAACCCGCGACCAGGAGGTGCTCGTACCCGTCTCCGTTATTGAACTTCTCGGCGCCGTCGTTCCTCTGGCCGTGCATGACGTGGCAACTACTGCAGCCCAGACTTGTGCCGCTGTGCGCGTGCGCAGCCAGCGCCGTCCCGGCGAACGGGCCTACGAGCGCCGCGGCTACGAGCATCAGGGAAACCATGAGTGATCTGGGACTCACGTTGGGATCGCTCCCTTCCTTGTTGGTATGTGCGGCCTTGCGGCTCCTTCGTGCGCAAAACCCGAGCGGTCTCTCCGCGGCGTCTCCTTTCTACGGTGCAGCCCCGGCCTGGGCCTCCTGCACCGTCTCGACCCGGAATGCCTGTATCCGATCCCCTCCCCGTTCCGTCACGTACAGCGCGCCGTCCGCGCCGCACGCTACATCGGAGGGGAAGTAAAACCGTCCGTCCGCCGTACCCATGCCGCCGACGATCGCCAGCACGGTCCCGTCGCGCGTGAAGGCCTTCACTTCGTGCGCCACGGTATCGGCGGCCCAGATCCGGCCGGCGCTATCGACCGAAACGCCGGCCGGCATGTGCAGCCCCTCCGGCTTGTCCGCGTGCTCCCCGAAGCCGGAGAGGTACTTGCCGTCCGAATCGAAGACGCGAATGGCGGGCTCGGCCGTGCCGTCCAGCAGACAGATGGCGCCGTCAGCGCCCACCGCCACATCGACCAGCATCCGGATTCCCTCGGGCGGCGGCCCGTCGGCGCCCACCTGGCGCAACAGCTTGCCCTCAGGGGACAGAACCAGCACGGTCTGCGTCGTCTCCTCCACCACGTACAGCTTGCCTGCGCTGTCCCGATCCATCCGTCCCGGGTGAACGGGAGACTCCGCGTCAATCCAGGGGGCAACGTCGATCGAGCGAAGCGGTCTGCCGCGGAAGTCCGTCACGTCGATCAGCGCCGAGAGCCGGTCGGTGATCAGAATCTGCCCACGGTCATCCGCCAGGGCCGAGCCCGGCTCCCCCGGCATGGCGTTCCCCCGACCGTCGCGCACCTGATGCTCGAACCGGAAGAGCGGCGCCAGGTTCTGGTTGAGGATGACGACCTGGTGGTTCTGAGGGGTCGCCACGTAGAGTTCGCTGCGCCGGGGATCGAAGGTCACGCTGTCCGGGCGGGGCAGCGGCCCCTGCCTGAACTTCCCGTAGGTGCGTTCGTGCCGCACGGTGAGGGTGGGCGTGAACTCGGCGCGCGCCGCGCTCATGCCGCCCGCCATCAGCGCTAGAAGCCCAACGACCCTCAGGTCTTGTGGCACGTGCGGCACAGCGACGTTCCCTCCTGTGGCAGAATGCCCGGGAACTCCGAGCCGTGCACGGCGTGGCAGTTCGTGCACACCAGCGTGTCCTTCGTGCCGGGCACCAGCACCCGCTTGCCCTTCCAGACCCCCACCGGATGACTGAACTTCCCTAGCGTTGCGTGACAGGTCGTGCAGAGCTCGACCGGCTCGTTGTTCAGGAGCTGCGGGTTCGGCGAGACGTGGCCTTTGTGGCACAGCAGGCAGTTACCCGTCGAGACGGGCTTGTGGCGGACCTGCTTGAGGGTGTCATCTTCCGTCTTCGCGTGGCAGTAGAAGCAGATGTAGTCCACGCGGTCCTTCAACGCCTTGGGCCGAGGCGTCGCGTGCGGGTTGTGACAGACGGTGCACAGGCCCTGCTGCACTGGGGCATGTCGCACCAGCTCCCGGCCCTGCGCATCCTTCGCCGGATGCGTCTTCGAGGCGGGGTGGCAGGTGGCACACAGCTCCTTCACCGGCTTCTTGAGCGCCTTCGACGGTCCGGCGGCATCGGACGTATGACAGGCCTCGCACTGATGGGCCGCGAACGGGGCGTGCTGCTGCTTGGCGACGAGCTTGTGCTCGCGATCCGAGGAGTGCGGGTCATGGCAAGAGAGGCAGTTGCTGTCGGCAACGGGATAGCCCAGGTGCGCCGTCGCGAAGCCCTCGGCGTCCGGCGCGTGACAGGCCAGGCAGGCGGTCGAGACATCGGTTCGTAGGTTGTGGCGCGTCGCGTCGCCGTGGGGTGTGTGGCAGTCGAGGCACTGGCCCTGGGCGACCGGCGCGTGCCGGTAGCTCCCCTCGACGGGCTGCATCTCCTTGTGGCAGCCGAGGCACAGCGCCTCGGAGGCCTTCTGCAGCGCCTTGCCCTCGCCGCCATGCACCCGATGGCAGGCCGTGCACGCCATGTCGCCCCGGGCGTGCAACGTGCGGCCCCAGTACTTCGGATCGATCGTGGCCCACTCGGCAGGCGCATCCTGCGCGGCGCCCTTCAGGTGACACCGTCCGCACGCCGTCGCGACATCGGTCGCGGCTGCGCCCGCGAAGGCCATGCCGATCGGCGTCTTGCCGGTGCTGCCCACATGAACGCTCCCGGGCCCGTGGCAGGCTTCGCACGCGCGCTGTGCCTCAGGCAGCTCCGCCGCGCTGAGGGTCCGACCGTGAGCGGAGGCATCCCAGCCCTCGGCCTGTTCCTTGTGGCAGGTGACGCACGTCTTCGAGCCGACGTACGTAGGAGGAGGCGCCTCGGGCGCGGGAGGGGTGGTCACGTTGTCCGGCGGCAGAGGCGGTTGCGCGCCGGCAAAGCCCATCGCGAGGAGGATAACCGGAAGTACACTGAGCCCAAGGAGGCGGGCTCGACTTGGCTGACAGCTTCTCATGTCCGTGCTTCCACGCTCCAGCAACCTCACGAAGCGCCCTTGTTGTGGCATTGGTCGCACCCGTTCGGCCCCACCGAGCCGTTCTGCTGGGGCCAGGCAAGGCCGTCGGGGTTCTCGGACCCATGGGCCTTGTGACAGGTGAGACAGAAGACTGTGTTGTCGGCCGCCACGGCCGTCGCCTCAGAGTATGTTGTCGCCGGATCGACGAGGAACCGCGCCCGTGGCACGCCGAAACCCGCGCCCGAACCATCCACCCAGTGCCCGGAGTCGGTCGTGTGACGCGAATCGCCGTCACTGACCCGGATCGTCGCTCCACGTTCGGTCTCGGTCACGGGATGCTTGTTGGGGATGCCGTCGCCATCCGGGTCCGTGTACCACGAGCCCGAGAAGACGTGGTGGCAGTCGATGCAGATGTTCGTGACTTCACGGAGATTGTCGGTGCCGTCGGTCCCGTACGCCACGTTGGACCGCTCGTATCTCGCGAGATCGGTCGCGGTCGGGTTCACGAACAGCCCGAGGGGCGGAGTCGAAGGCGGATCGGAGGCCCACTGCAGGTTACGGGCACGGCCGTTCCCGTGCGCGTCGTGGCAGTCGGTGCAGGTCACCTCGGCTTCGCCGGGGCGAGTCCCACGGGCCGTGTGACAGCGCAAACACAGATCGGTGCCGCCGGGCCCGAGCTTATGCCCGTTCGGGTTGGCCGCCCCCGGGCTCGCGAACATCCCTCCGGCCCGCTCGGCCAGGCCGTTGGTGTCTGCGCCGACGACGTCCGGGACGTCGGCATGCCCGTCATGGCAGCTCAGGCACAACTCGGTCGGGTTGGAGGCCCTGAGCAGATGAGGGTAGCCGCCGGGGTTCTTCGCCGGGCCGTTGTAGCCTTGGCCGCTGTCGCTGGCGTGCATCACGTGGCAGTTCTCGCAGTGCAGCATCGTGCCCGAATGGTAGGTGGCTGTCGCCACATCGCTGACCGCCTCCCCGGCGGGCTCACCCTCAGGCGCCCCGTGGCTCGCATGGATCATCTGTCGGAGCCGCGCTCGCATCGCAGGCAGGCTGTCGTCCTGTGCCCTCGCCGCGCTACCGTCAAGGAGGCCGGCCGACGCACAGAACGCGATCCCGAAGACCGTCCAGCACCGCAACGACATCGCGATCAGCCTCCGGATGTGTCCGCCGGGCTCAGAGTCGGAGCCCGTCACGGACGGGCGTGGATGCTCTTCTCCATGTGGCAGCGGGCGCAAACGATCGCCGATGGAGTGCGGTTGATCTTGGTCTTGTCCATCTTGTCCACGTGCTCGCCGGCCGGGCCGTGGCACTCCTCGCACTGCACGCCTTCGAGGTTCGCCTCAAGTCCCGGCGTGCCATAGCCGCCCTGGCCGTAGCCGGTCGTGTGGCACGGCAGGCACTTCTCGTTCTTCTCCTGCCCGGCCAGCTTAAGCAACTCGAAGGCCCGCGCGTGTTTGCTCATCTTCCAGGTCTTCTGGACCGGGTCGGCGTGGCACAGGCAGCCCTCGGCGCCGACGTACGTCGCCTTGGCCTGGTCCTGGGCACTGACAACCATCAGCGAACCAACAAGCCCAGCGGCCATCACCAGTGGAACGACCACACGCAAGAACGCCCTCATTGGTTGGGGACCCTCTTCGATCATCAAGATCGGAAGCTGTTCCGGGTTCGGGGAGTGCTGCGATGGAGGCGTCGATGGGGACCCCGAACGGCCTTTGTGATTGTGAGCACAATCACGAACTTGGGCATTAGCACACGCGCGCCGAGGGAACAGCGCCCCCGGCTGCAAGACAGCAACCCGCCCGACCTCCCGTATCGACCCGCCATCCGCCCCCGGAAGAGGGTGGCAGACCGATTCCAACGGCGAGACGGTATCACTCGCGGCAGGATCTGTGAAGTCGGGCCTATCCCCCTAATGGGGGAGACTATGGGGTTTTGCCCTACGGACGGGGGATGCCGGACTGGGGCAGGGAATCCGGGAGGGATTCACGAAGAGGCCATGGAGTCAGTCACGGGGAAAGGGGGCGAGGCGGGCTGGGTATTAAGTTGTGCTCGGATGGGTTGGTTGTCACTCGCATGGCGCAGGAGGACGGGTAGGCTCCATGGGCGGCCACTCGTGCGCTTTCCTGTTGTTGTGTGCTTTGAGCGTGAACCGACAGGCGTCTCCGCCGGGCCCCAATCAGGCGTTCACCTCGGCCCCCGAGGTCGGCGATGTTGCGACGATCACGCTGCCCGGTGGGGAGCCGCTGCGGCTGGTCTGGGTGCCGCCGGCGGTCTTCCGGATGGGCAGCACCGATGGCCCGGACGAGCGGCCACCCCACGCGGTCTCACTGGACGGCTTCTGGATGGGCGCTACCGAGGTGACGGTCGCTCAGTGGCGGGCGGTGATGGGCGAGGCCCCGGCACGCAACAGCCAGGGCGACCAACATCCCGTGCTGGATGTCTCCTGGGAGGAGTGCCACACGTTCTGCGCCCGCGCGGGCCTGGCTCTCCCCACGGAAGCGCAGTGGGAGTACGCCGCTCGTGGGCCGGACAGCCGCCTCTATCCGTGGGGCAATGACTGGAACGCCGCCCTCTGCCAGTCGTGGCACGACCGACACGGCTACAAACGCAGCCTGCCTGTGGGGAGCCTGCCCGCCGGGCGGAGTTGGTGCGGTGCGCTGGACATGAGCGGGAACGTGTTCGAGTGGTGCCGCGACTGGTACGACAGCCAGTTCTACGCCTCGCCCGCCGCCGCGCAGCGGAATGCCGAGTGCGTCACTTCGCTCTCCGGGCGGCGCCTACTGCGGGGCGGATGTTGGGGCAGCTCGCCGGACAACTGCCGAGCTACGGTGCGCTGCAGTGCGAAGCCGGACTTCCACAACGCCGGCGTCGGGTTCCGCGCCAGCCGGCCGGGGTAGGGCCCGCCGGTGGTGATCGCGCCGCGTCGCTCAGAGCCCCGCCAGCCCCGACCGCACGGCCCACACGGCTGCCTGCGTCCGATCGGACACGCCGAGCTTCCCGATGATGTTCTCGACGTGCGTCTTCACAGTGGCCCGGCTGATCCCCAGGACGCGGGCGATCTGCTCGTTCGTGAGGCCCTGCGCGACGAGGTTGAGGGTCTCGCGCTCGCGTGGCGTAAGGACGTCCAGCTTCTTGGCGGCGTGGGGGGCGGCCTTCGCATCCTCGCGCACCAGCCGCTCGATGACGGTGCGGAGCTGATGGACCTGCAGCAATGACTGCCCGTCTGCGATGGCTCGGATGGCAGCCAGCAGTTCGTCCCGGCTGATCCCCTTCATGAAGTAGCCGGCGGCCCCGTAGATCACCGAGCGCACCAGATACTGCATGTTGTTGTACGTGGTCAGCACGATGATGCTCGTGTTGACGGGGAGCTTCTTCATCGCCGCCATGGCGGTGATCCCATCCATGTCGGGCATCCGGATGTCCAGGAGGGTAACGTCGGGCTCGAGCCCCTCAACCAGGGCAATGGCCTCCGAGCCGCTGCCGGCTTCGCCGACCACCTCGACGTCATCGGCCTCCAACATGCTGCGCAGGCCCTGGCGGACCACGGGATGGTCGTCTACGATGAGCACTCGGATCGGCCCCGATCCGTCAGAGCGCATGGTCACCTGACCCCTCGTCCGCGCAGGGCACGCGGATCGTCACACTCGCACCCGTGCCCGGCGAACTCTCGATGTCGCACGAGCCCCCCAGCAACCGTGCCCGACTGCACATGCTGCGCAGGCCCACGCTGCGCGTATTCCACTGCATCTCCTCGGGCACGAACCCAATCCCCCAGTCGCGGACGGTCGCAGTCAGGAACCCGCCGCTCTCCCGTAGCGACACCTCGATCCGGTCCGTCTGAGCGTGCTTCGCGGTGTTGGCCAGGGCCTCCTGAACCACACGGAAGACCATCGCCTCGACCGCGCTGGCGAACCGCCGTTCCCCCAACTGGTCGTCGAGCTCACACTCCCACCCCTGGGTCTCGCAGAGCTTGCTCGCGTACTGCCGAACGGCCTCGCTCAGTGAGATCTCCGACGACACACGTAGCGAGAGCATCGAGATGATCCGATGCACTTCGCGGGCGGCCTCGCGCAGACGCAGCCGCGCGTGCTCCAGTTCCTGCTCAGCGCGCTCGGCCTTCTCCGACCGGAGGGCGACGAACGTGTCCAGGTGCATCTGGGCTGCCAGCACGTACTGTGAGAGGCCATCGTGCAGGTCATAGGAGAGGACCTCGCGCTCCTCCTCGCGCGCTGCAGCAACCTCGCTCGCGGCAGGAGCGAGGTCGGCCGGAGGCGCGTCGGCCGGGCGAGCGCGATTGCGGGCGAGGAACAGGAGGCCTGCGCAGCCCACCGCCAAGAGCAAGGCGGCAATGCCGACAAGCCCCGCAGACACGCTATCCGCCATTGCACCACCTCCTGCGGCAGCCCACAGCCTATCCGCCATGTGGCCGACCTGCGTATCGGCCATATGGCGTATTTTCGCCCCAGAGAGCAGGTATACCTGCTCCGGCGGGCGATTCACAAACCTAACGGCAAGTTGGGCGACGCTCTGACCTTGCCGGACCGTATGCAACCGGAGGAGTCGCCGCCGCAGGAAGCCGCCGCAGCAACCGCCGAGGGCCTTCGACGATCCGCGCCACCCTCAGTTGAGGTGGGCCATGTCGGAGCAACGGACGGAGAGATGGTTGTGGATAGGAGGCACCGCCGCCGCCTGGGCCGCGACGACGGCGCTGACTCCCACGCTTCCGTACGTCACGGCGGTCTACTGCCCCCTCGTCGCTCTCGGCTCCCTTTGCGTGTCCCCCGTCTATGGCGCCGCCCTCGGAGTCGCTTCACTTGCCGCGTCGATCGCGTTGACCCGCGGCGACCCGGCCCACGCCCTCCCGGTCGCACTCGGGGTGGTGGGGGTGTGGGTTGCGGCGTACGTGGCGGCGCGGCGGCGGCGGGACGAACAGGAGGACTTTGAACGCATTCTCTCCCTGGTCCGGCACATCTCCTCCCGCCTCGATCCGGCCGAGGTGCCCACGGCGATCGTGCGCACGGCTCGCGAGGCCACCGGCGCGAAGGCCAGCTCGCTGAGGCTGTTGGCGGCCGACGGCAAGACGCTCGAGCTTCGCGCGGCGGAGGGTCTGAGCCGGACCTACATGGACAAAGGCCCCGTGGACGTACGGCGGACGCCCATCGACCGCAAGGTGCTGCAGGGCGAGATCGTCACGATCCACGACGCGGCGACCGACCCTCGCGTCCAGTACCCTCACGAGGCGCACGAAGAGGGGATTGCGTCGGTGCTTTGCGTGCCGCTCAAGCGGAAGGACGACGTGATCGGGGTGTTGCGCGTGTACTCGGCTCGGCCGCGCCAGTTCAGCGGGCGGGACGTCCGCATGTTGGTGGCCCTGTCCGATCATGCGGTCATCGCCCTGCGGCAGGCCGAACTACACCGCGCGACGCTGACGTTCATGCGGAAGGTCACCCACGAGCTACGGGCGCCGCTGGCCGCCATCGGCAGCTATCTGAAGGTCCTGCTCGAAGGTATCGCCGGCTCCTTGACTCAGCAGCAGACCGACATGCTCCGCCGCGCGGATCGGCGAACGACGCTCCTGCTTGAGGAGGTGAACGACCTGCTCTCCCTGTCGCGGGCGCGCCTCGACAAGCCCTCGGAAGCCAATGTCGAGTTCCGACTCCCGGCAGTGGTGGACGGCGTCGTCTCCCTCATGAAGCCCAAGGCCGAGGCCGGGGGTGTGGCACTTGGCGTCGAGTGCGCGGCCGACCTCCCCCCTCTCGTGGGGAGTCCCGAGGACATCGAGGAGCTGGTCAGCAACCTGGTCTCGAACGCGGTGAAGTACACACCGAGCGGCGGCTCGGTCATGGCGTCGGCCAAGCTGAACGGTCAGGGCGTGTTGCTGCGCGTGTCGGATACGGGCATCGGCATCCCCGCCGATGACTTGCCCCGCCTCTTCAACGAGTTCCATCGCTGCACGAATGTGCGCCAGTCGGGGATTGAGGGCACGGGGCTGGGCATGGCCATCGTGAAGACCATCGCGGATCGGCACCATGCCGAGGTCCGCGTCGAGAGCGAAGAGGGCAAGGGAACCACGATCGAGGTTCGGTTCCCGCTGGGACGGGCGTGACGGTCTCACGTCTTGGGTCTCGGGTCTCAGGTCTTAGGTCTCACGTTCACGACAACAGCGGTTCCAGGTTCGAGTCTGCGGTCTGCGGTCTGAAGTCCCGAGGAGGCGGCTTCCATGGCAGAGATGCCCAAGGCAACCAGCCAGCAGTTGGCGGACGAGTTCATGGAGGCGATCCTGAACTTGCCCGACGGCGAGAAGATCAAGCAGTGCATCCAGTGCGGGACGTGCAGCGGCGCCTGCCCGACGAGCCACCTGATGGACTACACGCCGCGCGAGACCATCGCCGCGCTGCGCGCCGGGATGCTGGACCGCGTGCTGGACAGCAACACCATGTGGATGTGCAGCTCGTGCTACGGCTGCACGGTGCGCTGTCCCGCGGGGATCAAGCTTACCGACGTGATGTACGAGCTCAAGTCGCTCGCGATGAAGCACGGCGTGCGGCCGAAGAACGTGACGACGCCGGCCTTGCAGGAGGCCTTCGTCGCGGAGGTCGAGGCCCACGGCCGCAACGCCGAGGTGGGCCTCATGCGCCGGTTTTTCATGGGGACGAACCCCTTCGACGGCCTGCGCAACCTGGGCCTGGCGCTGGCCATGAAGCAGCGCGGCAGGCTGTCGCTCGGATCCTCGAGCGTCTCGCCCGAAGGGCAGCGTCAGCTCAAAGCGATCGCCGACAAGGCGAGGGGAGGGTAGCCCGTGGCACGCCTCTTCTACCCCGGATGCGCTCTGGAGCAGAGCGGCAAGCCGTACGAGGTCTCGACGCTGGCGGTCGCCAAGGCGCTTGGGCTCGACTTGCCCGAGCTGCGGGACTGGAACTGCTGCGGCGCGACCGCCTACATGGGCACCAGCGAGCTGTGGGGGCTCGCCCTCGCGGCGCGCAACCTCGCGCTGACCGAGCAGCTCGGCGCGGACGAGCTGGTGACCGTCTGCAGCGGCTGTTATGTGGTCCTCAACAAGGCGGCGAAGTACACGGCATCCAACCCGGCGCTCGGCGCGCAGGTCAATGACGCCCTCGCTGCGGCTGGCCTGACCTACAAGGGCACCGTGCGCGTCCGGCACCTGCTGGACGTGATCGTGAACGACGTTCGGCCCGAGACCATCCAGGCGAAGATGAAGACCAGCCTGGCCGGCCTGAAGGTGGCACCCTACTACGGCTGTCAGATCGGCCGGCCCTTCGACGACTTCGACGATTCCGAGAGCCCGACCACGTTGGACGGCCTGCTGGAAGCCGTGGAGGCGGAGGTCGTCCCCTACCCCCTCAAGAGCCGCTGCTGCGGCGGCATGCTGATGTCCACGAGTCGGGATGCGGCCGTGACGCTCGTGTACAACCTGCTGGAGTGCGCTGACCGGGCCGGGGCGCAGTGCATCGTGACTGCCTGCCCGCTGTGTACCGTGAACCTCGAAGGCTACCGCCGGCAGGTCGCGGCGAAGCACGGCAAGGCCTACGACGGCCTCCCGATCTTTGCGTTCACGCAGCTCCTGGGTGTAGCCCTGGGGCTGCCGCGCGCGCAGACGGGTGTGGACATGGGGCTGATCCCGGCTGAGCCGGCACTGACTGCGTACCTGTGACGAACGGAAGGGGTGTCTGCCTTGGCTGAAGGCCCGCGAATCGGCGTTTACGTCTGCCACTGCGGCATGAACATCGCGCAGTTCGTGGATGTGCCGCAGGTCGTGGCGTTCTCCCGGAAGCTGGCGAACGTGGCCCTGGCCCGCGACTATCAGTTCATGTGCTCCGATCCGGGCCAGGAGATGATCCGGCAGGACATCCGCGAGCAGGGGCTCGACCGCGTGGTGGTCGCCTCGTGCTCGCCGCTCATGCACGAGGGCACCTTCCGGCGCGCTTGCCGCGAGGGCGGCCTCAACGAGTACCTCTTCCAGATGGCCAACATCCGGGAGCAGTGCTCGTGGGTCACCGATGACAAGGCGAAGGCGACCGCGAAGGCTCAGCTCCTCGTGGCGGCGGCGGTGAACCGCGTGGCGCTGCATGAGGAACTCGAAGCGAAGAGCGTTCCCGTCAACCCGCAGGTCCTGGTGGTGGGTGGCGGGATCGCGGGGATCGAGGCGGCCCTGCAGATCGCCAACGCGGGCAAGCAGGTGGTGATGGTGGAGAAGGAGGCCAGCATCGGCGGCCACATGGCGGGCTTCGACAAGACCTTCCCGACCCTCGACTGCGCGGCATGCATCCTCACGCCGAAGATGGTCTCCGTCGGCCAGCACCCGAACATCCGCCTCGTCACCTTTGCCGAGGTCGTCGAGGTGTCGGGGCACGTCGGCAGCTTCAAGGTGAAGATCCGCAAGCGCGCGCGCTACGTGGATGTCGAGAAGTGCAACGGCTGCGGTCTGTGCTATCAGATGTGCCCGGCGCAGACGTACCCGGCGGAGCGCGTGCTGAGTCTGGCGGGAAAGCCGTTCAAGCAGGTGCACTTCGGCTTGCCCAAGCCGGCCAAGACGGTCCGGATCCCCGTCGTCACGGAGCCCGCCGAACAGGCGGCCGGGTAGGAGGCGATTGCCCATGGACATCGCGACGCTGGACAAGCTGTGCGACAGGTATGCCCACGAGCGCGGCGCCATCGTCGAGTTGCTGCAGACGATCCAGACGGAGGAGCATTACCTGCCTCGGGACGCCCTGGAGCGCGTTTCCGCCAACCTCGACATCCCTCTCAGCCAGCTGTACGGCCTGGCCACGTTCTACCGGGCGTTCAGCCTCAAGCCCGTGGGCAAGCACCAGGTGCTCTGCTGCACAGGCACCGCGTGCCATGTGCGCGGCGCCAAGCGGGTCGTGGACCACTTCCGGCGGGTACTGGGCATCGAAATCGGCGAGACCACTGAGGACGGCCTTTTCTCCCTGCACACGGTGAACTGCCTGGGCGCATGTGCCGTGGCTCCCGTCGCGGTCATCGACGGCGTGTGTCACGGCGAGATGACGGCGGCCAACGTCGAGAAGCTGGTGCGGCAATACCGCAGTAGGTCAGGTGAGTGACACCATGAAAGGCATCGAGGGCCTCAAGGCCTGGCAGGCAGCCATTCAGGAGCAGCGCGACCCCGACGCGACCTGGATCGCCGTGTGCGCCGGCACCGGGTGCCTCTCGCAGGGGGCGGCGGACCTTGCCGCCGCGCTGCGGGAAGCACTGATCCGGCACAGCCTTGAAGGCAAGGTCGAGGTCAAGGAGACCGGCTGCCGGGGCTTCTGCGAGCAAGGCCCGCTGATCGTCATCCACCCCGAGGGCATCTTCTACCCTCAGCTCAAGGCGGCGGACGCCGAGCGGATTGTGTCGGAGACCATCCTCCGCAAGCAGGTCATCGAGGACTTGCTCTACCAGGACCCGGTCACGGGCCGCCGGCACATCCACGAGGGCGACATTCCGTTCTACCAGAAGCAGATGCGCCTGGTCTGCCGCCTCAACGGGGTCATCGACCCCACCCACATCGGCGACTACATCGTCCACGGCGGCTACCAGGCCGCGGCCAAGGCCCTCTTCGAGATGGAGCCCGTGCAGATCGTGGAGGAGATCAAGCGCTCGGGCCTGCGGGGACGGGGCGGCGGCGGCTTCCCGGCGGGCGTAAAGTGGGAGTCGTGCCGCAACGCTCACGGCGAGCCCAAGTACGTGATCTGCAATGCAGACGCGGGCGACCCCGGCGCCTTCATGGACCGCTCGCTCCTCGAAGGGAACCCGCACTCGATCATCGAGGGCATGATCATCGGCGCGTATGCCATCGGCTCGCACGAGGGCTACGTCTACGTGCGCAACGAGTACCCGCTGGCCGTGCGGAATCTCCAGACCGCCATCGAGCGCGCCGAAGCCCACAACCTCCTCGGCGACAACATCCTCGAATCGGGCTTCGATTTCCACCTGAAGATCAACCGCGGCGGCGGGGCGTTCGTGTGCGGCGAGTCCACGGCCCTCATGGCGTCCATCGAGGGGCGCGTTGGGGAGCCGCGCGCGAAGTACGTTCACACGGTCGAGTCCGGCCTGTGGAACAAGCCGACGAACCTCAACAACGTGGAGACCTGGGCCAACGTCCCGCTCGTCATCGAGCACGGGGCGGACTGGTTCTCGGCGATCGGCACGGAGACGTCGAAGGGCACCAAGGTCTTCTCCCTCGTCGGGCACGTGAACAACACGGGCCTCGTCGAGGTCCCGATGGGAATCACGCTGCGGGAGGTCATGTTCGACATCGGCGGCGGCGTGCGCGGCGGTCGGCACTTCAAGGCCGTGCAGACCGGCGGCCCCTCCGGCGGCACCATCATCGTGGACACGACCGGCGCGGCGCGGCCCGCCGAGGACCGCGACGAACACGAGCGCGGCCCCGCCCTCGTGCCCGAGAGCCTCATCGACCTGCCCGTCGATTTCGAGTCCCTCACCGAGGCCGGCTCGATGATGGGTTCCGGCGGCATGATCGTGATGGATGAGACGACGTGCATGGTCGATGTGGCGCGCTACTTCCTCAACTTCCTCACCGAGGAATCGTGCGGCAAGTGCACGCCGTGTCGCGAGGGCATCCGCAACATGCTCGCCATCCTGGAGCGCATCTGCGACGGCCGCGGCCAGGAGGGCGACATCGACCTGCTGCAGGAGATGTCCGATACTGTCGCGGACACCTCCCTGTGCGCGCTCGGGGGCACGGCGCCCAACCCGGTCCTCTCCACCATCCGCTACTTCCGCCCGGAGTACGAGGCCCACATCCGCGACCGGCGCTGCCCGGCGGGCGTCTGCACGGCGCTGATCGAGTACTCCATCAACGCGACGAAGTGCACCGGCTGCCACGCGTGCTTCAAGGCCTGCCCGACGGACGCGATCTCCGGCGAGGTGAAGGCTGCCCACGTCATCAGCACGGCGAAGTGCGTGAAGTGCGGCTCCTGCCTGGATGTCTGCAAGTTCGACGCGGTCGTCAAGCAGTGAGGAGGCGGCTCCATGCCCACGCTGACCATCGATGGCCAGACCGTGGAGGTCGAAGAGGGGAAGACCATCCTCGAAGCCGCGGAGCAGCTCGGCATCGAGATTCCGACCCTCTGCCATCACCCGTTGCTCGAGGCCTACGGCGCGTGCCGAATCTGCACGGTGGAGATGCAGCGCGGCAAGCGCGTGCGGATGGTGACCGCCTGCAACCATCCGGCGCAGGAGGGGATTGAGGTCCAGACCCGCTCGCCGCGCGTGCTCCGGCACCGGCGCATGATCGTCGAGCTCGAGCTTGGCCGTTGCGCCGACCTCCCGGTGCTGCGCAAGCTCGCCGACGACCTGGGCATCGACCGCTCGCGCTTCGGCACCGGGGAGCATGAGTGCATCCTCTGCGGTCTGTGTGTCCGCACGTGCTGGGAACTGGTCGGTGCAAGGGCCATCAGCTTCGCGAACCGCGGCACCGATCGCGAGGTGACCACACCGTACCACGAGTTCTCGGATGCGTGCATCGGCTGCGGCGCGTGTGTCGCGATCTGCCCGACGGGCGTGCTGAAGATGGAGGACATCAAGGGGCGCAAGGTCATCCACTCCGAGCTGACCCTCGGCCCGCAGCGCGCCATCCGCATCCCCTTCATGCAGGCCGTGCCGAACGCACCGTTCATCGACCCCGATGAGTGCGCGCACTTCACGACGGGCGAGTGCAAGGTCTGCGCGAAGGTCTGTCCGCGGGATGCGG
The DNA here is from genome assembly GCA_016869045.1 of Armatimonadota bacterium. GTDB lineage: Bacteria > Armatimonadota > Zipacnadia > Zipacnadales > VGFC01 > VGFC01. The sequence goes on from VGFC01000040.1 coordinate 26,112, forward strand.
TCGATCACCAGATGGAGGACCAGTTCGAGGAGATCGAGGTCGGCACGATCCTCGTCGCGACGGGCCACGACGTGATCGACTGCTCGGAGATGCTGCGCTACGGGTACGGCCTGTACGACAACGTCATCACCGGCCTGGAGTTCGAGAAGCTCAGCCACGCCACGAGCCCCACCGGCGGCAAGATCCTGATGAGCAACGGGGAGCCGCCGAAGAGCGTGGCGATCCTCCACTGCATCGGCAGCCGCGACGAGAACTACAAGGAGTACTGCTCGCGCGTGTGCTGCATGTACTCGCTGAAGTTCGCGCACCTCGTGCGTGAGAAGACGGGCGCGGAGGTCTATGAGCTGTACATCGACATGCGCTCGGCGGGCAAGGGCTACGAGGAGTTCTACAAGCGGAACCTGGAGGAGGACGTGGTCTTCATCCGCGGCAAGGGCTCGGAGATCACGACCTGGCCGGAAGCGCCCGGCGAGGAAGGCAAGCTCGTCGTCAAGTGCGAGGACACGCTGCTCGGCACGGTGCGGCGGCTGCCGGTGGACATGGTGATCCTCAGCCCGGCGCTTCAGGCGCGCGCCGACGCCGCGAAGGTGGCGCAGACCTTCGGGCTCGGCTGCTCGCGCGACGGCTTCTTCCTCGAGCAGCACCCGAAGCTCGGCCCGGTGCAGACCGCGTCGGACGGCATCTTCATCGCGGGCACCTGCCAGGGCCCGAAGGACATCCCCGACTCGGTCGCCCAGGGCGCCGCCGCCGCCGCGAACATCCTCTCGCTGGTGGACCGGGGCTCGGTGGTCATCGAGCCGATCACCAGCGTCGTCGAGGAGACGACCTGCGGCGGCTGCCGGCTGTGTATCAGCGTCTGCCCGTATGACGCCGCGCGCTTCGATGAGGAGAAGAAGGTCTCGGTAGTGGACGAGGCCGTGTGCAAGGGCTGCGGCACGTGTGTCGCGGTCTGTCCGTCCGGCGCCGCGCAGCAGCGCTTCTTCGCGGACACCGAGATCATGGCCGAGATCGACGGCCTGCTTGCGGAAATTGGGGACAGGCACCAATTTCCGGCATGACGTCCGCCGGAAATTGGTGCCTGTCCCCAATTTCCGACTGGAGGCAAACGATGGCTCAGTTCGAACCGCGCATTGTGGCCTTCCTCTGTCGCTGGTGCTCATACACCGGCGCGGACCTGGCCGGCACGAGCCGCCTGAAGTACCCGCCGAACGTGCTGCCGATCCGCGTGATGTGCTCGGGGCGCGTCGACCCCACGTTCGTGGTGAACGCCTTCCGCAAGGGCGCGGACGGCGTGCTGATCTGCGGCTGCCATCCGGGCGATTGCCACTACAACGAGGGCAACTACAACATGATGCGCCGCTTCCCGCTGGTGCGGAAGCTGCTCGCGCAGTTCGGGGTCGAGCCGGAGCGCGTGCGCTTGGAGTGGGTGTCGGCGTCCGAGGGCGACCGCTATGCCGAGGTGGTCGCCGAGTTCACCGACGAGATCAGGAAGCTCGGGCCGCTGGAGTGGGCGCCGATGATGGCTCCGCCGCCCGTCCAGACGGCAGAAAGCGTGGTGACGGCCAAGTGAGCAAGCCCAAGCTCGCGCTCTACTGGGCGGCAAGCTGCGGCGGCTGTGAGATCTCGGTGCTCGAAGTCAACGAGGCCATCCTGGATGTCGCCGACTTCTTCGACATCGTCTTCTGGCCGGTCGGGCTGGACTTCAAGTACCACCATGTCGAGGCGATGGCCGACGGCGAGGTGCTCCTGTGCATGTTCAACGGCGCCATCCGCAATGAGGAGCAACAGCACATCGCCAAGCTGTTGCGGCGCAAGTGCCAGGTGATGGTCGCGCACGGCGCCTGCGCGTGCTGGGGCGGGATTCCGGCTCTGGGCAACGTGGCGAACCGCGAGGAGATCTTCGACCGCGCCTACTTCACGGCGCCCTCGGTGGACAACGCCGAGAAGACGCTCCCGCAGACCTCCACGCGCGTGGCCGAGGGCGAGCTGAAGCTCCCCGTCTTCTTCGACACGGTCTACGCGCTCGACCAGGTGGTGCCCGTCGAGTACTACATGCCCGGCTGTCCGCCGGTGGTTGACCAGACCGTCGCCGTGGTCCAGACGGTTATGTCCGGCGACCTGCCGCCCGCCGGGAGCGTCGTCGGGGCGGGCTCCAAAACCGTGTGTGAGGAGTGCCCGCGCGAGAAGCACGATGAGAAGAAGGTCAAGCGTTTCCGTCGGCTTCACCTGTGCGACGACCTCGACCCGACGAAATGCCTGCTGGAGCAGGGCGTCGTGTGCGCGGGGCCGGCGACACGCTCGGGTTGCGGAGGGAAGTGTGTGAGCGTGAACATGCCCTGCCGGGGCTGCTACGGACCGGCCGCCGGAGTCACCGACCAGGGCACGAAGCTCATCGCGGCGCTGGCGGCTGTCATCGACTCGACCGATCCCGATGAGGTGCAGCAGATCGTCGATACGATCGACGATCCGCTCGGCTATGCGTACCGGTTCGGAATGTCCAGCTCCTCCCTGAGGCGGGTGAGAACCCATGGATAGGGTGACCATCGACCCGATCACGAGGCTTGAAGGCCACGGGAAGATCGAGATCTTCCTCAACGACGACGGCAGCGTCGCCAACGCCTACCTGCAGGTGCCGGAGCTGCGCGGCTTCGAGCGCTTCTGCGAGGGGCGGCCGGTGGAGGAGCTGCCGCGGATCACGCCGCGCATCTGCGGGGTCTGCCCCGACGCGCATCACATGGCCTCGGCGAAGGCGTGCGATGCCGTCTACCATGTGGACATCCCGCCCGCGGCCAAGAAGCTCCGCGAGCTCTGGTACAACGCCTTCTACGCCGGCGACCACTGCACGCATTTCTACATCCTCGCCGGGCCGGACTTCGTCATGGGCCCGACCGCCGATCCGGCCGAGCGCAACATCCTGGGCGTCGTGGGCAAGGTCGGCCTGGAGATCGGCAAGCGCGTCATCCGCCAGCGTAAGGAGGCGCACGAGGTCATCGAGATGCTCGGCGGCAAGCCGACGCATCCCGTCGGGGCGATCCCCGGAGGGCTATCCAAGGCGATCACTGAGGAGCAACGCCAACGGCTGCTCCAGATCGGGCAGGGGATGGTGGAGTTCGGCCAGTTCTCGCTCGGCCTCTTCGAGGACGTGGTGCTGAAGAACGAGCAGTACATGGACCTCGTGCTGAGCGAGGCCTTCACGCATCGGACCTACTACCTGGGCCTGGTAGATGACAACAACCGCGTGAACTTCTACGACGGGCACGTGCGCGTCGTCGATCCCGACGGGAGGGAGTTCGCCAGCTTCACGCCGCCGGAGTACACGGATGTGATCGCAGAGCACGTCGAGCCGTGGTCGTACCTCAAGTTCCCCTTCCTGAAGAAGGTGGGCTGGAAGGGCCTGGTGGACGGCGCGGACAGCGGCGTGTACCGCTCGGCGCCTCTGGCGCGCCTCAATGCGGCGGAGGGCATGGCGACGCCGCTCGCCCAGGAAGCCTACGACAAGATGTACGCCACCTTCGGCGCGAAGCCGGTGCACCAGACGATGGCCTTCCACTGGGCGCGGCTGATCGAGATGCTCTACTCGGGCGAGCGCGTCGTGGAGCTGGCGCAGGACCCCGACATCACGAACCCGAAGGTCCATCAAGCGCCGACCGCCACACCCGACGAGGGCGTGGGCATCGTCGAGGCGCCGCGCGGGTTGCTGATCCATCACTACAAGACGGACTCGAACGGGATCGTGCAGCGCGCGAACCTGATCGTGGGCACCACCAACAACAAGGCGGCGATCTGCCTGTCGGTCAAGAAGGCGGCGGAGGGCTTCATCAAGCCCGGCCAGGAGGTCAGCGAGGGCATCCTGAACATCGTCGAGATGGCCTTCCGCGCCTACGACCCGTGCTTCGGGTGCGCGACCCATGCGCTGCCGGGCCACATGCCTCTGGTCGTCACGATCCGCGACCGTCGCGGCGAGGTGATCCAGGAGATCCGGCGCGATGGATGAGCGCGCGGGGAAGACGCTCATCGTCGGCCTGGGCAGCCCGATCCTCCGCGATGATGCCGTCGGTCTGCGCGTTGCGCAAGCACTTGCCGACCTCCTCCCCGAGGATCGGTTCTCCGTCGCTGAGGCCGGGACGTCGGGGCTTCGTCTACTGCTGCTCCTCGAGGGCTGGGAGCGCGCCGTCATCATCGACGCCATGCGCGAGCCCCTCGATCCCCTGGTTGATCTGTGCCCCGGCCGCCTGAACCGCCTCTCGCTCGACCAACTCCACTCCACGTTGACCCTCAACACGTCCCACGAAGCGAGCCTCGCCGACACGCTGGCCCTCGGGCGCCTGATGGGCATGGCGCTTCCCGAGGACATCGTCATCTTCGGCATCGAGGTCGAGGACCCGTTCACGTTCGGTGAGGAGATGAGCCCCGGGCTCGCGGCACGTGTGGCGGAGATTGCGCGCGAGATCGCTCGCCAGTGTTGCCCGCTCGGCATGGCTCACTGCGACTGCGGTACGTGATCGTCCGGGGCACGGGAGGGGAACCGGCCTTGGCGCGACATGGTTGTCTTGAACTATGAGGGTATGGCGTACTTGTTTGCTGCAATAAACCCTGGTCGGGTCGCCTGGATGCTGCGTT
>VGFC01000041.1 GCA_016869045.1 Armatimonadota bacterium
TGTTGGTCATGTACGAAATAACCTGACATCATCGGGTCGTTGTAGGGGCAGAGCGTGCTCTGCCCACGCCGTCGGTTCGGGCAACACCTGGGCAGAGCACGCTCTGCCCCTACAACGACACCCGCCAGGTTACTATGTGCATGACCATAATGGCGCCTACACGATTGGGCGCGATGAATCCCGCCCCTACCTCACAAACGACCGCACATCGCCGTCATGTAGGGGCACGATTCATCGTGCCCGAGTGTAGGGGCGTGATTCATCACGCCCGATGCCGTGCTTCTCATACACCCTCCTACGCCCCCGACGCTTCCGTCAGGCCGGCGTCGGGTCGGCGGTTCGGGTCATCTTCCTGAAGGCCATCCGGAGGATCGCGTAGGTCAGAGCATAGCCCGCGACGGAGCCGATGGCGCCACCTACGAGGGCCATGCGCGGGATCAGCAGGAAGTCAAGGCCGATCATCGCGAGCGTGCCGGCGACAATGGCCGCCGCCGGGATGCCCGGGCGTCCCGTCGCCAGGAAGTGTGAGCCGAGCACCATGCTCAGCGCCTGGCACAGGTAGCCGGGAAGCATGATCCACAGCGGCACGATGGCGGCCCGAAAGGCCTCTCCATACACGGCCGGTATGAGAAGAGCGGCGGGGCCCATGAGCAGCACCCCAGCCAGCCCGTACAGCGCGACGGCCCGTTGGGCTCGGCGGGTGACGGGCGTCCCGGCTTCCGGTCCGTCCACCGCCACCCGGGACAGCAGAACATACCGCACGGCTTCCGGGATCCCCTGCAGCAGCTCGCCCATGCCCAGCGCGATGCCGTAGACCCCAGCGCCACCGGCACCCATCAGGTTCCCCACGACCAGCAGATCGGCCCGCGCCAGTGAAGTGCTGGCGACCGCGGTCACCTGGGCCTGCACGGAGTAGGTGAACAGGCGGCCGTACTTCGGTCGCTCGTGCCGGGCCGGCCACCGACGCGCCAGCACGGCCCACAGCGTGTAGCCCAGCGCGAGCATCACCCCGACCCCCCAGGCCGTGAGTGCGCTGTCGACGCCCGCTCTGACCCACAAGAAGATGGGCACCAGTAGGAGGAGTCTCCCCAGCACCTCGAACGTCTCCCCAAGTGACGAATGGTAGATCTCGTGCTGGCTTCGCAGCAGAGCGCCCAGGATACGCCGGAGAAGGAGCAACTGACAGGCCAGCAGCAGCCACGTGAGCCAGTGCGCGTGTTCGGGGGGCACGCCGATCAGGCGGCTCCAGTAGTGCCGCGTGCAGTGGAGGGCTGCCGTGAAGGCCGCCAGGATGGAACAGGCCATGACGAGCGCGGCGCGAGCCGTCAGCCAGGGATGCCAGCCCTCCCGTGCGACATGGTAGAGCGTCGAGGCGGGGAGACCGAACGCCGACAGAGTGGTCGCGAGGTTCGCGACGAGCAGAATGAGCTGGTACTCGCCCTTCCCCGTCGGCCCCAGCGCGCGGGCAATGATCACACCCATCGCGACATTGCTGCCCAGCGCCAGCAGGCTGCTCAGGTACCGGAAGGCCACCTGCGTGCGAAGGCGCTGCCAGGGCGGCAAGGGGCTGCTCCTCTCCGACGTGGGTCCCGTGTCAACAGAACGCAAGATCGATGCCGGTTGGCGGCGAGGGGGGCGCTCGCTGCGATGCCCTCAATGATGGGCTGTTGGCCAGCGAGGTCGTGATCTCCTCCGGCGAGGGTCGCGACGAGGGCGACCGCGCGCTCGCGAGGAATGGCATGGCATTGTGTGCGATCGCTCTTCTCGTCCCCACGCCCTGACCATCGATGCCGAGGACTGGGCGGCCCTGATGTGCATGTACTCGGGGCACGCCATCCCGGTCAGTCCGCAGTTCGGCGGGTCGGTGGGGGGCCTCCTGGATATGCTGGACCAGGCGGATCGGAGCGCCACGTTCTTCGTCGTGGCCCAACACGCCGCAGAGCAGCCGGCGGTGGTCCGCGAGATCGTCGCGCGAGGTCACGAGCTAGCGAGCCATGCATGGACGCATCGCCTCGTGGCAGCGTTCAGCGAGGACGAGTTCCGCGAGGACATCCGTCGCAGCGTCGCGACGCTGGAGGAGTTGAGCGGGCGGAAGGTCTACGGCCATCGCTCGCCGCTGTTCTCGCTGATGCCCGAGCACGTGTGGGCGCTGGAGGCGATGGCGGAGGCCGGATTGCAGTACGATAGCAGCGTCTTCACGCTGGCGTGGCATCGGGCGGGCGTCATGATCCCCGAGCAGCCGTTCGTGTTCCGGCTGCCGTCGGGCCGGGAGATCGTCGAGTTCCCCGCGCCCGCCCGGAAGTGGGGCCCGATGACGGTGAGGTTCATCGGAGGCCGCGGGGCGCGGCTGGCGCCGGCGAGTCTGTTCGTCCGCCATCTCGAGGAACGCGAGCAGGCCGGGCTACCCGGGATGCTCTACTTCCACACCTACGAGATGGGCTCGGGGAACTTGGCGCAGTACGTGCCGCGCTCTATCGGGCGAAAGCGGCTCGCGATCCGGGCGGCGGCGTGGGCCTTTGGCGTTGGCGGGGTGCGACTGCAGCGGCTTGTTCGTCGGTTGGTGCAGCAGTTCGAGTGGGCGCCGATGCGGGAGGTGATCGCGCGGCTGCGGGAGGAGGGGCGGCTGCCGGTGTTCGCGCCGCCTTGAGCCTTCTTCGGGGTCCTCACGTTTCGGGGGCAGGTCTTCTCGCCCCTCCGGACGAATGCCCCTCCGCTGTTCCGATCTTCCACTCGCTCGTTGGAGTCCATGCATGGGCACTCGACCTGTTTCCTGGGCACTCTTCCCGGCCATCGCCGCCCTGGCGCTCGCTTGCGCCTGCTGCCTCGCCGCCGAGAACGCCGCCTACGTGATCGGCCCGGGCGATGTGCTGGATGTCCGCATCGCCGGCGCGCCCGATCTGCCGTCGGTCAGCATTACGGTGCGCCCGGACGGCGCCATCTCGTTCCCCCACGTCGGTGAGGTCCGGGTAGGCGGGAAGACGGTTCGACAGGTCGGCGAGATGCTGACCGAGGCGCTGCTCAAGCGCTACCGCCAGGTGGATGTCGCCGTGAACCTGACCCAGTTCCGCGCGCGGAACGTGTTCGTGCTGGGGCAAGTGAAGACGCCCGGCGCCGTGCCGCTGGAGGGCGAATCGGTCAACGTCACGCAGGCCATCCTGGCCGCCGGCGGGCTGACGGCTGAGATCGGCGACCTGGATGCCCGACTGTACCGGCCGGGCCAGGCCCCGGCGTCCGTGGACTTGGGGAAGGTGATGGGGGGAGCCGCCGGCGACACGACCCTCGCGGCAGGGGACGCCCTCCTCATCGAGGCCCGCAAGCCGCATGAGATCACGCTGCTGGGCGAGGTCCAGAAGCCCGGGGTCTGCCCTCTCCCGCGCGATGCCCGCCTGGACACGCTGCTGGCTCTGGGGGGCACGCCCACGCCGACCGGCGATGGTCGGCGTGCGATCCTGGTGCGCGACGACGGCCAGACCACCGTTGTGGACGTGACGCATCTGCTGGCCAACCCGGACTCGCCGGCCAACGTCCCGCTGACGGGGATCCGGCTGTTCGTGGTTCCCCCTAAGGCCGAGATCGTCGTCGGAGGCGAAGTGAGGACACCCGGGACGTACCCGGCGGGCAGCCAGTCGAGGCTGTTCGACATCCTCACAGCCGCCGGCGGGCTCACCGAGAAGGCGGATCGGCAGAAGGTCACGGTGGTCAACCGGGACGGCGCGCTGGTGCCGGTTGATGCCGAGCAGGCCCTTGCCCATCCCGAGTCCGCCGCGAACATCCCGGTCGCCGACGTCTCTCTCATCATGGTGGGTGAGGATACTCGCCGCTATGAGGTCGGCGTGTTCGGGGAGGTTGGCGACCCGCAGAACGTGCCTGTGAAGGAGACGCTGCCTCTGGCTGCCGCCCTCGCCCAGGCCGGAGGCCTCGCGGAGAAGGCCGACGCTCGCCGGGTCCAGGTCCTGCGCGGCGACGGCACGCAGGAGACCGTGGATGTGACGGCGCTCCTCGGTCGGCGTGATCCTACCGCGCCGGCACCGGACGTGGCCGGCGTTCTGCTTCGCCCCGGCGATCTCGTGATCGTGAACCGGCGCTATGCGGAGGTGCTGCTACTGGGCGCAGTTGCCAAGCAGGGAGCGCTCGACTACGAGGAGGGCGATACGGTCATCGAGGTGATCGCGCGCGCGGGCGGCTTCTCCGAGAAGGCCGCCAAACAGCACGCCGCGATCCTGCGGCGCGACGGGGACAAGGTGCAGGTCATCGAGGCCGACCTGAGAGCTGCCCTGGCAGGCAGTGAAGTGCTGCTGCAACACCCCGTGCAGGATGGCGACATCATCTACGTTCCCGATCGGCCCAAGCCCGCCTGGAAGAACATCGTGCAGTTCCTCCTGGGGATTGGCTCCTTCTACCGGATCGTTCTGCGCTAGTGCCTCGTTAGTCGTGGCTTCCGCTGTTGGGGGTTCGTGGCGGCGGCGACGGGGACTCCCGTCGAGCCCGCGAGCCTCTACTCGTCCTCGGGAGCGGTACCCGCCTGGGCCTGCAGCCCTTCGGTTGCGACGCGTATCTCCGCGATCAACTGGTGTGCCAGGTGGAATAGCGGCGACATCGGATGCCGGTTGTAGCCCAGTTCCTCCTCAATCGCCTCGGCGGTAAGGACCCCGGCGAAGGTCAGAAGGTAGAAGCGCGTGTGGCCGCGGCCAGGCAGTGGGTACTCCGTCGTCGGCTGACACACGGCCATGAACCTGGGCGCCGCCTGCAGCAGCGCTTCGGACGCCTTCCTCGGACCGGCGAAAGCACCCAGACCCAGCGTGCCCCCGCCGTTGCTGAAGTAGAGGCTGACGGTGCCGTCGGCGACCGCAACGAGTGTTACGGCGGCCTCGGGATAGCCGGTCTCCATAAGCAGCCCCCAGACCTCGCCACAGCCGCCCTCGCGTGACAGCCCGACCTGGCTGGGAACCACGCCAAACAAGCCGCGTCGCAGGCCCAGGTAGACCTCGGCCGGTTCGTAGTCATTGGGCGGCGGTGGGTCTTCGGGCGATGGGGACATGCCGCCGTCCTGCCTTCCCTAGATGATTGGGACTCGGAACGCGGTCTCGGCTGCCTCGCGGGGCGAGGAAGCCGGCTACGGAGACCCCGCCCCCGAACTGGCTGTCCACGAACTCGGCGAGTCTCGCACGCAACGGACACACCCGCCTCGGACGCTGCTGCGCGTTGGACGGCGTCGGGCTTGGAAGCCCGACCTACGAGACAGGGGTAGGTTCGCGCGCGGAGGGCTGGGGTCCTGCCTGGGGGCCGGGTATGAGAGGGACACAGACCGGCGTTGCCGAGTCCCAGACAGGTACGGGGACAGTGGGGCCGCACTTCGTGGTGGGAACTGCCGGAACCTGCGCAGCCGGCGGCACGCGGTCCGCGTCACGCCGGCCGGTGCAGGCTGCGGAGGTTCCGTCGGCGAAGCGTCGCACCCGATGCCGCGCCGCGCGGCGGGAGGTAACCGATGATGACGGCCATCGCTCTTCTCAGCATCCTGGTGGGCTTCGGACATGCCCAGGGCTCGCGCAACCTCGCCCGCAACTCGGACTTCGAGCGCGCGTTCTCGCAGCCGGCGGACGGGTGGCGGACGGGCTCGCCCATGGCCGGCGTGCTGAGCGAGCGGAGAGAGAGCAAGGGGCTCGAAGGCGGCGCGTGTCACGTCATCGAGGCGGCGCCCGAGGCGCCGGTCAACTGGTACGTGTGCAGCCAGACAGTGAGTGGGTGCAAGGCGCGGGGCGAGTACGTCTTGAGCGGCTACGTACGGACGCAGGATGTGCGCGACGGCGCGGGGGCCTACATGGGCATGAACTACTTGGACGGAACCGGCAAGCGGATCAGCTGGACCGATACGGAGCGGAAGGTCACGGGCACGAGCGACTGGGTCCGCCTCGTCCAGCCCTTCACCGTGCCCCCCACGGCGGTGCGGGTGGACCTCAACCTCGTCCTGCACGGCCATGGAACCGCGTTCTTCGACCGCGTACAGGTGGAGCTGGGCCAGGCGGTAACCGACTGGGTGAGCCGCGAGGCGACCGGAGGCCCCGGCGCGCTGCCGCCGGGCATCGAGTTCAGGCCTCAGGAGAAGGGGAACATCGCGATCCTGCGCGACTCCCTGCCGGCGACCGGAACCGCGTCCGATCCGACGCACCTGCGCTCGCTGGTCGAGAAGACGGGCTACGGCTGCGCGTTCCTGAGCGCCGAGGCGATGGCTGACCCGAACGTGCTAACATTCGGCCGCTTCGACGTGCTTGTCCTGCCATACGGCGCCTCCTTCCCGGCCGCGGCGGCGGAGTCGCTGCGGAGCTTCTGCCGGGAGGGCGGGAGCCTGTTCGTCTTCGGCGGCTATCCCTTCGACCGTTTGCTGGGGCAGCAGGGCGAGGAGTGGAAGGACGTGGCCGACCTCACGCCCGACGAGAGCAAGCTGCAGACGCTGTTCGGCCTCGCCGACGGGCCTCAGGGCTGGTCAGTCGGCGGGCGGGATGTACCGGGTGGTCCGGCCCCGGCGGGCGAAGGGCGACACGGGAAGAGCCTGAAGCTCGCGACCGAGTCGCTGTCGGGCTGGGTGACCTCGGGATCGCCGAGCGTGAACGGCTTGCCGCAGGACTCGCAACTGACGGCTTTCTGGGCTCGGGCCGATCAGGAGGACGTCGTGTTGGCCATGGAGTGGGGCGAGAAGGACTACTCCCGCTGGCGCACCAAGTTCACGCTGACCCGCGACTGGAGGCTCTACGCGGCACCGCACGCGGAGCTGGAGTACTGGCACGACAACCCCTCGGTGGGCCGAGGAGGCCCGCAGGACCGCTTCCACCCGGAGAACGCTGTTCAGCTGCGCTTCGGCCTGACCGGCGAGTTCCTGCGCGAGCGTCAACCGTACACGGTCTACGTGGATCAGGTGCTGGTGGGTCAGGACCCGTTCCCCTCGTACCGCAACGTGCAGTTGAACTCGCACCACGGCGAGAGCAATCCAGCGACCTTCCTGGAGCCCCCGGCGGACGCGATCTCGATCTGCGATGCCTCGGCGCCGCTCACGGGCGTCGCGCGGCTGGCGGCCTCGCCGGGGCAGGTCGTCCTGCCTGCCACGTGGCGGATGGACGGCGCCGCCGAGGGCGTCTCAGCCACCGGCCAGACCGCCCAGGGCCGTGCGGGGGCGCCGCTGAAGGCACGGTGGGTTCCGCTCGCCGACGCGCTGGACCGGTACGGGCGCGTGCGTGGTACGGCGGTCGGAATCATGCACAACTTCGCGGGGGAGTACCCGGGCTCGAGCTGGGCGTACTCGGGGATCAGCAACCTCGACCTGTTCGCGGCCGGGCAGGCCTCCGGCGCGCAGCTCTTCGGCGCGGTGCTGGAGCGCCTGATCGACGGCGGCTTCCTGTTCGATGGCGTCGCGGAGCCGCGCTGCGTGCGGCGAGGGGAGACGGCAAGCCTGCGCGTGCGGGCCGCGAACCTCGCGAAGCAGCGGCGGGACTGCGCGGTCACGCTCACCGTACGGTCAGGCGAGCGCACGCTTCACACGGAGAGCCCCCCGCTGATCATCGCGGGCCGGAGCGCGGCGCCGGTGGAGATGCGGTGGCCCGTGCCCCAGGAGGCGTCCGGGCTGCTCACGCTGACGTGGGAGCTGCGAGCCGGGGAGCGCGTGCTCGACCGCCTGGAGGCGGGGATGGTCGTGTGGGATGAGGCGCAAGTGGCGGCCGGGCCGCGCCTGACCTACGACCGCTGCTATCTCAGCCGCGACCGCGGGCCGGAGTTCCTCCTCGGCACGCAGATCTACTGGGGCAACTCCACCGTCACCGGGACGGACCCGCTGCGCTGGGACCGGCAGTTCGCGCGCATGGCGGACAGCGGCATCAAGATCGCCCGCAGCTTCCAGGGGATGGGATGGGCCGGCACAGGCGAAGGCTCGTGGCGGCCGCGCGACGCGATGGTCCAGCTCGCGCAGGCGCGTGGCATCTCGCTCTTCTACGAGGGCGTCTCGCGCCCCACGACCGATCCGACGGAGGTGACTGAGCGCGCACGGATCGCGAACGAGGCGGCGGGGCGTTACCGGAAGTCGCCGGGCTGGTTCATCGACATCGTGAACGAGCCGAGCCTGCTCGTGGGCGGCGGCGAGAGCGACACGCCGGAGTTCCGCGCGTGGCTGAAGGGGCGCTACCTCATCTTCGAGGCGCTGCGGGAAGCCTGGGGCGCCGACCTGACCGAGGGCTCCTTGGACGAGGTGCAGATCAAGCCGGCGACGGGCGACTGGGCGAGCGTGCGGGCCGTGGACACGACGCGCTTCATGGCCTGGAAGATGCGGACATGGACCGCCGAGACCGCACGGGCTGCGCACGAGGCAGACCCGGAGCGGCTGGTCTCCGTGGGGCACCTGCAGGGCTTCGGCGACCTGCACACGATGTGGGACCCGGTCGAGGCCTCGTACGACATGGACTTCGCCAACCGTCACTACTACGGCGACCCGTGGCAGTACGGGCCGGAGTTGAAGCAGATCGACATGCGTGCGCTCGGGAAGGCGCCCTCGACCGGCGAGTTCGGCAACACGAGCCATCCGGGTCTGCGCACCCACTGGGTCTACGCGCCGGAGGACGTCGTGGACTGGCACTACGCGTACACGGCGCACACGTGCTTCGGCTTGGGCGGTGCGTTCTGCGGGAACTGGCACTGGCAGGACCCGATCGAGGACATCTTCCCGTGCGGGCTGCTGCTGCAGGACGGCGCGCCGCGGCCGCGCTTCTACACCTACCGCAACGCGGGCGTGCTCTTCCGGCAGATCCGCCCGCGCTACGAGCCGCCAGAGGTGTTCTTCATCATCCCCACGTCGCACATGCTCGGGTCCTCCAAGGCGGCGGTGCAGGGGGCGATGAACCGCTCGCTGGCGACGCTGATCGGCCTGCACGTCGAGTTCGGCACGCTCGCCGAGGACCGACTGAGCGCGCTGCCGCCCTCGGCGAAGGCCATCATCTGGCCGGTGCCCTACTGCCCGGACGAGGCGAGCTACAAGGCAGTGCTCGACTTCGTCCGCCGGGGCGGGGCGCTGTACCTCTCGGGCGACGTCTCCTACGACCCCATGCGCCGGCGCTCGCAGACGCAGCGACTGAGCGACCTGTGCGGCCTCGAGTTCGTCTCGCAGCGGTACCCGGACATCCGACGCAGCGAGGCGCCTGCGTCCGAGGTCGCGCCAGCATCCGCGTCGCCCCTCGCGCAGGCCGTTTGCGCGGATGGGACGTCTGCGCCGTGCATCGAGGTGCGAGCGACCTCGGCCGAGGTCCTGGCGAAGGCGGGCAACGCGCCGGCCGCGACGCTCGCCCACATCGGTCAGGGGCGCGTGCTGTATGTGGTCGATCCGATCGAGCTGAAGCTCGAGCCGCGCAACACGCTGGCCGCGTTTCTACAGGAGGCGGGCGTGAAGCGTCACGCCCTGCAGCCGGATCTCGCCGAGGTTCACTCGCACCGCGTGCCGGGCGAGGGCGGCGCGCTGGCCCAGGTGCTCTTCAACCTGAGCGACGTCAAGCAGACCGTCACGATCACCGACCTGCCGGCGCCGGTCGAGGTCGATCTCGCTCCGAAGTCCGGGGGCGCAGCCATCTTCGATGGCAGTGGGAAGCTGGTGGCTGCGGAGGGCGTCGCCATGACCGTCGGAGGCCGGGAGCTGTTCGGCGGTGACGCGACCGTCGCGCTGATCTCCCTCTCGGGCGACGATCTGCGCACCGCCGATGGGTTCCTGCTGCTGCCCTCGCGCCCGGGCGAGGTCGCCCTGTCCGGCGCGCAGTTCGCCGGGCGTTCGGCGGGGATTGGCGAGGTGCGGGACGGCAAGTGGATCGAGTATGAGCGAAGGAGACCCACTGCAGCCGCCGGCGTGGCGCGGATGGCCCTCGATGCCGCGATGGCCCACTCGTGGATCGTGCTGGGCGACGAAGGGAAGCTGAGCGAACTCGCGGAGCGGGTCCGCCGGGAGCACCTCTGAGGCGGTGGTCCTGCGCGCGAGGCCTCGGAAGAGGGAGCCGGTGGTGTCAGCGGCGAACCCCCTGCCACAGTGCCCTCGCATCACATGCCGCGGGAGGCCCCGCGATGCTGTTCGCCTTGCTGAGCCTGCCCGTGCTGGCTCACGGTTCTGAGCCCCGGCCGGTGGCTCTCTACAATGTGCAGCGCTGCACCCAGCCGCCGGTCGTTGACGGCGACCTGCAGGCCGACGCGTGCTGGCAGGCCCTCCCCCTTGCGGACCACTTCTACCAGTACTGGAAGCCCGTGCCGACCCGGCCGCCGCTACGAACCTCGTTCCGGGCGTGCTTCGACGACGCCGGCCTGTACCTCGGGATCACGCTCGAAGACGAGCACATGGCGACGCTCAAGGCGGACATCAAGGACCGCGACAACCCCGAGACGTGGACCGATGACTGCGTCGAGATCATGGTTGACCCCTTCAACACGGGGGACAGCTACACGAAGTTCACGGTGAACGCCAACGGCGTGCGCCACGATCAGGTCGCCTCGCACCTGGAGCTGAACGACGGGTGGAGCAGCGAGAGCTGGCGGGCGGGAGTGCGGAAGTACGCCGAGGAGTGGACCATCGAGGTCTCCCTGCCGTGGAGCGACCTCGGCGCGAAGCCGCGTGATGGCGACGTGTGGTCGTTCGACCTCGTGCGCTACAGCTTCTCGACCGGCGCCTTCCGAGGGGTGACATGGTCGCTCGGCGGCGCGGGCGCCGCGCCCCGGAACTTCGGGTACCTCGGGTTCGGCCGGTTCGATCTGGGACGCAAGGCCGACTGCGACCGTCTCGCCCGCGCGGCGGAGAAGACGAAGGGACGTAGCCTCCAAGTCCACCAGTCTGGCGGCGTGTACGTGCGGGACGAGCAGGGCAACTGGACACGGCACGACACGCACGAGTGGCCGCTCGCGCCCGCCCAGCAGGCCCGTGAAGCTCTTGACGAAGCGCGCGCGGCGCTCGCCGACCTGCCGGAGGACGAAGCGCGTGCAACGCTGGAGGCCGAGCGGGCGGCCCTGCGGGAGCGGCTGCGCGAAGTGGAGTCCTCGGCGTCGGAGATCGCGTCCGTCAGCACGGGATTCTGGCGCCGTCAGGACGCGGTCGTGATCCTGCGGGAGGCGACCGAGCTGAAGTGGCGCTGTCTACTGCTCAACCTCGTGGCCTCCGGGCCGTAGCTTCAGGGGAGGACCGAACCATGTTGCGGTCTCGCGCAACCCGGTTGGCGCTGTCGGTGGCGCTGGTCGCTCTGGGCGCGGGTGTCGCCCAGGCGCGCCACGACGCTGCGTATCTACGCGATGTGACGACGAAGCTGGAGACCCCTCATCTCACGTGGGCGAAGCCGTATGCGCGAGGGCCGTTGCGCGTTCTGTTCGTCACAGCGCGCACGGTGGCGCCACGGGAGATCGTGGAACTCTGGCAGCGCGCGGACATCGAGTTCACCGTCTTCACGATGGCGCATTCGGGACTGATGTCGTTCGAGTCCGATGCCGGGGCCGCGCCGTACGACCTGGCCGTCGAGGGCACGAGCATCGAGGAGAAGACGGAGGAGCTGCTCGGGAAGCTCGAACGCGAGTATGACGCCTTCGTCTTCGCCAACGCCTCCCTCGATGTGCTGCCTACCGAGGCGCAGTACAAGATCCTGAAGCGCGTTTCGGAGGGTGCGGGACTGCTCTTCACCTTCGGGCGGCAGACGAGGCTCGCGCTCTTCAGCAAGCCGATCACCGAGGACCGCGAGCGCATCCTCACCGGGGCGCCGCTGAGCGGGCTGGACTTCCTGAACAGCCCGGAGACGCTGACGGCGCTCAACGCGAAGACGCCCGAGGAGCTGCCGGACCGGCTGGTGGAGACGTTTGCGTTCAAGCAGGGGCGCATCGCCGTGCTCAACTGGGGCGCGGGCAGCAGCACGTACTACGGCGGCCACGGGCTTACGCCCCCCGAGACTTACAGCCTCAACTGGCCCGCGAACTGCGAGGAGTACCTCTCGCTTGTCTTCCGCACGCTGCTGTGGACCGTGCCCGCGAAGCAGCCGCAGGTCTGGTTCGGCGCGGCCCTGGCCGACGGCGCGCACTTCGACCGCGCAGGCCCGACCCCGCGCCTGTCCATCGAGCTGCACGCGACGAAGCCGCTGCAGGTGACCATTGAGACGGAGGTCCGCGACAAGACTAACGCTCCGGAGTTCGCCGCGAAGCAGGGGGCCGCGCTGCAGAACGGGGTGACGAATCTGGAGGTCGAGCTGCCGCGGCTGAAGGCGGGCGGTCACTTCGCCCATCTCATCGTGCGGTCCGACGCGGGGATCGAGAACTGGGCGACGGTTGGGTTCGTGGTGGACTCCGCGCTCAGCCTCACGGCCTTCGGCGCCGACTCCGAGTTCCATGAGCGGGGCGAACCCACGACAGTCAACGCAACGCTCTCGCAGGGCGCGCCGGCCGGGGCGAAGCTCCGGATCTCGCTCACCGACACGGCGGGCCGCGTCTACCTGAAGCAGGATACGCCGTTCCCTGTTGGGCAGACGACGGCCAGCCTGCAGGTGTCCCTCGACGGGGCCTGCACCATCGCCTCGAAGCTGCACGGCGAGCTGATCGTCGGCGACGAAGTGTATGATGCCCGCGACCAGTTCCTCTTCGTGCCGCGCAGGACGAGCGACGAGTTCCGCACGGTCCTGTGGGGCGGCGTCGGCTGCGGGAACACGGGGCTGGGCTGGCTCGCCTACCAGAGCCTGCGGCGGGCGGGCTTCAACGCGATCCTCGCGCACCCTTCCTCCGACGGCTCGCAGGAGCGGAGCTTCGCGCTCAACGACTTCCCCCTCGTCTCGTACTCGTATCGCGTGATGGGCGGCGCGGATGAGAAGGGCTGGCGCAAGGACCATTGGGTGAAGGACGTGGAGGACGGCTGCTTCTACAACCCCGAGCTGCAGCAGAAGGCAAAGGAGTCCTGCGTCGGACGTACACAGCCCGCGATCCCTTACGGCCCGACGCTGTACTCCCTCGGCGACGAGAACTACTTCGACTACGCGTCGGGCTTCTCGCCGATTGGGCAGCAGGCCTTCCGCGAGTACCTGAAGCGGCACTACGCCTCGCTGGAGGAGCTGAACCGGGTTTGGGGCACGCAGTACAAGGACTGGGCGGAGGTTCAGCTGCTCAAGCGCGAGGAGGCCTTGAAGCAGAACCTGTGGCCGCTGATCCACGAGCACATGGGCTTCAACGAGACCGAGTACGCGGACTACCACCACTTCCTGGTCGCGGCGCTGAAGGAGGCCGATCCGCACGCGCGCGTGGGGGCCGAGGGCTCCGTGCCGGGGGACCTGGAGAAGACGCTGGAGGGCATGGACATCTGGGGCCCGTACAGCGACAAGCTCGGCAACGAGTTGCTCCGCTCGCTGGCCAAGACCGACCTCGTGCGCGGGAACTGGTGGGGCGGCTACGTGGGCTCGCATGGCGGCCGGACCGGCGCGCTGCCGCTATGGAAGCAGCTCCTCGGCGGGGCGGTCAACACGAGCCTGTACTTCGCGGCCATCGGGTCCGAGGGAATGCTGACCACCGACCTCAGCTACGCGGACTTCTTCGAGCAGACGCTCCCGGAGCTGCGCGAGATCTACGGCGGGATGGGGCAGCTGATCTCGTCGGCGGAGGTCCCGGCGGACGGCATCGCGATCCTCTGGTCGCAGGCGACGGAGCACTCCGCGACGCTGTTCAGCAGCCTCGGCTCGCCGTCGGCTTCGCAGGGCAACCTGCTCGGCCTGCTCGACAACGCGGGCTACGGCTACCGGTACGTCACGACGCACATGGTCGAAGCGGGGGCGCTGAAACAGGGCTATCGCGTGCTCTTCCTGCCGGCCTCGCAGGCCATCTCGGACGCGGAGGCGCAGGCCATTCGTGACTTCGCAAACGCCGGCGGCGTCGTGATCGCGGACACGGCCTGCGGTCTCCTGGACGGGCACTGCCGCCCGCTCTGGGTGAACGCGCGGGGCGCCTGGCGCGGGCAGCTCGATGACCTCTTCGGCCTCACACGCAGCAGCGAGCCGAAACCTGTCTCTGCGACAGGCGCAGTGAGCGCGACGTTCGAGGGACACACGCTCCAGTTGGCGGACTTCCCCTTCCGCCTGGACGCGTCTCTATCCGGCACGCCCGGCGCACTCGGGCAGGTCGGCGAACAGCCGGTCTTCATCGGTCGCTCGGTGGGCCGCGGCCGCGCCATCCTGCTGAACTTCCCGTTCCCCACCCCGGAGCATCCGCAGGGCGTCGGGCTGGTCCGCGGGCTGCTCGGCGCGGCGGGCCTGACCCCTGCCTGCAAGCTGACGGACGCCAAAGGCTACTTCTTCCGGCGCTTCCGCCAGGGAGACCTGACGCTGATCGGCGTGGTGCGGCTGACGGAGACGGCGGGCGACACGACGCTGAAGCTCGCCGAGCGGGCCTACCTCTATGATGTGCGTGCGGGGAAGGCTCTGGGCAAGGCCGATGCCGTGTCACTCGCGAGGAAGGACCCGGCGGTGCGCCTGTTCGCCGCGTTGCCTGCGGCGGTGGGCAAGGTGACGGTCCAGGCGCCTGCCGAGGCGAAGCGCGGCGAGACAGTCGCGGTGCGCGTGCGGCTCGACAGTGGCGCCGCGAAGCCCGCCGGGCGGTTGCTGCGCGTGCAGGCCTTGCGGCCGAACGGCGAGGAGTGCCTCGTCTATCGAGCTTTCCTGACGCTGACCACCAACGAGACGGAGGCCCGCGTGCCCTTCGCCCTCAACGACCCGGGCGGCGCCTGGACCATCGTCGCAACGGACGTGGCGACCGGCGCCGGCGGGAAAGGCACGGTGACGGTGAGATGAAGCGAGCGATGGTCGTTGTGGCGCTCCTCGGGGTGCTGCCGGCGTTCGGCGAGGAGTTCACGGTGGCCGTGACGGAGTCGCGGAAGCCGCTGGCGGACGACAAGCGCGCGGGGCTGGAGGTGATGGAGCGCGGGCTGCGCCTGGGGAATGCGAGCTTCCGGTACGTGCAGACCGTGGACCCCAAGCAGAGCGACGCGCCGGTCGTGCAGCAGTATGGGGATTACATCCTCGGCTGCACCTTCCCGCAGATCTGGAACTGGGACGGCGAGTACTTCCTCGATGTGCAGGTGAAGCGCCCGAACGGGCAGCCGTTCATCGCCAACCGCGCGCGGCTGCAGGAGGGCATCTACATTCTGCAGCAGACCACGCGCGGCGTGGCGGAGATGGTGTGGCCGCTGCCCGCGACGGAAGGGACCGCCGAGCCCGGTACGCTCGCCGTGCGGATCGTCAAGGTCCCGACCGACGTGAACTGGTTCTACCTGGAAGCCCGGATTGAGGGCGAACCGGAGACGGAGATCACCCAGGTTCGCGTCGGCACATACCCGTACATCACGAGCGGGCCGCCCGAGCGGCAGCGGTGGGTGACGACGCTGGCCGCCGCCCACCAGATGAGCGATCAGCTGACCCCGATCGACCCGGCGACCGAGTGGGGCGTGGTACTCCATAACAAGATCGCCCAGGAGGAGGGTGGTTGCCTGTTCGTCTTCGACCCCGAACAAGTCCAGGCGGCGCGGGCCGGCGGCACGTACAACGTCGCGCTTCACATGGATGCGGCGCCGGGCACGCGCGCGATGCAGTTCGCCTTCGGCTACTTCTGGGACACGAACTACGCGCAGGCCATCGAGCGGTTCCGGCCCGAGGCGCCGGCGGTGCTGGAGCGCCTGCGGAAGGTAGATTGGTCGGTCGGGGTTGATGCCGCGTGGTGGGCCAGGCTGTCTGGCGAGATCGACGAACTGCTGACCCACGCCGGGATGCAGGAGCAGTTCGGCGCGCGATGGAAGGCCATGCAGGACACGGCACAGCAACTGATCGCCGCCGCCGGGCAGGAGGGCGCTGCCGCCAGGCAGGCGGAGCGGGGCTTCGGCGCACTGGCCCGCGACGCCGGGAAGCTCAAGGGCGGGATGTACGCCTCAGCGTTGGAGGCGCTCGTGCGGGAGGCGGGGCAGTGACGAGCCCGACCTGCGGACCGGACCGGCAGCTACCTGCCTTCCCCGATTGAGATCAGGTGCGAGAGGGTCCGGAGGTACATGCCTCCGCCGGCGACAGCCGGCGTTGCGGAACTAGCCTCGCCCAGAGGGTTGACGGCCAGTAGCTCGTACGTTCGGGACGCCCTGGTCACCACGATCTCGCCATCCCGGGTCATGCAGAAGAGCTTGTCGTCCACACAGACCGGCGAGGCGTAGAACGTGCCGGCCGGGCGCTCGGTCCAGAGCAGCTCGCCGGTGGCGGCCACCAGGCAGGAGATCTCCCCGTGGTCGTGACAGGTGAAGAGCAGGTCGCCGACCGCCAGAGGGGTCGGCACGTAGGGCGCCTGAAGGCCACGGGCCTCCCAAACCACCTCCCCTGATCCCGGGCGGACGGCGACCAGCCGAACGCCCGCGCCGCCCTGTCCGCAAGTGCCGACCAGGAGTTCGCTCGCGATGACGGGCGAACTCACCACTCGTTGCGGCAGCACGGAGTCGGCCTCCCAGAGGACCTTGCCGGTCTCGATCTCGACACCCGTCAGCCCGTGGGCGTTGCTGCTGAACAGCAGTTGGGCCGGCCCGTCCGGCGGGGCGTAGACACAGGGCGTCGAGTAGGAGACCTGACCGCTCCGTCTCTCACACGTCCACCGAACATCACCCGTATTCGCGTCCAGGGCGATCCACTGGCTCGGGGTGGCGTCGGCCCCGGTGGAGCCCTCCTGCTCCAGGCTGAAGACCACCAGACCGTTCACTACCACGACGGAGACGGCCGGGCCGTGGAACGAGGACACACCCGGGAGGCGCTTCGTCCAGACGTCGCGCCCATCGTGGCCCAGAGCCATCACCAGGGTCTCCTGCGCGGTCGGCAGAGCCACGTAGACGCAGCGGTCGTCCACGCACGGCGTCCCGGCGGCATAGCCGTTGTCCCGGTTCAGCCTGTAGGCCGTGACGGGGTATT
The DNA here is from genome assembly GCA_016869045.1 of Armatimonadota bacterium. GTDB lineage: Bacteria > Armatimonadota > Zipacnadia > Zipacnadales > VGFC01 > VGFC01. The sequence continues at coordinate 16,947 of VGFC01000041.1, forward strand.
CCCTGCGCCAGAGCTCCTCGCCGTTCGTCACGCTGTACGCCACCACGTAGAAGACGTTCGCCTGCTGATCCCCGCTGGTGACGAAGACCCTGTCACCCCGGACCACCGGCGAGGAATGACCGAGGCCCGGGAGTGTCACCTTCCAGTTGAAGTCGGCCTCCGTCCACTGCGCCGGTACCGTCGTTGCCGAGCTGATCCCCTGGCCGTTTGGCCCTCGGAACCGCGTCCACTCTTGCGCCTGGGCCGCCGTCTGCACGCCGAGGCTGCACGCCGTCAGCAACACCACGCCGGCAACCGGCGCAACCATCGCTCTGGTCATATCTTGAGTCTCCCTGTGAGACAACTCCGAGGCCGGGCACCGACAAGGCTGAGCGAGCACCGGCTTAGGCGCGTGGGCTTCCGCGCAAGGGGGTCATTGTCCTCCGCCGGGGCCTGTGGCGAGGGAGGGAGACGGCCCGGGATGGTGAAGTCCCCTCTCGGTGAACTCCGTTCGGCGGCACAACCTGCGGCGGAGGTGGGTGGCCCGATGGCAGAGAGCCCGTACTTCAACCGAAGCGCGATCCGGGACGAGCGGTACTTCTGCGGCCGGCAGGGCGAACTCAGGCAGGCGCTGTCGGTCATAGGTGCGGCGCAGCCGCAGTGCGTGGCGATCGTCGGCGAGCGTCGAGTTGGCAAGTCGTCGTTCCTCCTGCACCTGAAGCGACCCAGCGTACACCGCGAGTATCTGCACGCGCCGGAACGGTACGTTTTCGTGTACATGAGCCTCGACGAGATGCGCGGGCTCAACGAAGCAGAGCTGTGGCGCCATATCGCCAAGGACATCCCGGTTGCGGCGGGCTGTGCTGAGGGGGCGCGAGCCGAGGGGGAGGGCGAGACAGACGGGTCGGTGGCGGACTGCTATGAACGAGTGAAGGGCTGTGTGAGCCGACTCCAGAGCGAGGGCAAGGTGCTCATCGTGCTCCTGGACGAGTTCGAGGCGATTGTGGGTGACAAGCAGTTCGGCTTCGACAGCCTTGGGCGGCTTCGGGCGCTCACCAACACCTACGATGTGGCCTTGGTGACCGCCACACGAGCCGTGGAGCGGGGAAAGGCCAGGTGTGTGTTGTGCTCCGCGATGGCCGATCGACAGCGTCGCGTGAGCCCAAGCCTCGGGGGGCGTGCCGTCGGGGGATGAAGCGGGCCCGCTCCAGAGTTCGCACGCCCTGCCGCACCACCGCCGAACCACCACAGAAGCTCCCCTCTCTCCTCCTCCACGGACCCATATCGTGGGCGCTGCGGCTCTGCGCTAGCAGGACCATGGAGGCCGTTCGCGCATCCGGTCAGGCGGCCGCCGGGCGCCCTGCAAGCGAGGCCGCCCGCACAGCCCGATCAGGGAGGAATGCCGAGATGGTTCGGGTGACCCGTCCGGGCGTCTACATTGAGGAAGTGCCCAGCGGCGTCCACACGATCACCGGCGTCGCCACGTCTGTTGCCGCCTTCTTCGGGAGGGCGACCCGGGGCCCGATAGACAAGGCGGTGCACTTGTCCAGCATGTCGGACTACACTCGGCAGTTCGGGCCTCCGCACCCGGACAGCGACCTGGCCTACAGTGTCCGACAGTTCTTCGACAACGGCGGCACTGAGTGCTACGTCGTTCGCTTGGCCAAGGACCCGAAAGCGGCGGCCGTGACGCTGAAGAACGTCGATAGGAAGGACGTCCTGGTTGCGGCCGCCAAGTCCCCGGGTCAGTTGGGGAACAGCGTTCGGCTGGAGGTGGACTACGCCACCCCCAACCCCTGCGACACGTTCAACCTGCGGGTCATCCAAGAGGACGGCGGGCTCGTCGTGGCCACCGAGGAGCATGTGGGCCTCTCGATGGTGCCGACCTCACGTCGCTTCGCGCCCAAGTTCGTCTCCGGCGCCTCGAACCTCATCAACCTGACCCTTGGACCGGACTTGGCCCTCGGGGCCGCCGCGCCGGACAACATGACGTACAAGGCTGGGCTAGCCACAGGCGAGGGGTACAGTCAGAGCCGCAGGCCTCTCTCCGGGACCGTGGCAGCGCCACCCAGTGTTGCCAACGTCGTGATGTTGGGGACCCGGTTTGAGATCGCTGTCAACGGCAAGGGCTACGTACCGGTGGATCTTGCCGGCACTCAGGTCACCGCCTCTGATTCCGCCCACGATATCGAGACCACGATCAACGCAGCCCTGCTCGCCCAGGCGACCGCCGTGACCTGTGGCTGGTTCGCGATCGACGGGACACACGTGGTATTGCGCATCACCTCCGATTCGGGCCTGAAGGCAAGCGTTCGCATCCGGCGTGTTCAGGACGAGGACTTGGCCGTGCCACTGATGCTCGGTTTGGACCAGGGCGGCATCGAGTGTGCGGCCTACAGCCAGTTCCGGCCGGCCCCGTCGGGCACAGCCCTCGTCGGCGACGGCGCCGACCTGGACAGCTTCACCCATGTGATCGACACCCTCTCGGGCCGCACCGACACGGCAGTGACCATCACCGCCACGACCAGCGCGGGCTCCGAGAGCGTGACCGTCCAGGTGGCCCCGACTGCTGGCCCTTGGTACCTCAAGGGGACGAACGACCACGACGGTGTTCGGGGCAAACTGCGCCAGATCGCCAAGGCCATCAACGACAAGGCCGCGTTCCCGTGCACTGCCCAGCTATCCGGCTACCATCTGGCGCTGCGCAAGAGGACGGGCGTGATGAACGATACCGTCAGCATCGCCTGGACTCCCGACACGCCCCCCGTCACCACGGCGTGGGTGTCGAACGTGCGGCAGTACAGCCTGGGCCCATTGGGTGCCGGGTCCTATCAGACTCCCGGACAGCCCGGCGACGACGGCGGCCCTCCCGAACTGGACGACTACCGGGGCTCGGAGCAGGACCACACGGGTTTCCACGCGCTGGACACCGTCGATGTGTTCAACTTGGTGGTTCTCCCCCGCGACCACGCAGTGGACGAGGCAGATGCGCTCAAGGTGTGGGGGCCGGCCAGCGTCTACTGCGAGAGGAAACGGGCCTTCCTGCTGCTCGACGCTCCGACGAAGTGGACCACGGAGGGCCGGCTCAACCGGGATGAGGCCAACGCGAACGACCTGCGCGCGACGGGGGTCGTCACGACCCACGCCGCGGTCTTCTACCCCAGGCTCTGCTATGCGGATGGCCCTCTCGTGAAGCAGATCGGTGCGTCCGGCGCGATCGCCGGCCTCATGGCCCGTACGGACGCGAGCCGAGGGGTCTGGAAGGCGCCGGCGGGGAGTGAGGCCATCCTCAAGGCCGTCCTGGACCTCGAGGTCACCCTCACCGACCCCGAGAACGGACTCCTCAACCAGGCCGGCATCTGCTGCCTCCGGAAGCTGCCCAACGGCCTCGTGAACTGGGGCGCGCGGACCCTGGCGGGGTTCAACGACAACACCGATACCGACTGGAAGTACATCCCGGTGCGCCGCCTCGCGCTGTTCCTCGAGGAGTCGCTCTTCCGCGGCACCAAGTGGGTCGTGTTCGAGCCGAACGACGAGCCGCTGTGGGCCAAGATCCGGCTCAACCTCAACGCCTTCATGATGGGCCTGTTCCGCCAGGGCGCCTTCCAGGCCATCACACCCGACAAGGCGTTCTTCGTCAGGTGCGACGGCCGGACCATGACTCAGGACGACCGGAACAAGGGCATCGTGAACATCGAGGTGGGCTTTGCGCCGCTCAAGCCTGCCGAGTTCCTCGTCATCCGGATCCAGCAGAGGCCCGGCGACTTGGCCTGACACCCCGCAGGAGGGATGAAGATGCCCAAGGGATTCGTGAAGAACGCCCATCGGATCGATCCGTACAAGACCTTGAAGTTCCGCGTGTTGTGGGACGGGAGACCGGTCCTGGGGGCCAGCGAGGTGCGGGGTCTGAAGCGCACGACCGCGGTGGGCCCGCGCCGCTCCGGCGGGGACAACAGCAGCGACCACAAGTCCCCGGGCCGCACGACGTCCGACGCGTTGACCATCGAGCGCGGGATCACCCACGACGAGGAGTTCCAGAAGTGGGCCAACCGGGTGCATTCCCATGCCGGCGACGCCGCCATGGACCTCGTCCGCTACAAGGAAGAGCTGACCCTGGAGGTCATGAACGAGAAGGGGCAGGTGGCCTTGCGGTACTTCCTCCACGGGTGTTGGGTCAGTGAGTTCACTGCCGTCCCCGCACTGGATGCCAACGCGAATGCGGTGGCCATTGAGACGATCAAGGTCGAACTCGAGGGGTTCGAGCGCGACCGCGGCGCAAAGGAGCCGGACGAAACGTCCGCACCACCCACGCGGTAGGCGACCACGCGATCGTCTGACCCGTCCGGGAGGCTCCGATGGAGGCCGTCGAGACCGCCCCCTTCGGTATGCGGATGGCCGTCTGCGGCCACCGCACAGGCGCCGTCGTCGCCCTTCCGACCCGTCACTGCACGAAGCGCGACGGACCCTTGCGGCACGCGTATCGCTCGGGACCCCTCATCCCTTCTCCTCGAGCCGACCATGGAACTTGAATGGGAGCTCGTCGCACTGGAACCCCGCGCGGTCGCGGTGACCACTTCCCCCATGCCGCTCCGCGAAGGCGGACGTCGAGCGCGAGGTCATGGGCAAGGTGCCCGAACTCGTGAAGCAGGGCGGCTACTCGCCGATGGTCGATCACGCCGTCCCGCCCGACGTGCCGCTCGCGCTCCTCCAGCACTACCTCGACCTGTGCCGGGAGGTGTTCGCAGCAAGCCGGTAGGTGTGCTCAGTCGGGCGACCAGGTCGGCTTGTAGGCGACCTCGCGCTGCATCACTGCGGGCCGCAGGTCGGGCACCGGGACGGGCCGGGGCGCTGGGTACTGGAGCCCGCCCGGGTCCGTGCCCCTCGTCGCCCGGTTCCGCACGTACCTATATGCACTCACCCCCGCCTCGTAGACCGGATCCCGGCTGAGGAACCGCCCCAACCCCGCGGCGTAGTAGCGGCGGCGGAGGTAGAAGCCGCCGTCGGGGACGGCGTAGTCCTGGTAGTAGCCGAGCTGGCCGATGTAGCGGAAGTAGTTGAGCGTGTCGCCGACGGCGTTGACGTAGGTGCCGAAGGCGCGGTGGAGGTAGCTGTCGGTGACGTCCTGGCTCGCGTCGGTCAGCGCGCGGGTGGTGCCGATCGCATCGAAGTGGAAGAAGTGGCTGTCATCGCCGCGCCGCTGCGAGACCAGGTCGCCGTAGCCGAAGGGCGCCAGCGTGTAGCGCGCCTGGGTGTCGTCCGCCTGGTCGAGCACTGTCAACACCTGCTGCCCATCCCACACGTACGTGTTCCACCAGTTCGCCTGGGCGCGCTTGCGGCGCTTCAGATCACCGTCGTAGGTCATCGTCACCGGCATGCCGCTCGGCTGCAGGATCGTCGTGAGCAGCTCATCCTCGTAGCCCCACGTCAGCGTCGTGAGCGCGTCCCCCGTATCCTTCAGGATCGTGTTCCCGTTCGCATCGTAGCTGTAGGTCGTCAGGTCCGACGCGTGGGCGATGGTCTGCAACTGGTTCGCCGCGTCGTACGTGTAGGTCCCGGCGCTCATCAGGTCCACGCGCGTCACCCGATTGCCCACCGCATCATAGGTGTACGTGTGCGCATAGTCGTTCGCGCCGCCGCGTACGTCGCCGATGAGCTGGTTCAGCGCGTCGTACGTCCACGTGACCCGATCCCCGTTCGCCTCGGCCAGCACCGTCGGATTGCCGACCGCATCGTACGCGTACTCGAAGGTCTCGACCACCGTGGCATCCGACTTCCGGTGCGCCAGCCGCGTCACCCGCCCGACCGCGTCGTACGTCTGCGTCGTGTACGCGCCCGTGGCATAGGTCAGCGTCGCGATCCGCCCAACCGCATCATACACCCACGTCGTCCGCTCGGCCAGCGGATTGAGCAGGCTGGTCAGGCGGTTCACCTCGTCGTACGCGTACGTCGTCCGGCCCGCGTCGGGATCGAGCAGCACCGCCCGGTTGCCGACCGTATCGTACGTGCACGTGACCCGCTTCGCGCCCACGACTCCCGTCCCAGGGCCCAGCGCTCGGCCCCGGGGAAGCGTGCTCTAGCGGAACGTATTGCCGCATGCCTGGCACCGCCAACGGGCGCGCCTCCATCGCAGCCAGGACACCCAGAGATGCACTGCAAGGAGTAGAAGATAGACCATGAGCCCTGTTGCGGGCCGTAGGACGCCAAGCAAAGCAGAGAGCAGCACGGCACTTCCTGCCAGAGTCACGCACAGGCCGGTCAGATCCAGCAGCACCAGCTTCTTCACTCCCGGTGAGCGGCACTTCGGGCACACCGGCAATGTCCGCTCTGCCATGTGGATCGGGCCTCCTGTTGCGGGAGAGACCGGGTATGGACCCTCTCGGACTACCAGGGGCCGCCCCACGGGCCCCTGCCGCACGTCGTCAGTCCAAGAGAGGCGCGAGCTGCCCCGAGAGAGGCCTGCGTCAGTTCTGGCGTTGGTGCTGAGCCCAGGCACCCGCCGCTGCGCACCTGTTGGACGCGACCTCCGCCCTTACTTCTCGCCTCAGTCGATCTGGACCTCGGCTCGGGGTGATCCGCGTACCCCGCAACCTCCCAACTCACTCGTAGCGAGGGTTCTGGTTGCCTCCTCCGCCGGACCCACTGCCGCTCGTCAGAACGTCGAGGACCTCCAGACCCGCCGCCTTGAGGGGAGGGCCCACCACCCGACCTACCCTCTGGAGGGGAGGGCCCAAGACCGAGGCGGGCGGCCAACTGGGGCAGCCTGGGAACAGCGGCACCGGGGGCAGTAGCTGCACGGGGACTGGGGGCAACGAGGGCCAGTTGATCGGCGGCATCGGCAGTGCGGTGAACGGGACATTGGGCACGGTGATCGGCACGGGATGAAGGCACACGGGGCCGAAGCACGGTTGGATCTCCAGGATGGGCTTGGGCGGGTAGTGGGTGTGGTAGTAGGCGCAGACTGCAAGGGCAGTGAGGCACGCGGCCGCAGCCTCCAGGAGCGCAAGTTCACAGGCTCCTGGCACCACCAGGCCGACAGTGCACGCCAGCTCTGCGGTTGCGACCAATTTCCCGCACGCGAGGGTAGCAGCGAAGCAGATCGCCCAGAAGATCCAGGGATCGAGAGGGTAGCCGACCAGCCACCCGCTGGGGTCCGTGGCTCTCGTCGCCCAGTTCCTGACGTACTCATACGCACTCACGCCCGCCTCCCTGACTGGGTCCCGGCTGAGGAAGCGCCCCAGGCCTGCGGCGTAATAGCGGCGGCGGACGTAGAAGCCGCCGTCGGGGGAGGCGGAGTCCTGGTAGTAGCCGAGCTTGCCGAGGTAGCGGAAGTAGTTGAGCGTGTCGCCGGTGGTGCTGACGTAGGTGCCGAAGGCGCGGTGGAGGTAGCTGTCGGTCACGGCCTGGTCGGCGTCGGTGAGCCCACGGGTGGTGCCGATCGCATCGAAGTGGAAGAAGTGGCTGTCATCGCCGCGCCGCTGCGACACCAGGTCGCCGTACCCGAACGGCGCCAGCGTGTAGCGCGCCTGCGTGGTGTCCGACCCGTCGGTCTCCATGAGCACCTGCGCCCCATCCCACAGGTACTTCGCCGTCGAGGCGCCTTCCTCCCGCTTCCGCCGCATGAAATCCCCGTCGTAGACCATCGTCACCCGCCCGCCGGTCGCGGGCTCCGCGACCAACATCTCATCCTCGTAGCTCCACGTCATCGTGGTCCGCGACCCCGCCGCGTTCACTGCAACGGTGTTGCCGTTCTCGTCGTAGGTGTACGTGGTCAGCGTGCCGCCGGCGTCTTCGACGGCGCGGTCTGTGTTGCTGAGGCGCAGCTCCCGTCCGGCCCCACCCACCAGGCTTGGCAGCGCCACCCCGGCCGCACCCCAAGTGTTAGACACCCTCCCCGAGCGAAAACCGTCCGGCGTTCGTCACCCGCAGGAGGCCGTTACGGTCAGGGTTGATGCCGCGGCAACGTGCCGACGTCGGGGCGGCCAGTCGGAGAGGCGCAGGCGGGGGCTTCGGGGAAGCGGGCGAGAGCAAAGGGGTCTTCCTGGCCGGATGCGCCTGGCATCGCGGCGGGGCCTGCGGCTGACGGTTATGGCCCCGCCGGAGTGTCTAACACTGGGAGGACAAGGGGGTGCATTGGTGGGCGAGCGGACCGAACTACCCGGGGCCGACCTCGAGGAACTCGCGCGGCGCCATCCCCGCGAGATCTACCGCCTCGTTCGGCACTTCGTCGATGACTCCGAGGAGGCCCTCGACCTCGCTCAGGAGGTCTTCCTGCGCGCCTTCGCCCACCGACAGGGGTTCCGCTCCGAGAGCGCCTTCACGACGTGGCTCTATCGGGTCGCCCTCAACCTCTGCCACAACGAGCGGCGCAAGCGCGCTCGCCGCCAGGCCCGTGAGGTCCTGCTGCCGGAGGCCCTTGACGAGGCCAGCGAGACGCCGTCGGCACTGGAGACGCTCATTGCTCGCGAGAGCAGCGAACGGATCGACCACCTGGTCCAGGCCCTCCCCACCCATGAGTTCGTAGCCGTGGTGCTTCACTACTACAGCGGCCTGTCCCAGAAGCAGGTGGCGGAGGTCGTGCACGCCAGCCTCTCTGCCGTGGAGTCGCGGCTGCGGCGTGCGCTGGCTCGACTGCAGTCCTGGCTCGAGTCCGACGAAGGCCTGCCGGCGGTACCCGATGCGGGCGGTCAGCGCTTCCTGACGGTCGGGCGCATCCTGCTCAAACTGCGTGACCCGGAGGCCGCGCTGCCCTACTGCGAGCGGGCCGCGGCGCTGCTTCCTGAGGACGTCAGCGCCCTGTGCGCCCTCGGGTCGGCGTACTGGCAGGTGGGCAACCTGGACGGGGCCTGGGAGATGGCGCAGCGCGCCCTGCGTACCGATCCGGACGCCGGCCAGGCCCACAACCTCTGCGGAATCGTCCATGGCACGCGGGGAGAGCACTCCGAAGCGATCACCGCGTTCCACCACGCGGCTGCGGATGCCCGCTGGCCGGAGCGAGTGCGGGCCTACGGCAACCTGGGCGTCACCTATGTCTACATGCGCCGCTGGGACGAGGCGGCGCGCGCGCTGGAGCAGGCGGTTGCTCTGGATCCGCACTACGCGTTGGCCTACAGCCACCTGGGTAACGTCTACCTGGAGCAGGGCCGCCACGAGGAGGCCCTTCGCTGCCAGGACAGGGCGACGGCCTTTGACCCGCCCTACTTCCAAGGGCACTTCAACCGCGGGGCGGTGCTGGCGGCAATGGGCCGCACCGAGGAAGCGATTGCCAGCTACCGCCGGGCCAGCCAGCTTGCCCCTTGGTGGATTGATGCGCACGCGGAGCTGGGGCTGCTCCTGCACGCCCAGGACAAGCGCGAAGAGGCTGAGATTCAGTTCGACACGGTCCTCGCCCTCCGCGGCGGCGGAGGCCAGGGAGCCTACTACCGAGGGCGCGTCCATCTGGTGCGAGGGCACCAGGATGCTGCCCTGACGCTCTTCGAGGAAGCGGCCCGGGAAGCGCCCGAGTGGGCGGAGCCTCTGCTCGGACTGGCGCAGGTCCACGAGGCGCGGGGCGACCTCCCGGCGGCCGTCGAGGCGGTGCGCCAGGCGCTGCAACGAGAGCCACAGAGCGCAGAGGCCCGGGAACGGCTCAGCGCGCTGGAGGAACAGGCACGGTGACCCTGGCCCGCAGGCGCCGACGTCAACACCGTGCCGCCGAGGGAGGGAGCGGCCGACTGCGATGAGTGACGGCGAATCACCGGAGGCGATTCAGCAGGCTGCGCATCGGTCGGACACATTCCGGCGAAGGGCGCGTGTAGCCGCGGGTCTGGTGGCAGTCGGTGGCACCCTTCTTCTGGTCACATTCCTGTCGTTTGCCGCTGCCCTGGACTTCGTGGATCGGACCTGGTACCGGGTGAGCGCCCAGGCCCAGGATCGGGCCGACGTTGTGCGGATCATCTCGCCGTGGTTCCGGGAGAGCCAGCGTGATCCCCCGCGCGAGTGGCACGGCGAGGTACCTTCGGAACCCGGGTTGACCTCCTATCGGTATGCAACCGTGTTCGGCCTCGGCTTCCATGTGCTCTACGACGATCAGATGAAGGTCGTGAGCGTGATCCCCACCTACGAGTGAGGGGCGAGGCCCGGGAACGGCTCACGGCACTGGAGGAACAGCCCGGCCGCGAGACCCGCAGGCATCGCAGCACCATCGCTCAACAGAGGGTAGCTGCCCGCCGCTGGGTTGTCATCGGGTACCGTACGCGAGTCCGGCGGAATGGCCAGAGGGGAAGGAGGCCAGGAATGGGTTCGGCCGTGGAGGCAGGGATGGCCAAGCACGCGTCGCGGTGGTTCCTGAAGGTGATGTTCGCTGCGGCCGGGGTCTACCTCGCAACCGGCGTAACTGGCCTGGGCTTCGTGGCCGTCACCGGGGAGCCCGGAGGGCCCGTATTCGCCATGGGCACCACGTCTGCGGTTTGGTGCCTCGGCCTGACGTACGTAGCGTGGTGCGGCCAGAAGCGCTTGGCGACGGCCAAGGAGGAGGCAGAGCGGCTCAGACAACGCATCGCTGACCTTGAGGCGCGTGTCGCCGAGCTGACGAAGGCCTAGCGGATAGGGCAGCGCTCGTTTGTTCACCGTTCCGGCGAGTGTCGCTGTGAGACCTCGGCGACCGACGGGGCGAGGATGGCGTGGCTCTGCCGGGGCGCTCTGCCAGCCTCATTCATACGTCGGCTGACGGTGCCCGTGGAGCGCATTCTGGACTCACACCACTCAGATGCCCTGCCGGGGATTCACTGGCGGCTCCAGCTAGTGGGTCCCGAGGGCTCCGCGACTTGCTGGGAGGTGAGGACGTGGTGTCTCTCAACCGCAGTACCCCTGCACTGATGGGCCTGGTTGCGACTGTCGCGGGCCTTGGCCTCATAGCGGGACGTCAGGGCGCTCGCATCGCCTCGGCGGCAGGCGAGCAGCCACTGACCTTCAGTGACGGCACCGCCGCGTGGGTATCGTTCTCAGAGCTTAGTCGCGCCGACTACATGCAGGAGAGCGAACTGCTGGGCGAGACGACTTCCAGGTGCTTTGGCTGGGAGGCCTTCGAAGGCGGGGAACTGGTGACTGCCAGGTGCATGGGCGACCGTCGCTACGAGTACCGGCGGGAGGGGCCGTGGGCTCTGCTCTACTCCCCCCACATCGAGTGGCCTATCCTCTGCCTTCCGGTCGCGCACTTGCCCTTGAGCCTCACCAGAGCGAGCGGACGGAGGGGGATCATCGACTCGGCTCGCTCCACATACGAGGCGATCGAGGGCAGCGAGGAGTGGCACCAGATTGCCGACGCCCCGCCGCTGGGGACGCCGGCGGGCCGCTGGTTCCTCGGGCAGTGCCGCACCGAGGTGTACCGAGCCCCGGTCGCAAGCGAACCGGGGTCGGGAGGCGAAGCCCCGCCCATGGAGCACGCCTTCTGGTTCTACCCGAGCAACCCACCCACCCTTGTAGGCTTCCGCCGCACCTGGGCCGACATGGGGGAAGAGTACTGCGCCCTCCTGGAGTGGACACCGGGTGAGACGGCTGCACTGAAGGACTCGACGCTGCCCCCGGAGGCCAAGGACGTCTGCCTGACGCTGTGCCCCAACATCGATCTTGCCTCCAACACGCTCGACTTGGACATCGGCAGCCCCCCGGCTCCGCCCACGTGGGAGGAGTATGACCGGCGGAAGGTCATCGATGCGTGGGATGGGCTGACCAACGTGGGCTTCAAGGCGGTCGCCCTACCCGACGCGCTTGAGCCGGACTGGGGCGTCCTGGTGGCCGCCGTATCCGGCGATCTGTGGGCCCCCCTCATCGACCCCACCCTCACCGACTACACTTGGCGAGGCTCGCGGCCGTTCGCCTACGTCGTGGTTGGGCCCAAAGGTAAGCCCGGCACGACAGTCCTTATCCTGCAGCGCCCCTTGGCCGATGGCGACCCTGCAGCATGGCGAGGCGAGGAAGAGACGGTCAAGACCGGCGCGCGCACCGTCTCCCTCAGCCATCTTGCGGGGCCTCAGAACGGCAATCTGGTCGAGCTGATCGGGCACGGCTGCACGCGACCGTCCCTGGAGTTCCTCAAGAACGCTCTGGCTGCACAGCCCCTCAGTGAAGGGGTTCCGGGAACGCCAGAGGTAGCTCCTTGACCTGCCGCGACGAAGTCCGCCAGGTCTGGATCACCAGGGACGGTCCCTGGTGGAGCGGGTCAGACGCATCGCCGGCGGAGACCGGCAATGTCAGTTGCGCAGGGGGGTGAGTGGGGTGTTGCACTGGCCGACCGGTCGTGTGCCACGGGGCTTCTGTAGCTGGTCCTTGCTGGCTGTCACAGTCGCAGCGTGCGCTGGATGTGGAGGCACCGACAGCCGCCAGCCGACGGGCGGGGACTCCGTCGTCCTCGTGCGGCTGCGCATCCAGAACCAACTGGGGGAGGCTCCGACGAGGATCGAGGTCCGCGAGGACGGCGCGACAGAGGTCACCAATGTCGATACGTGGGTATCGAGTGGCGAGCCGCTCGGCTGGTTCGGGACGACGCTCAGCGGCGCGAGGCTGCGAGCCCTGAAGGCAGCCGTGGACCGGGCTGCCCACGCCGGGCTCAAGGAGCAGTATGGCTATCCGCAGGGGTCCTGGCCGTGGGAGGGCCCTTGGCTGTACTGGATCGACTTGCCGAGCGAAGGCGGGTCCCGAACCGTGGAGTTCCCTGGCCGGACGGATGCGATGCCGGAGGCACTCAGGCCGCTGTGCGCGGAGGAGGACGGCCTTCTCATCCGCCATCTGCGCGAGGCGATGCGACGCCCGACAAGCGCTGTCGTGCTTGCGCTCCGGTTGGGTAAGAGCAGCTATACGGTGTCCGAGCCGCTGGATGCGCGCTTGGTCGTGAGAGCCGTCGGCACGGAGCCAGTGGCGTTTGCCTCCGTCAGGTGCCGTGAGGTGGTCGCCGGCGGCCTGGGCCTCATCGGGCGCACCGCAACGCACCGGGAGGTCATCCGGGAAGGCTTCGCCTTTGGTGGACGCCCCTTCGAGCCCAGGCTACCTGCGCTGACGGAGGCGGCCCGAGCAGACCTCGATCACGTACTGATCCTGGAGCCGGAACAGGAGTACGTGCCTCCGTTCCCTCGCTCAACCGTGATACTCACGCATCCGGTGCATCACCGGCTAGGGGCTGTCGTGACGGTAGAGGCGAGGTACGATCTCGACGCCCTCAGCGAGGCCCTTTCGGCTCCGCTGATCAGCGGCACGATGTGGGATTGGGCGGAGATCGACGTGCATAGACCGTGACGGTCGGCACAGCCCAGGCAGCCAAGCACGCACGATGTGCCTATCGCCCGATCGTGACGCACGTCCGCTTGCGGCCCAGACAGACTGTCGTCAGGTGAGGGTGACCGGAATGCGCGTACCCTTGTGGGGTACGTCCGCACCCGGGGCGGTTCTGGCCTTCGGAGTGGGTCTTGGGGCTGGGGACTGTGGTTGCCGACCCGCTCAAGGGGAGGGGAAGGCAAGTGAACGACACGGCTCGGCACTGGAATGCCTGGCAGGGCATGGCCTTCATCTTCCTCGGCGCAGCCGCCGCTGTGGTGGTTGGGTGCGGCAGTCACGCTCCTTCCCCCGGCGAGGAGGCCCCACTGCTGGTGCGACTGGAGGTGCTCATTGCTCATCACGGGGGGACGTATGGCGTGGAGGTGGACCAGGCGGGGCGGTGTACGGCGGTTAGCCGGCAGTCGTTCTATGGCCCACCGGTGGGGTACTTCGAGTTGGCCCTTGGCCGTGCGGAGCT
>VGFC01000042.1 GCA_016869045.1 Armatimonadota bacterium
ATGGCCCATCTTGTGCTAGCCTCCTGCGCGGGCTCTGCCCGCTGGTGGTTGGCCCCACCAGAGGCTAGCACTTCTCCTCCCCCACCGCAACCCCCAACTCCCTTACCTACAACCTGCGGTCGCACCCAACGTACTTCGATTCGTTGACACACTGAGGGGGTTCTGCTAAACTCGCACCTCGGCGCCGCAGGGGCGGCGAGATCGCCAGCGTCTGCGACCCGAGGGGGAGCCGTTAGCTCAGTCGGTAGAGCATCGGACTTTTAATCCGAGGGTCGCAGGTTCGATCCCTGCACGGCTCACCAGGTGCACGGGCCCATAGTCTAGTGGTTAGGACTCCGCTCTTTCAAGGCGGCAGCGCGGGTTCGAGCCCCGCTGGGCCTACCAACTACGGCATGTTCCGGGTTCCGGGTTTGGGGTTCCGGGTTGACGGCAACATCACCGACGGCAACCCGCAACTCGGAACGCGGAACTCGAAACTGACGTCTCCGGGCGGATAGCTCAGTCGGCTAGAGCGCCTGCCTTACAAGCAGGAGGTCGCAGGTTCGAGTCCCGCTCCGCCCACCATAGCGGCGGGTTCCGAGTTTCGGGTTCCGGGTTCGGTGTTCCGGTTGGTCGCGGTGTAGTCGTCAACCCGGAACTCGAAGCCCTGAACCCCGAACCGACGTTACGGCGAGATAGCTCAGTTGGTAGAGCGAGGGACTGAAAATCCCTGCGTCCCCAGTTCAAATCTGGGTCTCGCCACCACCGACAGCCCAACGGCTCCCGAGGCGTCTGCAGCAGCTTCGGGAGCCATTCTGCGTTCTCGGCGCCACGCTGCACTCGTCACAGGGCAGGTTCCCCTCTGGCCATCAGGGAATGGGCGTTTCGAGCCCCAATTGACAAGCCGGTTCCTTGACGAGGCCGTCCGATGATCATCCTCCATGCCGGCTACTGCGGTAGCCGATTGGTTCTGTGGGCCGAGTCGCCTCCGGACGGAAGCACACCCCCACGCAAGCGTGCCGGCCGCCCGCCGAAGGTCCGCCGGCCCCAGCCCTCGCCGTACGATGCCGGCGCCGCGGCGCTGGCGGCGGCGCTGACGGAGGGCGGGACGGGTGTTCGGCTCAATGCGGACGAGGCGTCCACCGCCGTGGCGTGGCTGCCCTCGACGGGCGGGAGGCCGGCGGCGACGAACGCCCTGGTGGACGAAGCGCCGGACCCCGCGGCGGCGATGGCGCTGGCCCCGTGGACCGTCACTGCTTTCACTCCGCCGGTGGATGACTGGATCGAGCTGCTGTGTGCGTGTGTCGGTCGGCAGACGCTTGCGCCGGGAATCGTCGTGGGCTACGACCTGCGGTACTGGGCCACGGCCATGCGGTTCGGGGGCGCGCTGGTGGCTCGGCAGCAGTTCCTGCCGGGCATTGTGGAGCGGGATGGCGCGTACTTAGCCCGCTGGGAGCCCGTGTTCCTCGGGCCGGACGCCGAACGTCTGACGAAGCTGTCCCAGGCGATGCCGCCCGTCTGTCGGTCGCTGGCCGCCGACCGGGCCCCTGCCCCGGAGGTTCCGGCGGCAGCGGCGCTGACCGAGTTCCTGGGGGATGTCGTCGATTGCCTGGTCCGAGAGGCGTCGGCGCCGCCGCCGATGCCTGCGGCGTGGCAGGCCAAGGCCCGGAAGTTGCAGCACTTCGACAGCCTCCATGACGCCTGGCTCCACGCGCTGCGCACGCACGACGCGGCTCTGGAGGGTGAAGCGCGGGCGCTAGCCGAGTTCGCGGCGCAGGTGCGCGCGTGGCAGCGGCCCCTGACGGTGGCCGCCGCGCCCCCCTTCCGGCTGTGCTTCCGGCTCGACGAACCGGGCGCAGAGACGGAGGAGGACCGGAGTCGCGGGCCCGGGGAGTGGCAGGTGCGCTACCTCCTTCAGGCGGCGGAGGACCCTAGCCTGCTCGTTCCCGCGGAGGCCGCGTGGCAGCCGAAGGGCCCCGCCGCGCGGCTGCTTCGCCGACGGCAGTTCAGCGCGCGGGAGTACCTGCTGTCCGCGCTCGGGCAGGCCTCGGGGCTGTCCCCGGAGATCGAGGCCAGCCTGAGGACGGCGGCTCCCGGCGGGTGCGCGCTCGACGACACGGGGGCCTTCGGGTTCCTCTCGACCACCGCGCCGGCGCTGGAGCAGGCCGGGTTCGGCGTGATGCTCCCCGCCTGGTGGACGCGCAAGGGGACGAAGCTGCGTCTCGCGGCCCGGGCCAAGGTGGCTGCCCCGGCGATGCAGGCGGCCGGCACGCTGTCGCTCGATGCGCTCGTGAACGTGGACTGGGACGTGACGCTGGGCGACGAGAAGCTGTCGCTGCGGGAGCTGGAGGCGCTGGCGAAGCTGAAGGCGCCGCTGGTGAGACTGCGCGGCCAGTGGGTCCACATGAGCCGCGAGGACATCGAGGCGGCCCTCGCCTTCTGGAAGCGCCAGAGCCGGGTTGAGACGACGGTGCGCGACGTGGTGCAGATGGCCCTCGGCTCGGCAAGCGCGCCCGGCGACATGGCCTTCGACGGGGTCGAGGCAAGCGGCTGGGTGGGCGAACTCCTGGCGCAGCTCGAAGGCCGCGCGCGCTTCGAGGAGCTGCCCTGCCCGCAGGCTTTCTGCGGCGACCTCCGGCCCTACCAGGCGCGCGGCTACTCGTGGCTGGCGTTCCTGCGGCAGTGGGGCCTGGGGGCGTGCCTCGCCGACGACATGGGTCTGGGCAAGACGATCCAGGCGCTGGCGCTCATTCAGCGGGACTGGTCGCCGGACGCGAAACGCCCCGTGCTGCTCATCTGCCCGACATCGGTCGTCGGCAACTGGCAGAAGGAGGCGGCGCGCTTCACGCCCGAGCTGCCCGTGATGGTGCACCACGGAATCGGGCGGGCGAAGGGCGACTCGTTCGTGTCCAGTGCGCGGAAGCACGCGCTGGTGATCTCGAGCTACGCCCTCCTGCACCGCGACGCGGAGCACCTCGGCCGCGTGAAGTGGGCGGGGGTGATCCTCGACGAAGCGCAGAATGTGAAGAACGCCTCCACGAAGCAGTCACGCGCCGCGCGGTCGCTCCGCGCCGACTACCGGGTGGCGCTTACCGGGACGCCCGTCGAGAACAACGTCGGCGACCTGTGGTCTATCATGGAGTTCCTGAACCCGGGCTTCCTGGGCAACCAGAGCGCCTTCCGCGAGCAGTTCTTCGTGCCCATCCAGACGCGGTCGGACCCGGCGGCGGTCGATCGCCTGAAGCGGCTGACGGGCCCCTTCATCCTGCGCCGCGTGAAGACCGACCGATCGATCATCGCCGACCTGCCGGAGAAGATGGAGGCCAAGGTCTTCTGCACCCTGACGAAGGAGCAGGCCTCGCTCTATCGCGCAGTCACGGCGGAGGCCGAGGACGCCCTCGCCGGCGCGTCGGGGATCGAGCGGCGGGGGCTGGTGCTGGCGACGCTGATGAAGCTCAAGCAGGTCTGCAATCACCCCGCGCAGCTTCTCGGCGACAACTCGTCGATCCCCGGTCGGTCGGGCAAGCTGGCGCGCCTCACGGAGATGCTGGAGGAGGTCCTGGCGGTCGGCGAGCGGGCGCTCATCTTCACCCAGTTCACGGAGATGGGGCACCTGCTGGTGCGGCACCTGCAGGAGACCTTCGGCCAGGAGGCGCTCTTCCTCCACGGCGGCGTCCCGAAGGCGAAGCGCGACCGCATGGTGGCGCGCTTCCAGGCGGGAGAGGACGCGCCGCCGCTCTTCCTGCTCTCGCTCAAGGCCGGCGGCACGGGCCTCAACCTGACGGCCGCGAGCCATGTCTTCCACTTCGACCGTTGGTGGAATCCCGCCGTCGAGAACCAGGCGACCGACCGCGCCTTCCGAATCGGCCAGACGAAGAACGTGCAAGTCCACAAGTTCCTCTGCATGGGTACGTTCGAGGAGAAGATCGACGAGATGATCGCGAGCAAGCAGGGCGTGGCGGCGAGCGTGGTGGGGGCCGGCGAGGGTTGGCTGACGGAGCTGTCCACCGCGGAGCTGAAGGCGCTGTTCCGGCTGCGAGAGGGGGCGGTGGCGGAGTGAGGTCTCGAACCCGGCGTCAGGAGCCAGGCCATGCCATGGGATGACCGGTGGTACGACTACCCGAAGTCGGTGCCGAAGAAGGCGAAGGGCGGGATCAAGGCCCAGTCGAGCCGGGGCGGATTCGCGAAGAGCTGGTGGGCGCAGCGCTGGATCTCGGTGCTCGAGAGCTTCGACATCGGCGCGCGTCTGGAGCGCGGGCGGCGGTACGCGCGAACCGGACAGGTTCTCAGCATCGACATCGACCGCGAGCTGGTGACCGCGGAGGTCCAGGGGTCGCGCACGAAGCCCTACAAGGTCGTCATCCGTGTGAAGGCCCTGGCGCGCGAGGACTGGGAGGCGCTCGCGTCAAGTCTCGCGCAACAGGCGATCTTCGCCGCCAAGCTGCTCGCCGGCGAGATGCCACCGGACATCGAGAGCGCCTTCGCCGACGCCGGGCTCTCGCTGTTCCCGCAGGCCTCGGAGGACCTCGAGACGGTCTGCTCGTGCCCGGACTGGTCGAACCCGTGCAAGCACATCGCGGCGGTCTACTACCTCCTCGGCGAGGAGTTCGACCGCGACCCCTTCGTGCTCTTCAGGCTGCGCGGGATGGAGCGGGATGAGCTGATCGGCCTCGTTGGCGGCCCCGAGGCCGGTATGCAAGCGGAGGAGGAGGAGCCCTCCCCGCCGCCCGCCGAGCCCTTACCCACCGACCCGCCCACGTTCTGGCATCCCGGCAAGCTGCCCGACGACCTCTTCGGCGAGGTCCGCATTCCGGCAATGCCGGCCGCCCTGGTCCGGCGCCTGGGCAACTTCCCCTTCTGGCGCGGATCGGAGCGCTTCCTCGAGGCGATGGAGCCGCTTTACCGCGAGGCCTCGCCGGAGGGGATGGACGTCTTCCTCGGGGACGCGGGCGAGTGACGCCGCGGCTGTCACTTCGCGCTGCGCATAGGCTTCTTGTACTCCGCCATCGTCCTGACCACGGCCACGATGTTGTCGGTCTGGATGAAGTCGGCGCCCCGCTCAGCGAGCTTGCGGTAGGGCCGGACGTTGGGCCGGAATCGCGTCGGCCACCACGCACCCAGTTGATCGCCGAGCCGTCGGAGCCACTCAAGGTCATTGCCGTCCGCGACGACGGCGGTCACGTCCGCCTCCCCGAGCGCGTTCATCCAGATGAGCGTCCCTGCGTTGTGCAGCCGTTCGATCACCTCGGCGGTGAAGGTGATCTCGTCCAGGTGCATGATCGGCGGGTGGAGCGCCGCCAGCATCTCGTCGAGGGCCTCCTCATCATCCGGTCGGCCCAGGAGGACGGCGTCTGCGGCGACGCCGCGCACCGCCTCGCCCTCGGCGATGCTGTTCACCTTGAAGATCACCTCCCCCACCATCCCCTTCTCCGTGACGAGCCGCGCGACGCCCTCCGCGTCCTCGGCCTTGAGGTCCAGCATGGCGAAGGCCTTGCCGCGCACGCGCCCGAGAGCCTCCTCCAGCGTAGGCACGCGCAAGTGCCAGAAGCGGTCCGAGTCGGGCGGGACGGGGAACTGGCTCTTGCGGACAAACTGCGGTGGCGCCCAGCGGACCTCCAACGCGCGGATCTGCGCGAGGTCCATGGCCGCCACCTCGCCCGTCCCGTTCGTGGTTCGGTCCACCGTGTCGTCGTGCATCAGGACGTAGTGACCGTCCGCCGTCTTCCGCACATCCAGCTCGACCCCGTCAACGCCGACCTCCACTCCAAGGTCGATGGCGGCCAGTGTGTCCTCCGGGGCGAAGAAGCCGCCTCCGCGGTGGGCGACGACCATGACGTGCGTTGCGGCGCGCGTGAGGACTGTCGATGGCTCGGCGGCCGCGAACGCCGTGGCGCCCATCGGCACCAACCAGGCCGCGAGCATCGCCCTCACACGTCTCATCGCAGGCGCTCCCCGATGCAGGATTGAGCCACGACACCTGACGCTGTGATTCGCCGCGAGCCTTGTGTGCCCTCCCCTCGAAGGTCTGGCCGGTGACCGGCGCGAATCCGCGCGCATCCCGGAGGTGAGGCCCCCGATGTCGGAGATCGTCCGCGTGCTTCGCGTCGAAGAGCGGGAGGCGTTCGAGCGCTTCCTCGAGCGCTCCTATGGGTGTGGCTGGGGCGCGTTCAGCCGGTGGGGGCCGGAGATCTTCCGCGACGACGAGGAGTCGATGCAGTGCCACCTCGTCTTGGAGATCGATGGCCGAATCGTCTCGAGTGTCGGCGGCTATCCGATGACGCTGGTGATGCGCCCGGCCCGCGTATCCCTCGTGGGCGTCGGCAATGTCGCGACCGATCCTTCCGTGCGCGGGAAGGGCTACATGTCGCGGATGCTGGAGGCCTCGATCGGCCTGTGGCGCGAGCGCGGCTGGACGCTCTCCCCGCTGTGGGGCGACCGGCAACGCTACGGCAGCTTTGGCTGGGCGAGTTGCGGCCTCAAGTACACCGTCACGGTCACCCGCCGCTCGCTTGACCGGGACGGCATCCAGACCGCCGAGGTCGAGGAGGTGGACCCGCGCGACCCGTTGGTTGTGGAGCAACTGCGCGGTCTGCACGCGACCCTCGCCTTCCGCATCGAGCGCCCGCGCTTCGACCTCAAGCTCCGCCGCGAAGGTGTGCGGGTGTTCCTGGGGCCGGACGGCTACCTGCTCTCACGCGGTGACTATGGCGACATGCGCATTGCCGAGATCGTGTCACCCACCCGGCGTGAGCCGGAGCTGATCGCGGGGGCGCTCAACTGCACCCATGCCGGCATAGCACACGTCGAGTTCGGCGCGGGCGAACGCGAACGGCTGGCTCGCGTGACCTCGGTGATGAGTGGGTGGCAGGTAGGCCCGCAGGGCATGGTCCGCATTCTGAACTGGCCCCGCCTGTTGAGTGAACTGCGGCCGCTCCTGGCCCAGCGCGCCGTCGGCTTGCCGCCGTTCGCCGCGTGCGTCGGTTGCCGTTGGCGGGAGGAGACGGAGTGGGCGACCGTCGAATGGGACGGGGCCGATCTCGCGGTCGCAGCCGAGCGAAGCGGCGAAGGGATCGAGATCGATCTGCCCACCCTGACGGGCCTCATGCTCGGCAGTCCGCATCCCATGCCCACCGAGCTGGGCGCCTTCGCGCGACTCTTGCCGATACCGGTTCACGTGCCGACGCTGGACCGTGTGTGACGTGAGGGCGCGAAAGCAGGTCTTCGACCACGCGGGAGGAATGCTGCTTGTGCAGGGCGGCGCACGCCCTGTCGGGAGGGGGGTGTTGGGATGAGCTACTATGACGGAGAGCCGATCGCGCACGGGCCGGTCGAGCTTCGCACTCCGGATCTGCCCGGCTTCGCGGAAGCTCGGGCGCGTGCGGACGTGGAGATCTCCGACTGGTACGACCGCGCCGCTACGGATGCCGCCCTGCTGTACTTCGCCGTCGCTCTAGCGGCGGACGGCGCCCCGATTGGCGAGGTCATGCTGCACGATATCGAGCGGGACGTGGGCCGCGCGCACCTCCATCTCCACATCTTCCGCGCCGAGAGCCGGGACCACGGCTACGGGGAACACGCGCTGAGGGCGGTCGTCGAGTACGCCTTCCGGCAGCAGAAGCTGCGAGAGATCACCCTCAGCGTCAACAACGCCAACTTCGCCGCTCGCCGCTGTTACGCCAAGTGTGGCTTTCAGGTCATCGACCACCTCGATGAGGACGAGTCGCAGGTCGTCATGTCCCTCACCCGCGACGAATGGCGCCGCATGGTGGAGGACGAGGAGTGGTAGCCGACCTGAAGAGGTACCCAGCACTCCCCTCGCGAACCATCCCGCCAAGCACTCATGGATGCCCTTCACGTCGTCGATGGCGATCGGGACCCCGCCGGTCCGTGCGCGTGCGGGAGCGCGCTCCCACGCAGCCTCTGTTGCGGCGCGCGGGCGCCTGTCGGGCGGAACGGGCCGGCGGTCTTCGCGGCGGATGAGAGCGCGGACGCGGTCGCCGAGGAGTGGGACCTCGCGCTGACCACGATCCACGCGCTCGCGCCGGTGCTGCCGGACGTCGCCGTGCCGCTGCTAGGCAACCGGACGCCGCGTGAGCTGTTTCACGCCGGCGCCGAAGAGCGCTCCGCCGCCCTCCAGTTCGTGCAGGCCGTCTCCCGCAGCGCCGACGGCATGGGGTTCGAGCTGCCCACCGACCACATCGTGGCCTCTCTGGCCGCCGCCGATCCCCCGACCTACGCTCCGGAGGAACGGGAGGGCCTCGTGCTCGCCTCGTTCACCCTCCAGCTACTGGCGCGCGGCGTCGAGACCGCGGCGGTCCTCGGCGGGCAACGCCTCTTCCGCGACCTCATACGGGCGACGCCCCCTGCTCTGGAGGACCCTCACGCGTGTGCCGCGGCCGTGGACTTCGCGGTCTGTTGGATGCACTTCCGGCCGGAGGCGAATGAGGAGTACCCCGAGGGGCGCCGCGAGATCGCGGCGCTCTACGAGGTGGTTCCGGAGGCCCTGCTCGAGCACTTCGGCGACCTCAAGAAGGCCCTCAAGCTCGTCTGGTTCGATCCCCGCTACGCCGTGCAGGACCCCGCCTGGCAGGAGCGCCTCGAGCGCACCGCGCGCGCCATCGCCGAGGGCGACCTCGACGACGACCTTGCGAAGTAGTCGCCGCTCCCCGAAGGTGCCCCTTCGCTCTCCAACGAAACGCCTGACCGTTCGTCGGGGGGCACGCACGAATGCTCGAGCTGCGCATCGGCATTCTCGGCGCGGGGAACATGTTCGACACCCACCTCCGCGCCCTTAGCGCCACACCTCACGCGAGAGTGGTCGCCATCGGCTGTGGGACGCGCGCGGCGAAGAAGGCCGATGCGCACGACCTCATCTGGGTCGAGAGCGCCCGCGCCATGGCCGACCGCAACGACATCGATGCGGTCGTCGTGACGACTCCCCACGCCCTCCACGCCGTCCACGCCATCCCCTGCCTGCGGTCGGGCAAACACGTGCTGGTCGAGAAGCCCATGGATGTCTCGACCGCGGCCTGCGACCGGATGATAGATGCCGCGCGCGAGGCCGGCGTGAACCTCATGGTGGCTCACAGCCACCGGTACTGGCCCGCGGGCCGGCTCGCGAAGTCGCTGATCCAGGATGGCGCGATCGGCGAGCTGACGATGGTGCGCGATACGCTCGTCACCGCCGGCAGCCTCCAGGGCGGAGCGGGCTGGCACACCGACCCATCGCTCACGGGCCGCGGGCTGCTCATCGGCTATGGCTGCCACGTGGTGGATCGGCTGCGCTGGTGGTTCGGGTCGGAGTGCGAGAGCGTCTTCGCGAACCACTTCCGCTTCCGTACGGATGCGGGGCTGGAGACCGCCGGGATGATGCAACTGCGCTTCGTGAGCGGGGCCATTGCGCACTTCTGGTGGAACCAGTGCACGCCGCCCCCCGGCTTCGGCGACATGGTCTGCAGCGCCGAGATCGTCGGCACCGAGGGGATCATCGACTGCCACACGTACAGCCGGCTGCGGATCGCCCGGCAGCCCGCGGGTGAGTGGGAGCTGGTCTACGATCAGACGCAGTTCCCCGACGCCCGCGACCGCACGTTCCAGGCTCAGGCCCAGGAGTTCGTGACCAGCATTCTGGACGGCCGCCCGCCCGAGATCACCGGCACCGACGGCCGCGCCGCGGTCGAGATCATCGAAGCCGCCTACCAGTCCTCCGACACCGGCACCTCCGTCCGAATCCGCTAGCGAACCTGGCAACTCCCTTGCAGAGCCCCTTACATGCCCGACTCAGGGAGGGCCTGCGATGCCTGCCAAGCGCCTCAAGCCCAGACACCACGATCCCGCCAGACCTGTCGGAGACAGCCTCGACCCGACCGCGGCCGAACCGCCCGACGTAGATCCGGAACCCGCCGCGTTTGCCCGCAGCATGGACCGCATCGAGAAGTGGACCCGCGTTCTCTGTGTGATCGCCGGGGTCGTCCTCGGCCTGCTCGCGATCGCCTCGTTCGTGGGGTGCTTTGGGGTATCGGTGGGGATCGGCCAGTACGGCCCCTACGCAGCGTTCGTCTTCGGCTTTCTGGCGGCAGTGTGCTTGGCGCGGGGGCTCAAGGGTGAGGGCGCAGACCTCAGCATCATCGAGCGCATGCCCGGCTTCCGGAGGTTCCGACTCCGCTGAGAGGGGAGGGCAACTGCGATGCCGCTACGAGGCTATCGGCGAAGGCACTCTTCGGACGCAGGAGCCGAACTGCAGGCCTACGCCCGCCGCCTGGCCCGTGCCGAGACGATCACGCGCATCGTCTGCGTGGCGCTGGGGCTGGCGTTCGCTGTCGGTTCGGTGGCCTTCTTCGTCCTCGTGATTCGCGTGGGCCCGGCCGCAACCCGCGGCGCAGTGATCGGCGCACTTCTTCTTGCCGTGCCTGCCTGGTTCCTGCTGCGCCGCGGCCTCACCGGACGGGACGTGGACCGCGACGACGTGGACGGCCTCACCCGCCACAACCTGCGGCTCTGGTGGCGCTAGCCTACCGCCTCACCCTCCGACGGTGGGCCTCGTACTCCCGGTAGAGGTCCGCTGCCCGGCGGCCCTCCAGCTTCAGGGCGCCGTCAGGCGCTTCCAGGAAGCCGAGGACCTCGTAGGCCGTCACCATCTCGACGTGTCGGCTTTCGATGGCGAGTTGGCGCGCGACCCGGGTCCAGGCCGCGGGGTAGGGGTTCCCGTAGTTCGGGCCCGCCATCTCCCAGATCTCCAGGTCGGTCCACAGGTGCTTGCGGCTGCCCTGGTGGCGTGACTGGTAGTCGGCGTAGACCTCCTCCAGGGATGCGATGCGCCGTTCGGGGTCGTACGTGTATTGGTAGGGAACGTACCCGGGACCGACGGCGTCCTGGTACGCGAAGATGTCCACATGGCTCGCCTCCAGCGTCTCGCGGCTGGTCTTGGGCGAGCCGTCCGGGGCCACCAGCACCGGCATGTCTGGGCGTAGTGAGTGGCAGAAGTCCGCAACCGGGTCGTAGTATGCCGAGGCCGCGGCCAGATCGTTCATCTCGTGGGTGAGATACCAGCCGTATAGGGATCGGTGGCCCTGGTAGCGCTCCCAGAGCTCCGTGGCAACCTCCCGACTGGTGGCGACTGCACTCGCAATGCGCTGCGGGTCCTGGAGGCCGTTGGCCAGCAGCATCAGGTCGCCGCTGCGGCCCAGGCCCAGGAAGACGTGCATTCCGTGCCGGTCGGCCCGCGACAGGATCGCCTCGATCGCGTCGTACGGCACCCACGATCCGCCGGCTTCCTTCTGGTGGTCGCGGTCGTAGAAGCGCACGCGCGACGGGTAGAAGAAGTGCCCCTGGAACTCGACATAGGTGACGATGATCGTGTCCATGCCCAGACGGTGCATTGCGTCCACCACGCGGCGAAGGTCCTGGTCGGTCATGTCGCGACCACGCGGATAGACGCTGTTCAGCAGGCCCAGCAGGTCCAGCCATCCGGCTTGGAAGCGGGGGAGAGCTGGCGTGTCGCAGGCCACGACCCGAATCGGCCACTGCCCCTCGGCAATGAGGGTCGCGCCCTGTTCCACGCGGTAGGAGAGGCGGTGTCTGCCGGGCTGTCCGGCGGTCGGCCACCACGCCTGCACCAGCCTCGATCCGCCCGGCGGCACCGTGACGGTGCTCGCGGTCAGAGGCTTCCCGTCACACCGGACGCTGACCCTCACGGCCTGTTCGGCCGCACCGGCATTCCGTAGCCCCACCCGCGCCTCGACCTCGATCTTGTCCGTGACTGGGCCCGGGGGAACGACGGTCAGGCTGCACGACAAGTCACCGGCCGCGCAGGGGTAGACCAGCCCGAGAAGCGAGCAGCCGAGAATCGCGCCCATCGAGAGCCGAACCCTGTCTACGAATGCCTCCCCGTTCGGGACGTAGCGGCGCGGGGCTCAGCGCTCACCAGTCGGCCCCCACCAACCGGTTGCACTGATCTGGCGCGCGGCGCCAGCCACCATCGCCCGACCAGACCAGTCGCGGTCGGGCAGGACGAAGGCGTAGCGATTGCGGCCGTCAACGAAGGGCACAGCGGTCAGCGGCGCTGCGCCCGGCTGCAGGAGTGGGGAGACGCCCGCTTTGCGCAGCGCACGGGTCATCTGCCTGGCCTCGGGGCTCTGCAGCCGGGGTGAGCCCGGCCGGCACACCAGACGCGGCGGGGTGTCGGTCGGCGTCTTCTGGCGGTAGGTCTCCCCGAGCACAGCCGCGCCCACGGGCTTGCCGAAGGCGTGCGCGAGACGCGGGCGGCGTTCGGGCGCGATGGGGCGGCCGGTCATGTCCCGCTCGGCGAACCGCCCCGAGGCGATCAGCGGCGTGCCCGTGTGAGCCGCGTCGGAGAGGGTCGCCAATGCCTCCTCGGTGAGGTAGGCGCAATCGGGGATCACCACCGCGGGGTAGCGAGACAAGTCCGCGCCCGCGAGGTCCTCCAGCGTGAACACGTCCGGGCAGCAGCCCGCGCGGACAAGCAGCTTGTACCAGCCCATGAAGTCCGCCCAGTCGTTCGGCGGTGGGTCGAGCGGCAGATACAGGGGCATGCGCGGCATGACGAGAGCCACGTCCGCCACCGGCGTCGCCTCGCCGAGCCGCGCCGCCTGCTGCCGCGTCTCGGTCAGCATCCGCGTCAGCTCGTCGAGCCCGATGTCGGGGTAGTTGTAGTGCGGCGTCCCCCACCAGCAGTAGTACTGAATGCCGCTCCCGCCATGCTGCAGCACCGACAGCGAGAGCCGCGTCAGGCCCTCGCGGCCCAGCGTCACGCCCCGCGTGAAGTCCAGCAGGTCGATGGCCCACAGCGGCCTACCGTGACGGCGCAGCATGTCGAAGGCGCAGGTCACCGAGTCGTAGTCGCCCTCGCCCGATGCCAGCTGCATCCCCAGCACCGCCTGGTGCTCGCTGTTGCGCGCGATGGCGTCCAGCAGTATGGCCATCTGGTAGGTGTAGTCCCACTCGAAGGCATTGGCGAAGCCGAGGGTCAGGTAGGTGACCACGGGGCGGTTCGGGTCGGCCGAGCGGATCTGCTCGGCCATCCAGTCCAGGAACGCCGCGACCGCCTCGCTCCTGAAGTTCAGCCAGTCGTACACCTCGGCCAGCGGGTACTCGGCCCGCGAGGCCAGCTCGAACGTAGGCGCATACTCGATCCACGCCTCTTGAGGGCCTTCCCAGCCGTGACTCACGCTCTCCGCGTCCTCGGCGGACCACCGGATGAACTGCCAACCCTCCGCCGCCGGATCGAGGCCCGGGTTCACAGCCAGCTGCCTGCCCTCCGAGTCCAGGCAGCGCACCTCGTGGAAGGCGACCCGCCCCGGCCCAAGCAGCTTGACCAGCAGCCACGCACGCCGAGCGCTCTCCGGGCCGACGCCGCTCACCTTCACCGTCCCCTCGCGTGCAGCCTCGCCGATGATCTCGGTACCTCTGTCGATCTTCAGGGGCTGCGGGCGCTCGTCGCCTAGCCACGCGATCTCGACCGACACGGCCCCCGCGCGCAGATCGGTCGCCGCGTAGTCGGCCTCCAGTGTGAGGGTCTCGCCGGGTTGAACGGCAACGTGCGTACTCGCCGTGGTGCAGTAGCACGCATCGACCATGTACGCTGCAGGGATGATCGACCCTTGCGGTAGCTCGGCCGCTCCGCGCATCTCCAGCCTCGGCGCGCCTACCTCCTCCCACGCCGCGAAGCTCGTCCCCCACCGCTCGTTCAGCGCGTCGAGGGTGCCGTGCCTCGCCCGCAGCGACTCGCGGAAGGCCGCGATGTCCAGCGGCGAGTAGGAGCGCGAGAGGGGGTACCACCACTCACAGCCGTTGTTGTAGCCGTAGACCCGGCGGTTGAGCGGATGGCTCGCCAGGTGCTCCGTAACCCGTCGCAGGTAGCGGCTGAGGTACTGCTTGTAGGTAGCGGAGAAGAGCGAGGGGTCGCGCTGCACGTTCCCGGCGAGATCGACCATCGTCTCGCCCTGAGCCTGCAGGCGGTCGATCAGCCACGGCACGCCCGCCGCATGAGCCGGGCCGGCCTCCATGATGAACACGAGCTGCAGGTCGTTCCGCTCGGCCCACTCGAGCTGCTGATCCAGGAGCGTGAAGTCGAACTCGCCGTCCCTCGGCTCGATCAAGGCCCACGGCGCGCGCACTTCCACCACGTTCGCGCCGGTTCCCGCGAGCGCATCGTCCTCGTGCACGACCATCGGGTAGTGGCTGACATACCCGATGGCGAAGTCCCTGGCCTCCCCGGCCGCCGCCGTCAGCGCCATCAGCGCCACCGTACATGCCGCTCCTCTCACTCCTCGCTCCTCTCTCCTCGCTCCTCGCCGTTCCCCAGCCCCGTGCTGATCACGTAGTGGTAGCCCTGCTCGGTGAGGAAGAGCTGGCGGTTGGCGCTGAAGTCCTGTTCGCGGGTGTCCTTGGAGACGAGGGTGTAGAAGAGCGCCTGGCCGCCGTGGGACTTGGGGCGCAGGATGCGGCCGAGGCGCTGGGCTTCCTCCTGCCGCGAGCCGAAGGTGCCGGAGACCTGGATCGCGACATTGGCGTCGGGGAGATCGATGGCGAAGTTCGCAACCTTGGAGACCACCAGGCACTTGATCTCGCCGCGCCGGAAGAGGTCATACAGCCGCTGGCGCTCGCGGTTCGCGGTGCTGCCGGTGATGAGCGGCGCCTTCACCATCTTCGCGATCGCGTGAAGCTGGCTGAGGTACTGCCCGATGACGAGCACCTGATCACCGCGGTGTCGGTCGAGCAGCTCCAGGAGAATGCTCATCTTCGCGGGGTTCTCGGCGGCCAGCCGGTACTGCACGCTGCGGGGCGACACGGAGTACTCGACCCGCTGGTCTCGCGGCATGGGGATGCGGATCTCGTAGCAGATCGCCTGCGCGATCCAGCCCTGCTTCTCCAGGTCCTTCCAGGGGACGTCGTGCCGCTTCGGGCCAATGAGGGCGAACACGTCGCTCTCGCGGCCGTCCTCGCGCACGAGAGTTGCCGTCAGCCCGAGCCGCCGCCGCGCCTGGATGTCGCTGGTGGCGCGGAAGACCGGCGCCGGGAGCAGATGCACCTCATCGTAGATGATGAGCCCCCAGTCGTGCTCCGTCATCAGCCGCAGGTGAGGGAAGTCGGCCTTCTTGGTGGGGCGCCAGGTCATGCACTGGTACGTGGTGATGGTGACCGGGCGGACCTCCTTCTTGTCACCCGTGTACTCGCCGATCTGCTCGGGCGCGAGCGTCGTCTTGTCACCCAGCTCGTCGATCCACTGCCTGACCGCCACCGTGTTCGTCGAGATGATGAGCGTCCAGGTCTGCAGGGCCGCCATCGCGCCCATGCCCACCATCGTCTTCCCCGCGCCGCAGGGCATGACGATCACGCCGCTCCCGCCGCGCTCCGACCCTCCCGCGTGGAACGCCGCGACGGCGTCCTCCTGGTAGGCCCGGAGAGCGAAGGAAGCACCCGACGCTGCCCTGGCGCGCAGCGACAGCTCCAGCGCCGCACCGGGCGTGTAGCCGGCCAGGTCATCCATCGGCCAACCCAGCTTCACGAGCCGCTGCTTGATCTGCCCGCGCGCGAGCGGGTCCACGATGACCGCGTGCGGCGAGATGCGACGCGCCAGGACGCCGTACATCTCCCGCTGACTCTCGATCTCGGTCAGCAGAATCTCGTCCTCCGAGATCAGCAGCAGCAGCCCCTCACGGCGGATGAGCTTCAGCCGCCCGTAGCGGCCCATGGTGTCCCGGATGTCCTCGCGCACATTGCCGGGCACGTCATACTTGCTCAGATCTTCGAGCGCGTGGGCGATCTCCTCGGGCCTCAGGCCGATCGCGGCCGCATTCCATAGCGACAGGGGGGTGATCCGGTAGGTGTGGACATACTCCGGGGACTTCACGACCTCCGCGAACCTCGCCAGCCGGTCCCGCGCCTCCTCATAGCGCGGGTTCTGCACCTCCAACAGCACGGTGCCGTCGCTCTGTACGATCAGGGGGTTACCCGGGTCCATCGCCGTTGGCCTTGCGTAGTCGTGCCGTCGCCGTTGCCGTTCTCCTAAGCTCCCAAACTCCTAAGCTCCTACACTCCTGCCTCCAGCACCTGCACCTCCGTCATGCGCTCCACGTCGAACACTCTCTGACTCTCTCGTTCGTGGCAGAATGCGTGCAGTCGCACCTGGCCCCAGCGCGACCGCTCGATGCTCCGTGGCCCGACCAACCACCGCTTGGGCGCCTCACCCTTCACGATGGACTGGTACTCGATCTCGATCCGTAGCCCGCCCTCGATGGCCTCCTCGATCAGCGCCAATCGCACTCCTTCCGGCTCGCCGACCCTCCACTGCCTCCTCCCCCATACGCCGTGCCTTTCTCCCCTCTCCGGAACGGTGAGGGGCCGGGGGTGAGGCCCTCCGTCCCCCAACCCCCTCGCCCTCAGCTCTCCCTCGACCACGATCCCCGCCCGCTCGAGGAGCCGCTTCACCTTCGCGCGGCCTTGCGGTCGGACGGTGAAGATCGCAGGGCTGAGCCAGCCGGTGATCTGCTCGCGGACCTCCGGAACCGCCGTCACATCCCCCACCGCCTCCGGCGGCAGCGCGAGCACCGTTACCGAAGCCATCTGCGCGGGGGGATAGGACCGAAGCCATCCCCGCAGCAGCAGCCGCTGTTGCGGCGACAGGTCCTTCGTGGCACAGGCCTCCACGAACCGCTCGATCTCCGTCGCCTGCAGCCCTCGCGCAAGCCCCTCGTGGACCGACTCCCGCGTCAGCCGGAACACAGCCGTGCCGTCGCCGTTCGCTGTTCTCCTGACTCCTGACTCCTGGCTCCTGACTTCCTGCCGTTCCCCTATCTGCGCCAGCCAGTGTTCCGCGTACCAGTGCCAACGCTCGGGCACCGGTCTCGCCACCATCTGCTCGTCCAGGTCGAACAGCCGAGCCATGCCCTCGGCGTGGTCGATGGCTACCACGTCAGGGCGTTGCGCGAGAGCCTTCTCGATGAGGTGCGCCTTGTCCGGCAGCACGCGCGCCGCATTCGGGCTCAGGCGCTCGAAGCAGCCGGGCAGGTCGGCTTCGAGGGCGTCCAGCTCCGGCGCTTCATCCGCCTCGAGAACGTGCACGTTCGTCCGCAGCTCGTACCGGTCATACGCCGCGGCCCACTCGCGGACCGAGTACTCCACGTTCTGCGGGACCGCGACCCGCCCCTCGTCGCTCAGGAGGCGCAGGATCTCCTCGCGCGAGAGACCGCCGTCCAGCGCCCGCAGGACCGACTCCCGCGTGACCGTGAGCAGGGCGGCCCGGTCGAAGGAGGTGAGGTCGGCCACTCGCGCCAGCCGCGTGATCGCGCCGATGTTCTCGCCGCCGCCGTCGGCGGCGATCTCGAAGTTCGGCTGCACGAAGAACCGCCCCGGCGGCCGCACGTCATCCTGGTCCTCCGCCAGGCCCAGGACGCGGGCACCCATGTCCGTCAGACGGAACAGGACCTCGTCCGACTGCGTCACGACATCCAGCAGGCCGACCCACTGGAGCGGCCCGCTCAGGAACTCAGTGATGAACGCACCCTCGACGCGGACCCAGTCCTTCCGCGTGCTCACCGGCGCGAAGCCGCCGTCGGCTGCCGCCGCAATTCCCCGGTAGACCGGCTCATGCCCCTCCCGAGGGGGCGGCGGCCTTCGGACCAGGAAGTCCGGCCCGGCCTCCATGGCACGCTCGCCGAACTCGCTCAGGCGGTGCCACCGACCGGGTTGAGCGACCTCCCCCAGCACGCGCAGCACGTGCCGTCGCGCCCGGATTCGGTTCCCCGCGGAAGGCACGTCCGACCGGCCGGGCGCCACCGCCGCTGACATCCCAAGCCCGCTTGCGAGCGGAGGGTCCAGCTCGTTCCACGCCTGCAACGCCACCGCCGCGTCCACCAGAGCCCGCCGCTGGTCGAGCGGTGTCCTCTCGAAGAACCCCGCCGCATTCGGCGCGACGCCGAGGCGCCCCTCGGTCTCCTCAGCGATGCCGGCCTGGGCCGCCAGGGCCACCAGCCACCGCAGGCGCATCCCACCATCGGTGGTCGCCTCTTCCCCCAGGGACTCCGCGAGGCCGGCCAACTCGGGGCCCGCGTCGCCCCGGGAAGCACGCGGTAGGTGCGGCTTCCGCTCGCCAAGGTGACGGGCCACGATGAACAGCTCCCGCACGATCCGCCATGGGTCGCTGCCGCCGAGCCCGGGCGGGCTCTCGACGCCCTGCAGCGGCTGCACCGGGCACTGCGCGACTGCCCGATTGCCGATAGGAACGGGCACCCACAGCTTCCCGGCAATGTGAAGCCCACGCGCCTCGGGTGCCGGGCCTTCCCCGCCGGGCTGCACAGGCCCGCCGGCCGCCACGTAGAACAGCAACCCCTGCGCTGCCAGGCGCTCGACGAGCGCGCTGGGGTCGGTGATGTTCCGATGGTGCAGCCACCAGTCCGCTGCACCCGGGCTCACCTCCCCTCCGAGCCGCGCCATGAACGCGAGGAACTCACGCTCCGGCTCCGCCACTCGGTTGAGGGCCTCGGCCACCCGCGGCTCGTCCAGCAACGCCTGGGCGAGACCGTCGCCGGGCGCCCCCCGCGACAGCGCCTGCAGCAGGTCCGCCGGGTACGTGCCGAGTATGGCCGTCAGTCGGTCGAGGTCGCCTTGCCTCATGGTCTCTTGCCGCTGTGGTTGCCGTTCCCGTTCCTCGCCATCTTGGGCGCATACCCCGCCCTAGCCAGCGCCTCTCGCAGCACGTCCACCCGCCGGTGATCGATCCAGGCGACGGTCGGAGACAGTCTCGGTCCGATGCACGAACGCGCGCTGTCGGTCTCCGTTAGCTCCGTCAGAGCCTCGGCATCCTTGGTGATAAGCAGGGCCGCGTGTTGGTGGAATCGGATCATCGCATCTCGCGCGCGCCTCTCGGAGGACAGGCATTCCTGCCTGTGCGCACAGGCGCGAACCGTCAGCTATTCGCGATCACGCCTCGGAAGCCCTTCGTCGGTGCGGAGATTCTGCAGCCTCGGGGAAAACGTAGCCGGTCGCCCCCGCAACTCGCTTTGGGGCGACCGGCGTACTCACTCTATGTTCCATCGGCCCGCGAGCCGATGGACGGCTCGCCCTACAGCCCCGTGCCCCCGCCGCCGCTGGGTGGAGCCTGCCCGCCGCCCGGAGGTCCACCGACGGGCCCGCCGCCGGGAGGTCCGCCACCCATCCCTCCGGGAGGTCCTCCGCCGCCAGGCGGGCCGCCCATCCCTCCGCCGGGGGGGCCGCCCATGCCGCCTCCACCGCCGCCACCGCCTCCTCCACCACGTCCGAACCGTGCGCCTGCCATGCCGTTGTCCAGTACGCCCATTACCGTCAGCGCGGCCTCCAGCTTCGGCCGGGTGCTCAGTTTCAGGTCCGCCGCGAGCGCTTTGCGGTCGGCTTCGAGGCTGCTCTTCGCCTTGTCGCGCTTTGCGCGGAAGTCCGCCAGGGCCTTGGTCACCTGCTCGTCCGTGGCCTTCTCATCGCCGCTCAGCTCGCGCAGCTTCGTCAGCGCCTCCCGCACGTCACTCGTGGCGGTCTGCCGCTTCTCGAAGTACGCCTGCACCTTCTTGGTGTCGTCCTCGGTCCCACCCGCCCCCTCGATCAGACGCGTGAGACCGCCCCCTCCACCCATACCTCCGCCTCCGCCCATCCCCATGCCCCCACCCATGCCTCCACCCATCCCGCCGCCCGGGCCGCCTCCCTTCCCTTCACCGCCCGGCGTCATGGGGATCGGGGCCCCCATGCCACCGGGGGCGGACGGCGGCGGCGGCTTCTTCTGATGGGTGACGAACCAGCCGATGGACGCGACTGCGGCCAGGATCACGACGACGGCGACCAAACCGATGAGCGCGCTGCGTGACATGCTGAAGCCTCGCTTTCCCAACGTTGTGTTCCGAAGCACTGACGACGGGGCTCCCCCTTCGGTTCACCCCGCGGAGGTGCCTGCAGACGGCCCGTCGAATACGCCGCCCATTCGTCGGCTCGCGAAAGGGGCCTGCCCGTGCGTACATTCCCCTTCCTGCCTGTGGTTGTCCTGCTCGTCGCGGTTGCACCCGGTTGCCCGCTGATGCGAGGCCAGAGGACGCCGGCTACGCCGCCTCCCGTCAGCGCCGCGCCTCCTGTCGCGAAGGAGTCAGCGCCGCCTTTCGAGGAGTCCGTGCCCGCCGCTCTCAAGGAGGCCCGCGCCGAGGACTTGCCGATCCTCACGCCAGTCCTGGACTACCTCAGCAGCAAGGCGGTGGACGAGGAGATCAGCGGCCTGAAGGACATGCGCTGGCTGTGCGTCGAGGATGTGCTCTCCGGTAAGGTGAGCGACGAGGACCCCGACAACCTGACGGTGATCTACAAGGTCGTGAAGCAGGACGACCGGATCGCCGTTCGGGTCGGCCCGCCCAAGAGCGAGCTCGACCTCGAGTTCCGCGTCACCGAGAAAGAAGGCGGCGGCTACATGTACGTCGGCTGGGAGCCGATGCCCGCGCCGGGCGAACCGTAGCCGTTGCCGTCTGCCGTTGCCGTCACCCTACACTCCCAAACTCCTGCACTCCCATGCTCCCGGTGTCCCATGAACGTCATCCTGATCGCCATCGACACACTGCGCGCCGATCACCTGGGTTGCTACGGGTATCCGTATGACACCAGCCCGGCCCTCGATGCCCTCGCCGCCGAGGGCGCGGTATTCGAGAGCTTCTGGGCGCCGAGCATCCCCACGCATCCCGGCTTCACGACGATGCTCTCCGGCGTGCACGGCGTGCATCACGGGATCGTCTCGCAAGGCCGCCCGGACGCGCACCTGCCCGGCGGCATCCAGATGCTCCCGGCCCTCCTCCGCGGCCATGCGGGCATCACGACCGTCGCGGTCGATAGCCTCGCGCCGGGACACCTGTGGTTCCTGGAGGGGTATGACCATTACATCACCAGCCGCGCCGGCTCCGCGGAGTGGGTCACGCAGGCGGCGCTGAAGTGGCTCCGCGCGTACGGCGACGAGCCCTTCTTCATGTTCCTGCACCCGTGGGACCCGCACAGCCCCTACACGCCGCCCGAGCGCTACCAGACGATGTTCACCGACTCGGACCCGAACGAGCACGACGAGGAGGAATGGGCCAGCGTCACCCAGCAGCTCGTGTACCCGTTCTTCAAGTGGTTCCTCTACGAGCGCATGGGCAACCCGCGCAACTTCGACTACATTCGCGGGCAGTATGACGCCGAGATTCGCTCCTGCGACGACCGTCTCGGCGAGTTCTTCGCGGCCCTGAAGGAGCTAGGTCTCTGGCAGAACACCGCGGTCCTGATCACTGCGGATCACGGGGAGTCGATGACCGAGCACCACGTCTTCTTCGAGCACCACTGCATCTACGACTGCGTGCTGCACATCCCCATGATCGTCCGCGCGCCTGAGCGCATCCAACCCGGTACCCGCGTGAAGGGCATGTTCCAGCACTGCGACATCGCCCCGACCATCTGCGACCTTGTGGGGAAGGAAGCTCCAGGAGGACAGGCATTCCTGCCTGTCCTGGACGGCCGCAGCATGGTCCCCGCGACCGAGGGGAAGGACGAGGGCTACGACGCGATCTACTGCACGGAGGCCTCGCGCGTCGCGCGCTGGGCGATTCGCACGCCCGAATGGAAGCTGATGAAGCTCGTCGATCCCGGTCAGTACCACGTGGACTACGACGAGCTGTTCCACGTCGCCGAGGACCCCCACGAGACCCGCAATCTCATCCAGGAGCGCCCGGACATCGCCGACGCCCTCGAACTGAAGCTCACGCGCTGGCGCGACCAGATGCTCGGCTGCGGCCCCGACCCGGTCCGCGTCGAGATGGGCCGCGGCTCCACCATGGAGCAGAACCGCCGCGACGGCCTCGAGTACCTGGGCATGACCTTCGACGAGTGGATCAAGTACTACCAGGGGCGCTTCTGCAGGCCGCTGCACTCGTGAGGGCCGGGATGGCCAGGAGACGGCAGCGCGATGGGCCAACCGAGGGCCTGGCCGTTCGGTCGTCGTTACTTCGTAGATGAGGTCGCGGAGTCTAGTGCGGCGTCACTTCTGAACCTTGGCATCTTGTGCCGCCCCTTGCGGGGCTTGAGGGAGGGTGGGGGCGGCCGGTTCCACGGGCTTGCGCCCGTGGCTACCCATCCTTCGCCCCTGACGGGGCGAACAGCGTATTCCTGCCCCGAAGGGGCAGAGGATGGGTAGCCGTGGGCGAAGCCCACGGAACAGGGCCCCCCTCGCCTCTTGAGCCCCGAAGGGGCGACGGAAGATGCCAAGGTTCACACGAGACAGCGAACTAGTGCCCTGTCAGCCTTGAAGTGTGGGGTTGTAGGAGCGGCTTCAGCCGCGATAGCGCTATACGCGGCGCCCCTATACCCACGGCATCGCGGCTGAAGCCGCTCCTACAACCCATCGAATCACGTCCGACGCGGCACTAGTGGCCTGCCGGTTCCACGGGCTTGCGCCCGTGGCTACCCATCCTTCGCCCCTGACGGGGCGAACAGGGGATTCCTGCCCCGAAGGGGCAGAGGATGGGTAGCCGTGGGCGAAGCCCACGGAACAGGGCCCCCCTCGCCTCTTGAGCCCCGAAGGGGCGACGGAAGATGCCAAGGTTCACACGAGACAGCCAACTAGCCCTCCGAGCGGAGGTCGCGAAGCTGGCCAGAGAACGCACGGGGACGGCCGGCTCGGTTGACATGCTGAGACAGTACGGTATACTGCATCCAAATGGCGTGCGAGGTGTAGGAACATGAGTGCCGTGCCGGACGTGATGACCCTGCGGGAGGCCGCCAGCTACCTCCGCATACACTGGCGAACGCTGGCCGACTGGGCGCGGGAAGGCCGCGTGCCCGTCTCGCGGCTGGGCCGCGCCTACCGCTTCCGCAAGGTGACGCTCGACCAGTGGCTCGAGGATGGCGGAACGGACTTCGAGGCGTTGGTGGATGAGGGACTCGCCGCCGTGACCAACGAGCGCATGGCAGCCGGCGGGAAGACGATCCCGCTGTCTGAGGTGAAGGCGAGGCTCGGACTGTGACCTACGAGGTCGGCCTCACCGAAGCCGCCGACCGGGACCTTCAGAAGCTGCCACCTGCTGTCCAGCGCAGGATTACCCAGCGGCTCGAACTCCTCGGGCAAGACCCCAGACCCCGGAACGCAATCCCCCTCACCGGCACGCTGCGCGGCTCGTGGCGAGTGCGCATCGGCAACTACCGCGCATCCTACGAGATCGACGACGCAGCCCGGACAGTCGTGGTCTGGGCCATCGGTCACCGCAGTGGCTTTTACGACGAAGCGCTGCGGCGGAGGCGCTGACCGAACGCGGAACGGCCGCCACCTCGCAAGGGGTGGCGGCTTCCGGCTGTGGTGCGCCCCAGGCAACCCGGCTCCTGGGCCGAACGTCTAACAGAGCAGAAGCAGCGCATTGCCGAGGTGATCGACATGCGGATCGTGGCTGGACTGACGGCATGGCTCGTGCTTCCCTTCGTCGCGTCCTGTCAGACCCCGCCGGAGCTTGCACTGACCATTGAGCTTCAGCCGGCGGAGACGGTTGCCGGCGTCGAGACCCCTGCGCCGCCCGCCCGAGGCCCGGCGCCGGCCTTCAGCCAGGGGACGCCCATCGAGGCCGTATTCACGATCACCAACCGCGGGGCAGAGCCCTACAAGTACCACGACCGCAACTCTGACCGCAGCGGCCGCATGGACGAGTATGCGATCGAGGTGATCGATGGAACGGGCGCGCAGCTGCCGGACCCGCGCCGGAACTGGAGCGGGCCAGGCGGCGGGCCCGGCGGCGTCTACGAGATCGCCCCAGGGGAGAGCTTCTCCAAGCGCATTCTGCTGAACCAGTGGGTGCCGCCACTCTTGCCGGGCAGGTACGCCGCCATCGGTGTGTACAACCCCAGGTACTATGCGGCGGCCGGCGTCGCTCCGGCTCCGGCACGCTCCGTGGGCGTAGATTTCGAGATCGCGGCAAGCGAAGCCGGGGAGATGCAGGCGTACATCGACCGCCTTGGCGGGACGCTGCGGACGGGTCCTCCTGAATCGAAGGAGCGCATCGTGCAGTACCTGGCGTTCACCGGCGAGAGGGCGGCCCTCCCTTACCTCATCGAGGCCTTCTATGTTGGTAAGAACGCCACGTTCCGTGCGTCCGAGAGCGAGCGCTATGTAGGTGACCGCGACGCATTCCGTGACCTGCTACTTGAGGCGCTGCAAGAGCGGGGGCCCGCGGAAGGGATGCTGTGGGTTCTCACCTCACGCTTCGGTGTACCCCGCAGCCAGACGTTGGCGCCGCTTGTCAAGGCCCTGCAAAGCGACGACGCCGGCCAGCGGGCGCAGGCCGCCCGGGAGCTGACCCACTACGCAGAACTCGGCGAAGAGGCACTCCGTCCCCTGTTGAGCGTTGCCGGCGACCCGGAGGCGAAGGTGCGGCGGGCCGTTGTTGGGGCTCTCTGGGCGTACCCCCAGCCCGAAGCCTTCCGCGCCTTGGTTGTGGAGGCAAAGGACGTGGACGTTGAGGTGAGGACTACTGCGGCGTTCTCTCTACAGCACCGCAAGGAGCCGGAGGCGGTGCCCGCTCTGCAGGCCCTTCTGGACGACGAGGCGGCGGTCGCGCAGGAGGCTGTGCGCTCGCTCACCGCGATCGGCTCGTCCGAAGCGGCGAACGCATTGCGGGCCGGGATGAGGCTTGCCGACGAACGTCTGCGCCTCCGCTGTGCAGCGGGGCTGCTGCAGCTCGGAGATGACAGCGTGCGGCCCCTGCTTGCCGATGCGTTGGGGAAGGCCGACGCCCGAATGGCCGAACTCATCAGGCAGCTCTTGGGGAATGCGGTCCAGATGCGCCGCATCCCGGGGCCGGGCGAGAACGGCAGCCCTTGGGCCTACGGAAACGGCCCCTGGATCACGTGGCTTCGCGGGGAGTGACGACAGCGGGCCTACTCTGGCACCTCTGCGTTCGCCACGCCCTTCGTTCCCGCCGCAAACGCATTCCCGCTGACGTGTACGTCCTGGGGGCCGGTGGGGGGCGGGTCGATCCAGAGGGCCCAACGGTGGCGGGGGTGGTCGGGGTCGCGAGTCGCGACCACATTGTTGCGGACGGTGACGTTGACCATCGGGGGGTTCTCGGGGAGGGGACCGGATTCGAGCTTCACCGCGATGGGGTTGTTCTCTCCGGCCGCCGTGCTCCAGTGCCAATACTCGTTCCCGTAGCCCGTGTCGGAGATGACGTTTCCTTCGACGATCAGGTCGCGCTCGGGGTTGTCGGCGGCGGAGGCAGAGCCCGGCGAAAGCAGGATGCCCCACAGGTCCACCCGCGAGAAGACGTTCCCCGCGATGCGCACCTCGCTGGAGCCGTGCATGGCCTTGATGCCGATGAAGGCGCAGGTCACCACGTTGCCGGTGACCTCGACCTGATCCGCGTGTATATCGATTCCCTGCCCAGCATTCCCGATGAGGTTGCCCTCGATGGTGATCCGCTGCGTGTCGCGCGGGCCGGTCACCAAGATCGCCGAGCCCTGGTGCCAGTTGGTCACGCGGCCCTCGCGCTCGACCGTGTTCGGCGCGAGGCGACCGATCTGCTCGTTGCGCTTCACCACCTGCCCGAGGGCGTTCTGCTCGACGAACTCGCGCGTCGGGAGGATCGCGCGCTCGACGATTCGGTTGCCCGCGAGGCGCACGTCCGTGCAGTGCTCGACCTGAATCCCCGTGCCGTCAATGCAGCGAAACGCGTAGCCGTACTTCGCGTCGGCCGTGCGGTCGTCGATGCTCACGCGCTTGTAGTTCACGATCTCGCAGCCCGAGACGGTTGCGTTGTGGCACGACTCCAGCCGGACCACGGCGCGCGCGGATCGGTTGTCGATCACGCGCACCGAGTCGATCTTCAGCCCCTCGCACCCGTTCGCCCAGATGCCGTGAGCAATGCACTCGCGCGCGTCTTCGCTGCGGGTCAGCGTCAGGCCCTCGATCGAGACACCGTCCGCCTCCTGAACCCGCACGATGTCCGCGTCGTTGTCCGCCTGCACGATGGTGCCCGGCCCGCACAGGCCCGAGCCATCGGCGCGGATGAGCAGCGGCTCCGAGATCCGGTGCTCACCGGCAGGTACGAGGATCATGCGGCCCGGGTTCGCGTCGATGGCCGCCTGAATGGAGGGGTAGTCGCTCGTGAGGACGGGCGCGGGCGCCTGAGCGTGCGCGGGGAGGGCCAGCAGGTAGAGGAGGGCAGGTCCCATCAGCAACCACCCGAGAGGGCGTGCACGGTTGGGGGAACACTTGGCCGCGCCGCCCTCCAACACCTGCCGGCTTGTGTTGTCCTTGGGCGGCACCGGTGGTATACTGCCTCCGGACGGAGGTGACGCCGGTGAGTGCCAAGGCTGAGAGGATCAGCGTTCCCACGGCTGGGCCGGTCTCCCTCGAGGAGCCCTCAGCAGCCGACCTGAGGCACGAGGTCGAGGCGCTGGAGGCGGAGATCGAGCGGCTGGAGGACCAGCTTGCGAACCAGGAGTTCCACTTGCTCGACGGCTACGTCGTCGCAGTGGCCCCAGTCGGCGACGGGACCTACATCGCCTCGTGTCCCACGCTCCACGCCTCGGTCCAGGAGGAGGGCCTAGAGGCGACCCTAGCCAGCCTCAAGGACGCCGTAGGGGTGGTCAGGGGCGCGCATGAGGCGTCCGGAAGGCCGCTGCCTCCGAAGGACGTGGTGGCCCGGTGCGTCAACTAGGGCCCGTCAAGCGCTGCGGCAATCCCGGGCATCGTCGGCGAAGACGGGAGCGTTGTGCGTGAGTTCGCCAGCGCGCTCGCGCCTCAGCAGTCGCTTCATGGGGCGGGTCAGGTACACACGGCTCTTCAGTTCAGCGTCCGTCAACCTCGAGTAGCGGGCCAGGACATCGTCCGCGGTCCTTGCTTCGTCGGGGTGCAGCAATGCGGCGAGGTGGTGGGCATCCCCAGCCAGCCGTAGCGTGCGGGCCGCAACCCCTCCGGCCAGAAGCCCGCGTTCAAGGAGTTCCCTCGTTCGCGTGCCGAAGACTGTTGCCCACGGTCCCTCTTTCTGGTTGATGTAGAACCCCTCTGTTAGCAGAGCGCCGGAGGCCTGGAGGTTGGCGTAGTCGATGAGGTAGAGCAGCTTCGAGAGCCTGAACCAGGAGGCTTGGCCCAAGCGCTGCAGCAGGTACAGCAGAACCTGCTGCATCTTGGTGGGATCGAACGGGCCCGCGCGAAGCCTGGGGCGCGTGGCGCCGCGCGCCTGCCTGAGGCGCCCGGTCCCCAGGTCCACCGCCTCCTTGAGGGCGAAGAAATCGCGCACCTGTCGTGCGCGACCACGGTGCACTCTTGCCCGGGAGGCCGTATGGTAGAGCGGGAACACGTAGGTGCTTCCCCAAGGGACGACCGTCGCGACCTGGCCCCCCAAGTCTATCTCGTGGGCCTCGATGGCGTGCAGGGCTCGGAGAGCCACGGCACCCAGGGTCACCACCAACGATGGTTCCACGAGGTCTATCGTGGCCGCGAGCAAGTCCGCGCAGTTCCGCACCTCATCGATGGTGGGTGTAGCATTCCTCCCTAGCTCATCTCGGGGGTTGCACAGCACGGCATTGGTGACGAACACGTGCGACCGCTGCCACCCGATCGTTCCCAGCAGGTCCTCGAAGTTGCCTCCTGCCTGGTCCCCGTTCAGCGGGACCCGAGTCCGATCAGCTCCGTGCCGCCCAGGTGCCTCAGCCACAAACATCACGCGGGCGTCGAGCGGGCCGTTTGCCTCCCCGAGCACCGCCGTACAGGCACCCATCCGAGGACACAGGCGGCAGTCGCGCGCGAGGGCGCACAGATGCACGTAGTCGGCAGCCCTGGCAAGCTCAGTCATTGCGGTGTCTCCACCTGTAGGAGGCAATCAGGGTCCGCCCCAGCGCCCAACAAGCCTGTGGCGATAGCGCGCTGGGCGAGGCACCCGGACCCGCACCTAGGGAAGTTCGCGCACCCGGCGCAGGGCTCCGCAGGGGCGGCCGCGGCGGCCTCCCTAACGCTGCTGAAGTAGTGAGATTCACGCCAGACTGACACGAGTCCTCTCTGGAGCACGTCCGTTTCGCTGCACGGGAACCCGAACATCTCCGGCTCGATGTTCTTGAAGGCGTCGCAAGGGTACGCCCGGCCCGACGGCGAGACGGTGGCGGTCTTGCTCGCCGCCGTGCACGCCGTTGGCCTCCCCGCGAGAAGGAAGTTGTAGGGGGAGCCGCATCGGACTGCGACAGAGGCCTGACGACGCGCGGCCAGCACAAGTGAACGTAGCTCAGCGTGGTCCGCAGCGGAGAGCGCCTGCCGTGGCGCGAAAGGCCTGCCACGGCCCTGTGGAACGAACCGCAAGAGGCTGACCTGGCTGAACCCCATGTTCGCAGCTATCCCGACGATGTCCAGGAGTTCTCTGAAGTTCGCGCGGACCGGCACGAAGTGGAACCCGCATTCCAGACCCGAACGGACCGCTGCCTCGCCCGCCCTCCTCGTGGCCGCGAAACTGCCGGCGACCAGGGTCATCCGCTCATGTGACGCCGCCGACGCCCCCAGAAGCGTGAAGGTGACCTTCTGGAGGCCGGCCTCTCGGAGGGTGCGGAACCGTCCCTCATCGGCAGGCACGGAATCGGGCGTCAGGAGGCCGCTCGTGTAGAGGTGTGGCCTCATGCTTGCGCCCGCGGCCGCGCCCACGAACGCCGCGAGTTCAGGGCGCAAGAGAGGTTCGCCGCCGGAGAAGGTGACCTCGGCCGCGCCCAGTTGGGCGGCCTCCCTGATGAGGCGTCCTACTGCTTCCGCTGCCAGCGCCGTTGTTCGCGACGGTCCCGCATCTGTCGAGCAGTGCTTGCACGCAAGAGAGCAGCGTTGCGTGACCTCGATCTTGAGCGCTTCCAGGGCCGGAGGAGTGCTCACGCGCCAAGGGTCCCCAGGAACGTACGAAGCCGAGCCTTCGTGGGCCAGCCCCTGCCGCGGTCGGTGTCTTGCCCGACGGTGGCGTACGATGAGACGCAGGCCATGGCTCCCGGCACGTACCCGCTACACTCGCACAGGAATGCCTGCAGGTCGGCGAGGCCCATGTAGTTGCCGAGCGCGCGCTGGACGAAGTTGTGACTCCTGTACACCGCCAGTAGGGACAACGAGCGCCTGGGGCTTCCGTGGTCCAGTTGGATGGCGACGTAGTTGAGGCAGGGGGCGCCCCTGGTCCGTCGAGCGTCCTGGGGCTGCACGATGCTGACTGTCAGCGCTGCCTTGTGGACCGCCTCACGGTCGCGCAGCATACCCACGAGGTCGGCCAATTGGTTAGCAGGCTGCCCTCCCCCTTCCCACCTCGTCATGCGCCGGAAGTACGTGCCCCAGCGCGATCGCCGTTGCGCACGCTCGCGTGCGCGGAGCCGTTCGAACACCCCACCCGGGCGGTTGTACGCGGTGAAGAGCCTCTCAGGGTCTCCATGCGCCCGACGCCACAGCGTCGCGGGGAAGATCGTGTACGCAACGTGGCGCAGTGGTAGCAGCCCGTATCCCGCGAGGAATTCGTCGACCGCGGCCCGAGTGACATCGTCCCGTGTCTGCGGCTCTCTTATGTGCACCACGAGATTGCGGGCCTCGCCGCGCGGTTGCTGAAGGAGGTGCCTGAGGGCTTCCACCCAGGCGGACTCGCAGTTGTGTCCGTCGATGGTCATTGCAGCCATTCGTCACGACCCCCGTGCAGCGGGCTTCCGCCCACCAGGTCCACAGTTCGCCACAGGTGCTTGCGTCTCCTTCCGAAATGGGCGCGATGCGGGGCTACGTGTGGCTGTGCCCCTGCCCGTGCTGATGGAGTTTGCGGTGCAGGTCGCGCTTGGTCTTCTCGAAGATCGCCTTCATCTCCCGGTGGCGCTTCTCCTCGTAGCGGACGGAGAGCGTGTCGAGGTAGGTCAGGCCGCCGTCGATGAGGGTGAGCATGTAGCTCGCATCCGACGGGCTGAACAGCTCCTGGTTGCCGCAGATGATGTACACCGGCGACGTGTGCGCGCCGAGATACATCGGCCAGCAGTGGTGGGCCAGCAGGCTGCTGCCGCAGCGCGCGGCGATCCAGCAGCTTCCGTCGATCGTGACCTTCTCCCGCAGGCTGAGGCGGCGCGCGCCCTTCGTACTGACCGAGGCGGCGACGACCCTCCCGTTCGCGACGACCTCGAGCCGACGGATCGGCCAGAGCGAGGTCGTGGTTGCTTCGACCTCGACGGTGCCGCCGCGCTTCACGCGGAGGTCGCCGCCGATGGGCTGCCCATCCACCCGCAGGTCGATCAGCGGGCCGGAGGTCGTGAACGTCCGGCCGGCGCGGACGGCCTTGCCCCAGTTCTCGAAGGTGAACTCATCGCTCGGATCGAGCTGCGCGTACGTGCGCACGCCGCCGACGGGCATCCCGGCGCTCATCTTGTCCGTGCCGCCGACGGCGGCCACGCGGCAGCCGCAGTTCAGGTAGCGATACCACTCGGTGAAGCAGAACTCATCCAGCGAGCCGCTCTGGGGGTTCGAGAAGCGCCGCAGCTCCGCGCCGTCCATGTTCCCGCTGAGGAAGTACA
>VGFC01000043.1 GCA_016869045.1 Armatimonadota bacterium
CGCGCCCATCGGCTGCGTCGTATTCGATCCGAACGACCCGCAGAGGGCCTACGCGGGGATCGGAAGGCCGCGTTGGGGCAAGGACGGACAGGGGCGCATCTACGCGAGCGACGACCAGGGCGAATCGTGGCGCGTCTGCACGCCCGAGGGCACGCTGC
This sequence comes from Armatimonadota bacterium, assembly GCA_016869045.1. Taxonomy (GTDB): domain Bacteria; phylum Armatimonadota; class Zipacnadia; order Zipacnadales; family VGFC01; genus VGFC01. The sequence continues at coordinate 159 of VGFC01000043.1, forward strand.
CGAGCGACGCCATCGTGAGCGACATAGAGGTCGCGCCGGGCACGGAGTCCTATGTGCTCGCCGCGACGACCAAGGGCCTCTACCGCAGCGCTGACCGCGGCGCGACGTGGAGCAAGATCGAGGGCCTGCCGCAGACTTGGGTCCAGGAGATCGCCGTCTCGCCTTCGGACCCGAAGATCGCCTACGGGACGCTGCGCACCACCGCGCGCGACGCCGAGCCGTGGAACGGCGGCGTGCTGCGCAGCGAGGACGCAGGCCTTACGTGGGAGCTGCGGACCGAAGGCCTGCCGAACCGCGTCGGCAAGCGCGACCAGCCGCACCAGATGACCTCCACCTGCAAGGAGATCGTCGTTGATCCGACTGACCCAGACGTGGTGTACGTCGGCGACACGGCGTGGGTGAGCGCGGGGGTGTACAAGACGACCGACGGCGGCCTGCACTGGGAGCGCTCCGCCTACCGGACGCAGACCGAGAGCAGCTTCACCGACTACGGTTGGATCACGCATTGGGGCCCCAGCGTCGAGTGCATGAGCATTTCGCCCGTGAACCCCCGGCGCGTCACCTTCGGCACCTCCGGCCAGATCTACGCGACCGAGGACGGCGGCGCAACATGGACGCAGCGCTACTGCCGGATGCTGCCGGACGGGCGCTTCGCCGGGACGGGCCTCGAGGTCACCTGCCAGAACGACATCGTCTTCGACCCGCGTGATGCGAACCGGGTCTACTTCTGCTACTTCGACATCGGCCTGCTGACCAGCGAGGACGCGGGCCAGACCTTCCGGCGCACGGTCGAGGGCATGAAGTACGGCGGCAACTGCTTCACCGTGCTCCCTGACCCCGAAGACGCGAACGTGCTATGGGCGACCACCGGGGAGTGGGGCTCGAACCACGGTGACGTCTGCCGCAGCACGGACCGAGGGAACACATGGACGGTCGTCGGCAAGCCCGAGACCGGCCTCCCCGACGGGCAGACCAAGACGCTGCGAATGGACGCGAAGAGTCCTCGCGGCAGCCGGCACCTGTACGTGACCAGCAACGAACACGGCGTCTACCGCAGCCTCGACGGCGGCGGCAGCTGGGAGTGCCTGAACGGGAACCTGATGACCGAGGTCGCAGGGCGATTGCGCGGGCTGTTCCTCGACCCTGCGAACGCGCAGCATATCCGAATCGCCATCGCCGGCAGCCCGGCGAAGGGGGCAGGCATCTACGAGACGACCGACGGCGGCGCGACGTGGACCAAGGTGAACCGCGACACGGAGTTCGGCGACATCCAGGACCTCGACATGGGCGAGAGCTTCGACACGCTCTACGTCTGCCAGCGTGACCTCTACGACCGCGAGGTCGAGCCCCCCGTCATGCGGCCGGGCGGCCTCTACAAGAGCACCGACGGCGGCGTGACGTGGACGCGCGTATTCGCGTACCACTTCGTCCATCGCCTGACCGTCAGCCCGCTCGATCCCCGCGTCCTGTACGCGGGCACCACCGACCACCCCTACCACGATGACTCGATCGCCGCCGGCGTCCTGAAGAGCGAGGACGCCGGCCAGACCTGGCAGTCGGAGAACTCCGGCCTGACCAGCCTGCAGATCAGCTGCCTCTCGGTCCGTCCGCGCCCCGACGGCCGCGCCGACCTCGCGGTCGGGACGGGTGGAAATGGGGCGTTCATCGGGATCGACGCGTCGCCGCGCTAAGTCCGGAGCGGGGACGACTGAGGAACCACGAAACACACGAAAGGGAAACGGCGGAAGTCAGCGGCAGGGAACCACGGGTCACACGGATGAGCGACGGTAGGCGGCGCTGTCCGCCTGGGAGCGCGGGTCCCGCAAGGTGGGACCGGGGGCGCCACCGTCTCGGTGCCCGGGGTCGTTCGCCACGATCCGTTGTAGGGGCAGACCCGCGTGTCTGCCCCGGCCCTACCCCCTCGCCGCTCCCTTGACGCACCCGACCAGCAGTGCCACCCCCCCAGCGACAGGCGGCAGCAGGACCACCGTCAGTGTTACGGCGAGACCCACCTTGAGCAGCAGCGGCCCCAGGCGAGGGTACCTGTCCCGCCAGATCAGCCGCACGAGCAGCTCCACCACCCATCCGCCCGTGTATGCCACGTTGGCGAGCACGAACGCGACCGGGAGCGCCAGGGGCTCCACAGCGTCCTCGCCCGGCTCCAGGACACCAGAGAGGCTGGTGAACAGGACGAAGAGGGTACAGCAGACTCCGCCTACCAGGCAGAGCGCCAGGTTGTAGAGCACTCGCCGGAGTTCCCACCAGCCAAGGATGCTCCATACCGATCTCGGTTCAGGCGGAACGGAAAAGGGCCATGACATGATCGCAGTGTTCACCTCCGCGTTCGACCGCCTCTACTCCTCGCGCGACCAGGGAACCTCGGTGCCGTCCGGCAGGGGCGTGGCGCTGGTCTCAACGTTCGCCGCAACGCTAGGCCTCCGCTTCCCGTCTGCCGTCGGGGCATGGCCTTCCCGTGGTCGCGAACCAGGCTAGGCGTCCTTGGTTGCCGCTGTTGCCGCCGAGGCTGCGCCGCCCTCCAGAGCCTCTTGGGCCTGACGCGCCGCATCCTGAAAAGTCTCGGACCAGGCGTCCTTCAGAGTATCCCCCACTAGGACGGCATATCTCCCGGCCTCCCGAGCGTGCGCGAAGTGGATCGCGCGGCACAGTGCCGTCGCGCTCTCCGGCACCTTGTCTCGGTTCGTGCGCAGTTCGGCTGGCACGTTACCGACCTCTAGCGCCAATGCCTGAAGCAGCAGGGGGCGGAAGAGCCGCGCGAACTCCGCGCGATCTTGCGGCAGCAGCAGGTGAGCGTCGTTCAGAAGAGCGTCAGAGATAGACTGGACGTAGGTCCGCCACGAGCCCGGCACAACGGTCTTGCCGAAAAGGGCCCACGCTGCCGCATAGAGACGCGCGTAAGCCCCCAGCCTCTCTTTGACGTAGTCAAGGTGCCGCTCCTCCCGGCGCCGCTTCCTCTCGGCCAGTTCACCTATGAACTGGGTCAGAAACGACCCGAGAATGCCGATAGCTCCGCCGACACACACGCTCAGTAGGTCCATTCAGTATCTCCCCTCCCAAGGCAGTTCTTGGTCTGCCCTCCGCGCGTCCTGCTACTCCGCCGTGACCTTCGCGCTCCGGGCCGTGAGGTCCTGCCCCTCCGACCTGCCCCTGCCCGCGCTCTACGGCGATCCCGGACTCTCTCCGCAGCGACCCCGCGCAACGAACTCTCGGCGTGTTCGGCCGCGTCCTACGCGCGCTTGGCGGGTCTCTTCCTCGGGACCTTGCCGGTTGATCGCTTCCCGCGGCCAAGGCTTTTCTGCGCTACCCCCTTCCGGGTTCGCGGTCAGGGCAACGCGCCCGATCATCGGGGGTGCGAGCGCCGAGAGCAGGTGGGTCGTGTCGTAGGAGCGCGGACGCCCTCGTCCGCTGGCCTGGCTCGGGGTGGACCCGAGGTGGCCTCCGTAGCGGCTCCCTCGCGGGCGACCCACCCCTGCGGACGAGGGTCCAGCCGTAGCGGGACGCTCCGACGGCGCCACCCCCTATCGCCCGCGTCTGATCACCCCACCCAAGACGCCGACCCCACCTGCGGACAGCAACCCGGTGGTCTGTCCCGTGTGAACCTTGGCATCTTCTGTCGCCCCTTCGGGGCTGAAGGAGAGGAGGGGGCTCCGTTCCGTGGGCTTGCGCCCACGGCTATGCGTCCTCTGCCCCTTCGGGGCAGGAGTGGGCTGTTCGCGGCCGGCAAGACGCGCCCCCAAGCCCGCCGCAAGGAATCCTCTGCCCGTTTCGCGCAGGAGTGGGCTGTTCGCCCCGTCAGGGGCGAAGGAAGAGTAGCCACGGGCGCAAGCCCGTGGAACCGGCCGCCTCCACCTTCCCTCAAGCCCCGCAAGGGGCGACAGAACCGCCACGATCACGGGAGACGGACCACCGGACCGGTCGCGTGATACACGGCCTGGCGTGCAAACAGCCTGCCCCTCACCGTTCCCGGCCGCACCCACCCATGCGTCCAGGGACCGATACGTCTTGAGCGCGTGAAGGCGTAGTCCCAGCTCCGACAGCCCTGCACTGGCGGGAGATCCGGGGAGGAGAGGCGGGTACGACATGGCGAAGGTGGGATGCGCGGGGAAGGCGGGTCTGACATGAAGCCACAACCGGAGTGCGAGTTCGTGTTCCAGGGGAGGCGTGTGAGGGCAACGCGTGAGGGGGTCGAGAAGGCGTTGCAGGGCGTGGAACCGGAGCCGGTGACCACAGACTGGGTCATCATACACGGGAGGCGGTATCCGGTCCGACAGGCGTTCGCCCTCGCCTTCGGGATCGTGCGCCAGTACGTCAGAACGAACATGGCCCTGAGGGTGCTGCGGAGGCTGGGGTTCGGCGTCGTCCGAAGCACGACTAGGCAGGGCGCCCAGGCGACTTGCGGAACCCCCGCGGGACCAACGGCGCCCAGGCAAGGGGGAGTCAGGCCGAGGTTCCCCTACATGCCGTCGATGCCCAAGACGGCAGAGATGGAGAGGCTGGCCCCGCGGGCCATCGAACTCAGATGGTCGGAATGGTATAGGTGGGAGGACCTCGCGAAGGACGACCGGGGAGGCAAGGGCGTCCAGGTCCCCGACGGAACTCCGGGAGTCTACGAGGCGAAGATCGAGGGTCAGAAGGAGTTCCTCGTCATTGGCAAGGCGGCAGTGCTGCAGGTCCGCCTCAAGGCGGGCTTGGTCAAGGGCAGCCTGCGCCATGAGGCGGGAGCCAAGATCCGGGCCAACGAGGACCTCTCAAAGGTCCGCGTGCGGTGGGCGCTGACAGACCGTCCCGCCACCGCCGAGGAGGAACTCCACCTGCGACACTTGGAGCGGTTCGGGAAGCTGCCGAAGTACACCGACCGTATGTAGCGCGCATGCCGTTCCCCCCTTCTGAAGGAAGGGGGGCAGGGGGGTAGGAATCCCGAGTGAGGTGACCTCCAATGAGACTACTCACCCTCATCCTCCTCGCCGTTCTCTGCCTGCGCGCCTTCGCGCAAGACGCGCCGGCGAACCTGATCCCCGACGGCGGCTTTGAGGTCGATACCGACAACGACGGCATGGCGGATGGCTGGCGGTTCTCGGGGGACCAGGGGGTGAAGGTGACCTGGGCGCGGGACGTGGGCATTGAGGGGAAGTACTGCCAGAAGCTGGACTGCACGGCCTTCGAGCGCAGCGGGCCGGCGAGCCACGTGATGCTCGCGATGAACGACGGCTTCGCGCTGCAGGAGGGCCAGTGGTATGCGCTCTCCTTCCAGGTGAAGGGCAAGGGCATCCTGGGCTCGGCGATCCAGGTCATGATTCAGCAGACCGGCCCGTGGGAGAATCTCGGCTGCGAGGCGAGCTTTCGTGTCGGGCCGGACTGGAAGGCCGTGGAGACGACCTTCCGCGCGACCAAGACGCTCGACAGGAACCTGCGCCTGCAGATCTGGTTTGCGAGCACGGGCACGATCTGGATCGACGATGTGAAGATGGTGCCGACGAAGCCCGTTCAGCGCCACTACACGGAAGTGCTGCCGGACCTGGGCTCAAAGAACCTGATCCCCAACGCGAGCTTCGAGTGCGGCACTAGCGGCTGGGGCAGCATCACCCAGGTCTCCGGCTGGGGCGGCAATCTCAACAGCCTCTTCGGAGAGATCGACTCGACGACCGCGAGCCGTCATGGCTGCAGCCTGAAGATCGCCCTCGACCGCGAGACCGCGCCGGTCATCTGGTTCGACTACTTCGAGATGCTCCGCCAGCCTGTCCTGATGCCGCTGGCGGCCAACCGCGGGTGGATCAGCGTGACACCGGGCGCGGACTACACGCTCTCGGCGGACGTCAAGTCCGACCCGCCGGGCACGCCGGTGAAGCTGCGCGTCTACCAGGCGTTCGGCGGCACGCTCGACAAGGACCTCGCCGCGACGGGCGAGTGGCAGCGCGTGAGCTTCGGCTTCAAGCCGAACCGCAGCCAGCTCTACGTCGCGCTCGGTCCCGACCTCACCAAGAGCGACCTGCCCCGCGCGACACTGTGGATTGACGGCGTGCAGCTGGAGAAGGCCACCGCCCCGACCGACTTCGAGCCGAGAGCGGCGGTCGAGGTTGGCGTGGAGTGGCCGGCGCCGGGCCACCTCTTCGCGCCCGAGAAGGTGGAGGCGACGGTCATCGCGTTCAACTCCACCAACGCGCCTCAGACCGCGAAGCTGCAGGCGAAGGTCACCGATTTCGCGGATCAGGCTGCGGGCAGCCAAGAGGTGACGCTCACGGCCGCTCCCGGAGCCTCGGCCCGGGGAACGCTGCGGCCTGAGCTGAAGGGGAAGGGCTTCTTCAGGATGGCCCTGTCGTGTGAGGGCGGCACGCTCATCCCGACCCGCCCGGAGCGCTTCGCGGTCATCGAGGAGTGCAAGGACAAGGACGGGCTCTTCGGCATGAACCACGCGTACCCGGTGCAGGAGCTGAACCGGCTGAGCAAGCAGTTCGGGCTGACGTGGTTCCGCGACTGGTCGCTCAAGTGGCTGCACGTGGAGCCGGAGAAGGGCCGGTTCGACTTCGCGGAGGCGGACCGGCAGATCGACCGCGTGCTGGAGCTTGGGATCAACGTGCTGCCGCTGCTGCCCTTCCCCTCCAGCGACTGGGGGTCAAGCGCGCCGGACAGCGTGAAGCCCGGCAGCGGGTACCCGGCCAACCGCGAGCGGGCCGCCTACATGCCCCGCGACATGGAGGAGTTCGCGAACTACGTGCGGACGACGGTGACCCGCTACAAGGACCGGCTGCACGTGTGGGAGATCCTGAACGAGCCGGTCTACACGAGCTACGCCCTGCCCCGCGAGAAGGGCTACACGCCGGCGGACTACGTGAAGCTGCTGGAGGTCGCGTACAAGGCCGTGAAGGAGGCCGACCCCAAGGGGTTCGTAATTGGCGGCATCGCGGGTCACCCGGACACGTACACGAAGGAGCTGATCGAGGCCGGCGGGCTGAACAGCATGGATGCGCTGAATGTACACACATACCCCGGCCTGCAGGCGCCGGAGGGCTACGTGGAGCCGCTTCGCAAGCTGCGCAAGATGATGGCGGACGCGGGCAAGCCCCTGCCGATCTGGTTTACCGAGGGCGCCTACTACGCGGATGACGACATGCCCTGGGAGCCGTTCGATTCGTGGATGACCCGCGTGGACAACGAGATCCTCTGCGCGGCGTACCAGGTGCGGTTCGACGCGATCCTGCTGGCCTTCGACACCGAGAAGATCATCTACCACTCCGGCACGCCGGGCTCGGTCAACAACGAGGGCGTGGACGGCATCTTCTTCGAGTTCGGGGGCGCGCCGCGGAAGATGGTCGCCTCGCAGGCACAGCTCACTGCGATGCTCGGCCCCGACACGAAGACGCTCGGCGTCCTGAGCGAGGACCCGTGGGCGTGCGGCTTCCACTCGCGGGGGAAGACGGTCGTCGTCCTGTGGACCGACCGCAGCGACGGACCGACGATTGCCGCGCCGCAGGGCGCGCGACTGCTGGACATCTGTGGAAACGAGGTCAAGGGCAGCGTGACGCTGGGGGAGATTCCAGACTACCTGGTCATGGAGGGGACGCAGAGCACGGAACGCGTGAAGAGCGTGCTGGCTGCGCTCACGAAGTAGCGGGTAGCGTGAACCCGAACACCGCGCCGCCCTCGGGCGCGTTGTGAGCGAAGACTGCGCCTCCGTGGGCGAGCACGATCTCCCGCACGATCGCAAGGCCCAGCCCCATGCCCTCGGAGGCCTTGCCTGAGGGCGCGCTGCTGTGGAATCGCTCCCAGACGCTCTCCAGGTCCTCGTCGGGTACGCCCGGCCCTTCGTCGCGGACGGAGAAGCGAACGTGGTCGTCCTGCAGGCTCGCGGCAATGGTGATTCGGCCGCCGGCGGGCGAGAAGCGGATTGCGTTGTCCAGCAGGTTGCCCAGCGCCTCGACGAGGCGGGCGCCGTCGGCCGTGATCTCTGGCAGGTTGGGATCGACCTCCGTCACCAGGCGCAGGTTCGCGTCGCGGAGGCGGGGCTCGAAAGCCAGGACGGCGCCCTCCAGCAACTCCGGCACTCTCACGGTTTCGAGTTCCAGCTCGGCGGCCCCCGCGTCGAAGCGCGACAGGTCCATGAGCTTGTCGATGAGCGCCTGCATTCGCGCGAGCTGCTGCAGGGCGACCGTCGCGCAACGCTCGCGGGCCTCGGGCGTCGAGGCGGTGCCGTCAGTCAGCGCCTCCAGGAAGCCGCGGGCGCCGGTGAGCGGGGTGCGGAGCTGGTGCGAGGCGTTGGCGACGAAGTTGTGCCGCATCTGCTCCAGGCGCCGCGCGTGTTCGACGTTCTTCTCGAGGATGGTCTTCTCCCGCGCGAGTTCGGCAAACATCGCCTCCAGCTGCTGCGCCATGTCATTCACAGTGGCCGCCAGCTCGCCGATCTCCCCGCTCCGCACGCCCTCCACTCGCGCGGCGAACTCGCCGGCGCCGATCTGGGAGGCGGTCCGCGAGATGCGCCGCAAGGGCGAGGCGATGGTGCGGGAGACGGCAAGGCTGAGCAGGAAGGCGAGCGCGCCGACGCACGCCGCGGTGAGCAGCGAAAGCCGCCGCACGCTGCGCAGGATGGCCTCGGTCCCCGCCACCGGCACGCGCACCATGACCGAACCCAGCGGGCCGCGTGCGCTGTTGATAGGCACGGTCACCTTCAGCAGATGCCGCGGCTCGCATTGCGCGGAGGTGCGCTCGACGCGGACCTGGTCGGCGAAGACCTCGGTGATCGCCGGCTTCGCTTCGAGTTCGGCCCCCTCGCCCTCGGCGCTCGCGGCAAGCAGCTCATGCTCCGTGCGGCCGAAGATGCACACGCGACCGTCCACCACCGCCCCGGCGGCCCGCGCGATGGTCCCGATCTGGCCGCGCGGGTCGCCCTTCTCAAGGAGAGGCGCCGCCATGTCGGCGACCGACCGGCCGATGCGGATGACCCTATCGCGCTCCGCGGACTCATAGTAGTTGCGGAACAACCGGTACGACAGCGCGCCCGCCAGGGCCGCCGCCAGCAGCGCCACGAGGACCTGGCTCATCACCATCCGCCAGAATACCGAACGGAACATCGGACTACCTGCGGGCTCGCCTGCCCTGTGCCGTAGTAGGGGCGGACCCATGATTGTGTTGATAAAGGCAGTGTCGGGATTGGTATCCCGACCTACGAGCCGCGTACGGCGCGTATGAGAGGCGTGCTTCCTCGACGCAGCCCTTTTTCAACACAATCCCATGTGTCCGCCCCACGTCCGTACGCCGGCGCAACGGGGCGGACACGTGGGTCCGCCCCTACACTGGACCACGCGAATGGTGACTCCGCACGATGTGTCGAATGGCTTCGCGGTTCTCCTCGTCCCACGCCCACTCTGCCGGATTGGACTCGATGTATGTCTCGATCTCGGCGAGGTCGGCTTGGTTTCGGATGATGTGCTCCCAGTAGTTGCGCTGCCACAGCCGCTTGCGGAAGGGCGGCCACGTGCCGATCCGCACCCCTCGGATGTACTCGTTCGTGGTCATCGTCTTGAACCACTGCACGATGGTGCCTCGAGCTGGCCCGCCAGGGCACCCGGCAGGCTGCATGTCCCAGTAGGGGCGGACCGACGACCCAAACCTCCTCCTCTCCTGCCTTCTGTAGGGGCGGACCCACGTGTCCGCCCCATGTCCGTACGCCGGCGAAACGGGGCGGACACGTGGGTCCGCCCCTACACCTCGCTCGAGGGTCAAGATGGCGTGAAGGTGGTTGGGCATGATGACGTAAGGGCCCAGGGTCACCGTGGGGAACTTCGCCTCAACGGCTCGCCAACGCTCCTCGATCACCTCACCCACATGGCTCAGGCGCATCTGCTCCCTAACGATCTCACCGAACCGTACCTCCCGATCCTGCGTACAGAGCGTCACGAAGTACTCCCCCGGTTGGGAGTAGTCGTACCCTCGTAAGCGAATGGAGCGTCGCCCGCGCCACGGAACGTCGGTCATCGTGCTGGCCCCCCGTAGGGGCGGACACGTGGGTCCGCCCCTACTGCCCGTCCCTGGCCGCCGGGGTGAACCGGTAGCCGACGCCCCAGACCGTCTCGATGGTGCAGTCCGTGCCGCCCTCGCGCAGCTTGCGGCGCACCCGCTTGACGTGCGTGTCGATGGTCCGGTAGTCCGCGTAGTCCTCCGCCTGGCCCCAGACGAGTTCCATGATCTTCGGCCGCTCGAAGACGACCCGCGGACGTGAGGCCAGCAGCCACAGGATGTCGAACTCGCGCGCGGTCAACTCGGCGGGTTCGCCGGCTACGATGCACTCGCGGGTCTCGGGGTTGAGCGTCAGCCTCTCGAAATGCAGGGGAGCGCGGGAGCGCGCGGCGGGACTGACGCGGCGCAAGACCGCCTTGACGCGCGCCGTGACCTCGCGCGGGTTGAACGGCTTGGTGATGTAGTCGTCTGCCCCCAGCTCCAACCCCAGGATGCGGTCCACATCCTCGTCCCGCGCGGTGAGGAAGATGATGGGCACGTCCGACCGCTCGCGAAGCGTGCGGTACACCTCATACCCGTCGAGCCCAGGCAACATGATGTCCAGCAGCACGAGGTCGGCGGGCTGAGCGTTCATGGCCTGGACCGCCCCGTGCCCGTCTTCGGCCTCGCGCACCTCGAACCCGGCTTGCGTGAGATAGAGCACCAGCACCTCGCGCACGCTCGGGTCGTCATCGACGATCAGCACTGCGCTCATGGCGGAACTCCCGGTGGGCGGCTCACGAGCCCCTACAACGGTCCTCCCACGGGGGCCCTGGGTAGGGGCGCAGCACGGATTGTGTTGAGGAAGGCAGGGTCGGGATTGGCATCCCGACCTACGAGACACGTAGAAGGTGGAGGAGACGTACTCCTCCTCGATCGAGTGCTTCCTCAACACAATCCGTGCTGCGCCCCACCGGCGGCCCTCCACACACCTCACTTACGGTTCAACAAACCACCCGCGGATTCCGCCACCCGCTCGGGTCGCGGAATGTGGAGCTTCCGTGGAGCAGGGGTCGCCTGGCCGGGGCGCAACCACACCCCGCCGCAGCTGCAGTGGGGTGTTGGCCCTGGGTCTTGTCGTTCCGTGCCTGGAGCTCACCAGAGCTGCGATGTTGGCGTGTTCGTGGGACGACCTAACGTCGCAGCTCTGGTGAGCTGCAGGCACGGACGGCAAGGCACGACTGCGAGACAGGAGTCTCGCAGGCACGACGGCTACGGCAGAGGCGAACGGCGCAGCTCTGGTGAGCTGCAGGCACTGGCGGCAGGAAGAGGGCACGCGGGCAGCGAAGGTAGTTGGCGGTATCCTCGGAAGGAGGGCCGCAACATGCAGCGGTGCGTCCCTTGTCACGGGTCGATGGTCGCGTTCGTCCTGGTCGCACTCGCTGGCGTCGGCGTTGGCGCCTCCGCGACCGAAGTGCAGTTGGCGGGTATTCGCCTCGGCAATCCGGCCCAGACCGTCCGCGACGTCTATGGCGAGCCGGAAGTGGTGCTCGTCCAGCCGGAGGAGCCACGTGAAGCAGGGGCGGAAGCGGCCAGGCCTCCGGCGTGGGCAACTGCGGTGTGGACGGAGGCGGAGCCGGGGGAAGTGCAGTGGTTCTACCGCAAGGGGGACGCGGCTGTGGGGGTGGTGCTCGACCGTGACTCACTCGTGCGGGCCATTGCCGTCGCAGGCGGGCCGGACGCCGCGTGGCGACCGCATCGGTACGCGAAGTTGGGTGACAACTACAAGCGCGTGCTCTACCGTTACGGCTACCCCGACAAGGTCCAGTGGCTCGCGGGGAACGGCGTGGATGACCGGCCTGGGCCGGAGATCGTCGGGCCGAACGCGGTCCACGACGACTGTGTGCTGACCTACTCTGAGCGGAACAACATAGCGTTCGTCATCCACGAGGGCGGAGTGGCGCGGATCAACATCTGGAAGCTGGGGGACCAGCCGGCCCAACCGAAGTAGGCGGCCCTTCGGGCCGATCCCGCCGAGGCGGGGGACGAACGAAGGACGACACGGCAGTGCGCGCAAGGGTGCGCGCGGTCCCAGGCACGGCAACGACGCGTCCGTTCCGCCGCGAGTGCAGTTCGGCGTCGTCCGCTTCCCCCGAAGCAGGAATCCCCGTCCTCGCGCTCAACTTCCCCACATCTCATTCCACTGAGCTTGGCACGAACGAGGAGACAGTGGGGCGGGCGTCCTTGCCCGCCGGCTCCCTAAGCGGGCAAGAATGCCCGCCCCACTGTCTCCGCAGTTGCAGGGCACTCAGTAACCGGAAGGGAGTCTTTGAGCATGTCCGACAAGGTTCGACTCGGTATCGTGGGCGTGGGCGGTGTTGCCCAGAGCCACTTCAATACACTCGGGGCGAACCCCGAGGTCGAGTTCGCTGCGGTGTGTGATGTCCGCGAGGACGCGGCGCGCGAGACGGCGGCGAAGTACGGCGGCCAGGTCTTCACGAGCGCGAGGGCGATGTTCGACACGGTGGAGCTGGACGCGGCGTGGCTCTGCCTGCCGCCGTTTGCGCACGGCGAGGCGGAGTTCGCGGCGATCGAGCACAAGGTTCCGTTCTTCATCGAGAAGCCGATCAATCGGGACCTCGTGCAGGCCTCCGAGATCGCGAGAGGGGTGGCCGAGGCCAACCTCCTGACGAGCGTCGGCTACATGAACCGCTACCGCGCGGGGATCAACCAGCTCCGCGATGCGCTGCAATCCGACCCGGCGGTCCTCGTGCTGGGCGGCTGGATCGGCGGCGAGCCGCGCGGCGAGGCCCCCATCGTGAAATGGTGGGTGCAGAAGACGCTGAGCGGCGGGCAGTTCGTGGAGCAGGTCACGCACACCGCCGACCTGGTGCGCTACCTGTGCGGCGAGCCGGCCGAGGTGTGCGCGTTCGCCGTGACGGGGCGAGTGAGCGGCGTGCCGAACTACACGAATGACGACGCGGTCGCGGCGACCATCAAGTTCAAGGCGGGCGCCGTGGCGAACCTGCACTCGTGCTGCGCGAGCAACGCGAAGGGCGGCGTGACGCTGAGCGTGTACGCGGTGAACGTTGCGGGCGAACTGGGCGGCTGGGAGCATTCGATGGCGATCTTCCGCCCGGGTCAGGAGCCGGTGAACGTCCCGGGCGAGGGGAACATCTTCGAGATCGAGCAGCAGGCCTTCATCGCCGCCGTCAAGAGCGGCGACCGCTCGCTGATCCGTTGCGACTTCGCCGATGGCCTGGAGACCCTGCGGCTGACGCTCGCGGTGAACGAGTCGATCGACAAGGGGCGGGTCGTGGAGTTGTGAACGGCCAAGAAAGGGGAAGATTCGAAGATTTGAAGAACGGCGAAGAGGGGATGGATCGGCGGGACTTCCTTGTCACGTCCGCGCAGGGGGCCGTTGGGCTGGCGCTCGCGGCGCGCTGGGTGTCTGCGCAGGAGGCCGAGGACAACGTGCCGCGGCGCTACCTGCACTGCTACACGCACCGTCTCGACATGGAGCGCGGCTTCAAGTTCCACTGCCTCGTGCCGGAGCGCGCGGAGGGCGTGTACGGGCGGCATGAGTATGCGGGCTTCTTCACCGTCCGTGTGGGCGAGGAGCCGTGGGTGTTCGTCGGCGATGTGCCGCCCGAGCACGGGCTCGTACCGCAGACGCTGGGCGACTTGAAGCAGGGCCGGTTCAGCATCCTCCGCAAGACCCCCGCGTGGCGTATCGAGCAGTTCGCGGACTGGAATGCGATGTACCCCGCGACGTGGCTCTCCGCGCGGGTGCAGGCTGACGTCGCCGCGCCGATCACGGGGGCCGTGCTCGGCTGGGGCTGGGCGCAGCGGCGGACCGGAACGCAGTGGTTCGCCGACCGGGAAGCGCTGGACCGCGCGCCGGGCGGGCCGTTGCAGCTTCCGGCGGGCTGCTCGTGGATCGGCTACCACGATGTGACGGAGGACTTCAGCGGCGTCCTGGCCTTCACGAAGCCGCCCGACCGCGCCTGGGTGGATGACGACGGCGTCTACTGGGACTGGGGGGCCCTGCGCACGGGCGCCATGAATGGCGCCCCTACACGGTGGGGCGCGATGAATCGCGCCCCTACCCGTAGCACGGACGTAGGGCCCGAACCTGCCGACAAGGCGACGCCGACGGTGGCGTACATCCTCGCGCCGGGGCTGCTCTCCGCCGATGAACTGAACCAGCTGGCGCGGTTCCTCGCCCAGCCGCCGACCGACTTCGCCTCCGGCGTCGTGCCGACGGGAGCGCCCGCCTGGATGGCGGCCGAGAAGGGCACCAGGGCCATTCCCGTTCCTCCGTCCCTCAAGCGGCTGACCCCGGACCCGCCGAACGCAACGGTGCTGCAGACCGCCGTCGGCGACATGTTCCTTGTCTCCCAAGCCATGATCTCGGTCAGCCTGCCGCCGGCGCCTCAGATCGAGACCCCCCTGCCGAAGCTCGCGGCGCCGCCGGCGGTGGTGGACGAGGTGTCGCGCCACACTGCCGACCTGCTGGCCCACCGGCAGCCGGACGGCCGGTTCGTCTTCTCGGAGGGGCGCACGTTCTACGACGGGATCACCTGCGGATGCCTCGCCCAAGTGCTGCCCGTCCTGCCGGATGCGCTACGGCGCGAGACGACGGAGGCCTTGCGCAAGTGCCTGGACGCGCTCTGCGACGGACATCAGCGCAGCCCGGCGTACAACCTGCTGGTGCCGCCGGAGGTGTCCTCGTTCATCGAGACTGGAATCGACTACCCCGAGATCACGGCGACCTTGCTCTACGCGATGCTGGCCTTCACGCTGACCGCGGATGCGGGTTACGCGGCGCGGCGCGGCGATCTCATCGAGACCCACCTGAACCAGATCCGCGAGATGAGCACCCCCGAGGGTCTCGCGTGGGCGCGCGCCGATACGCAGCACATGCACCTGATCGCCGAGAGCGCGATCGGCGGCTACATCGCCTGGTGCTCGCTCTACCACCTCGGCAGGCTGCTCGACAGGCCGTGGAAGAGCGAGTGCCGCTCACGCGCGGCGCTGAGTTGGGCCGCCTACCGCGAGCTGTTCCGCTGGCGGCCCGAGGAGTACGGCGATGCGGGCGTGATCAACGGGTGGTCAAACTGGTGCGCGGAGCTGAGCCGGCCGGAGCCGTGGGCCTACGTCCAGAGCACGTGGTTCAGCTACGTGCCCTTCATGGTCTACGACGCGCGGGACGAGTTCAATCTGTGGAGGAACCTGCGCGAGCAGCCCTGGTGGGACTACACGCGCACCGAGCAGAGCAGTCGGCAGCGCGGGTATGACTACGCGAACATGCTCGCGCTCGCAAAGGCCGGCCTGTGGGAGCAGGATGTCAGGCGGCACTGGGAGGAGGTCGCCAAGCGTCCGTTCTGGTTCGACTACTTCGACGCCACCCCCGCGCTGGCGGTTGCGGCGCTGCCGCAGTTGGCGGGGATGGGGGTGGTTGGGTGAGGCGGGCCGCAACACCCTAGCCTTTGCGCCGGAAGGGGTAGGTAGCCGTTGTGAGGCCGACCACGGCACCAGCGGCGTCCACCTCGAAGATGGCTACGTCGCCCTCGCTGGCGCCGCCGCGCAGTGTGAAGGTGTGCTCGCTCTTGGGCTCCAGCGTCACGACATCGGCGAGTCGCGTGCCCACGGTGCGCAAGAGCAGCTGTCCGTCGATGAGGTGGACCTCCAGCTCCTGGTTGGAGATCACGGACTCGTACTTCCCCACGTACGCGCTCCACTCCGCCGGCGCGGGCAGGCCGCTCTTCGGCTTCTTCGGCTCGCGGCGCTTGCGGGCGCGCGCGAAGGCGGGAGCGAGGATCTCGATCAGCTCCGTGTTGACCTCGGAAGCGACGCCGCCACCGTTCGTGAAGACGGCGGTCGCGAGGTCCAGCTCGGGCACCAGGCGCAGGTCGGTGGAGAGGCCGGGAAGGCCGCCGCTGTGACCGACTGCGAACCGGCCTGCGGTCTTGGCCCAACCCCAGCCGATCGCGTGGCCGCCGCTGCCGTCCGGCTGAACCCACACGGGGGTCTGCATCTCCCTCGCGGAGGCGCGCGCCAGCACGCTCCCTGACCCGTCCGGCCCGTGGCCGAGGTGGAACGCGGCGAACCGTGCCATGTCCTCCACGGTCGAGCACAGCCCCCCGACCGGGTAGAAGCACCCGACGCTCAGCGGCGGGCCGGGCTCGCCGGGCCCCTTCTCGTCACACCACGGGTAGCGCTTCGTGACACGCGCGGCGGCCTCGCCCTGCGGCTCGAAGGCGCTGCTTGGCATCCCCAGCGGCGCGAGGATCTCGGTCTCGACGTACTCGGTGTACGCGCGCCCGGTGACCAACTCGACCACATGCCCCAGCAGCGCGTAGGCGATGTTCGAGTACTTGAACTGCTTGAGCGGCGGGAAGACCAACTCGACCTCCGCTAGCGCCGCGAGCAGCTCCTCGATCCCGGGGAAGACGAGCGTCTCCCAGCACTCGAATGGCGTCTCGCGCTGGAAGCCCGCCGTGTGGGACGCGATCTGCCGGAGCGTCGGGTCCGGCGTGTCGGGCGAGGGCCTCTTCACGGGGAAGGGACGGATGAACCGGCTGATCGGGTCATCGAGCTGCAGCTTCCCCTCATCGCGCAGGCGCATGAGCGCGTGGCAGGTCACGACCTTCGTGATCGACGCCAGCGGGTAGACCGTGTCCGCCGCCGCAGGCCGGCCCGCGGCTGCATCCGCATACCCGCAGCCTCCCGCCCAGAGGGTCTCGCCGTGGTACACCACCGCCGCCGAGAGCCCGGGGATGTCCCGGTCCTCGCGCGCGCACGCAAGGTGCGCCTTGGCGTACTCGAGGGCTGATTGTACGTCTCGGTCGCTCGCTGCATCCATCCTCGCAGTGTCAGCCATCGGTCCGATCCTGCCTTGTCGTTCTTCGTGCGCTTCGGAGGCTTCGCGTCCTTCGTGTTTCAGCCTTCCTCCGTCCCTCGGTCGTCCGCCAGCGCCGTGATCTCGGGAATCCACACGACCATCTCGCCGGGCCCGCGGTGATCCCAGGCGTAGTAGGGGATCGCGGTGGCATCGGTCTTCAGGTCGTCTGGGACGGGTCGATAGAGGTCCGGCCGGTCGTCCTGCGCGCGTCGCAGGCCCTTGCCGCGCAGGACGATCACGCCGCCGAGGAGGTCGGGGTGCCATTCCGGCTTGAGGTCGGCCTTGCGGGGCAGGGCCATGTCGCGCACGGAGCCCTCGTTGTCCGCCGCCTCGAGGCAGTACACGAGCGGCCCGCGCATCAGGGCCACGCGCCCGACGTCCGCCGCCACCTGCGGATGTGCCGCGATGCGGCGGATCGGTATGTCCAGCTTCAGCGTGACCGTGTCGCCCGGCCGCCACGTGCGGCAGAGGCTCACGTAGCCGTCCTCGCCGCGCTCGGCGTCGAGTTCCTCGCCATCGACCTTCGCCGAGGCGGTCTCGCACCAGTCGGGGATGCGCAGCCGGAGGTCGAACTCGACCTCGCTCGCGGGCCGGACGGTGATCTTCACCTCGCCGCTCCAGGGGTAGTGCGTGCTCTGCGTGAGGCGGACGGCAGTGCCGGAGAGCTGCACCGTCGCCTCGCTTGCGGCGTAGAGGTTCACGTACAGAACGGCGGGCAGAGCACGCTCTGCCCCTACAACGGCTGGCGCATCGTTTGACGTTGTAGGGGCGGCTCGTGAGCCGCCCACTGCCGTCGCGTACATCATCGCGCCGATCTGGGGGAAGAGGCGCATGATGTTCGGCGGGCAGCAGGCACAGCCGAACCAGGGCTGTCGGTGGTGTTGCCCGCGGCTGGCGAGGGGGTTGACATAGAAGAAGCGGTCGCCGGTCAGCGAGACCCCTGAGATCACGCCGTTGTATAGCGCGCGTTCGAGGACATCCACGTACTCGCTCCGCCCGTGCAGCAGGAACATGCGCCAGCTCCACAACACGAGGCCGATGGCGGCGCAGGTCTCGGCATACGCGGTATCGTTCGGCAGGTCGTAGGCGGTGGTGAAGCCCTCGTTGTGCGCGGAGGGGCCGACGCCCCCGGTCACGTACATGCGGCGAAGGGTGAGATCCTCCCAGAGGCGATTCAGCGCGCCGATCAGCCCCTCGTCACGGGTGCGCATCGCGATGTCGGCCATCGCGCAGTACAGGTACATCGCGCGCACCGCGTGGCCGACAACCTCGCTCTGCTCGCGAACGGACAGGTGATCCTGGCAGTACTCGCGGTCGCTGGAGCCGCGGCGGTCGATGAACCACTGCGCGAGCCGGAAGTAGCGCTGCTCGCCGGTCGCCTCCGCGAGCTTCACGAGGGCCAGCTCGATCTCCTCATGGCCGCACACGCCCACCAGTCGGTCGTCGCCGAACACGCTGTCGATGTAGTCGGCGAACCGCGTCGCAACACCAAGCAAACTTCGCTTGCCGGTCGCCTGGTAGTGCGCAACCGCCGCCTCGAAGAGATGCCCCGCGATGTACAATTCGTGCTTCACCGGCAAGTCGGTCCAGCGGTTCTCCGGCTCGACGAGCGTATAGTAGCTGTTCAGGTAGCCGTCCGGCTGTTGGGCAGCCGCGAGGATCGCGATCAGTCTGTCGAGGCGCTGGTCGAGTGCGGGATCGGGATGTAGCGCGAGGTCGAGAGCGATGGCCTCGATCATCTTGTGCACGTCCGAATCGTTGAAGTAGATCCCCTCGAACTCGCCCTCGGCCTGCCCCGCGGCGATCTCGAAGTTGCGAATCCGCCCGGTGTCCTCGCACTCCTTGAAGGCGTGCGGGATCGTCACCGTGCGGTTGGTCTCCAGCCTCGGCGCCCAGAAGTCGTCGGTTAGCTTCACGTCGGTGAGCGGCACGGGTTTGAGCATGACGGGAATCCTCCGGAAGGCACGGCCAGGGAGGAGTCCGCGATGCCGAGGCTCGGGCGCCATGAATGGCGCCCCTACACCTGGGCGCGATGAATCGCGCCCCTACATGAGGGCGGGGATCGCGGATCTCCGTCGAACAAGAGGGGCAGTTCGAGGCAAGGGGCAGGGAGACCTTGGGGTGAACTGCAAGGCGCTGTCGGGCTTGGAAGCCCGACCTACGAGACACGTGGATGGACATCGATCGCATCATCCTCGCTCGCGGGAGCGAGGCCAACCCCGACCTGTGTGCGCGCGTGCTCAGCGCGTTCCCCAACGCGCGCGTCGAGCGACAGCCCGAGGTGCCGCCGGCGCGCGTGGACATGTCTGGGCCGGATGCGTCGCCTGCGGACGGCGGCAGGCAACGCATGCGGCCCCTCCAACGGCAAGGCAAGCGGACGTTGGTGCTGGGGAGCATCGGGCGGGTGCTGGACACGAACTGCGAACCGGGGATGGGCGAGCGGATCATCTGCTACCCGTACCGGCACTTCAACGCGGTGGGCAACTGCCCGTATGACTGCACGTTCTGCTATCTGTCGGGGAATCGGGGCAACCTGAAGTGCCCGGCGATCAAGCTGTACACGAACCTGCCGGACGTGCTTGCTGCCATCCGCAAGGTCGCCGACCGCGCGCCGGGGCCAGTGCTCTTCTATGGCTCGAAGCTGCAGGACTTCGTGGCGCTGGACCCCCTCACGCGGTACAGCGAGACGCTGGTCCCCTTTGCCGCCGAGCACCCGAACGTGCGGTTGCTGTTCCTGACGAAGTCGGCGAGCATCGAGAGGTTCGTGCCGCTGGACCACCGCGGCCACACGATCCTGTCGTGGACGCTCAACGCGGAGCCCGTCATTGAGCGGTACGAGATCGGCACGCCGTCGCTTGAGGAGCGCCTGGTGGCTGCGCGGCGCGCCGCCGAGGCGGGCTACGAAGTGCGCTTCATCTTCATGCCGATGATCCCCGTCGAGGGCTGGCGTGAGGCCCACGCGGAGGCAGTGGCGAAGGCGCTGAGGGCCGTGCGGCCGAGCCGGATCACGCTCGGGGGAATCTGCATGTACCGGTCGGCGCTCAATGCGATGAGGGGCCGCGGTTCGCGCGAGGCCCTCTCCCCCATTCTCAACCACCTTCGGCCGC
Organism: Armatimonadota bacterium; assembly: GCA_016869045.1. Lineage (GTDB taxonomy): Bacteria > Armatimonadota > Zipacnadia > Zipacnadales > VGFC01 > VGFC01. The sequence goes on from VGFC01000043.1 coordinate 20,118, forward strand.
CGGCCTTCGCGCGGGATCGCTACCGGTTTCGCGAGGACGTGCGGACGGCAATGTGTGCACACATGCTCACCTGCATCCGCGAGACCGATCCGTCCATGCCGGTCAGCCTGTGCCTGGAGACGCCGGAGGTGTGGGAGAGCGTGGGCTTGCGGCCCGAGGAGGCGCCGTGCAACTGCCTCCTGTGAGGGGGCGCGCGGGGAGCACGGCATTGGGCGTGATGAACCACGCCCCTACATGGTGGGCGCGATGAATCGCGCCCCTACCCAACGACAAGGCACGGCGCGGCTCTGGTGAGCCGCAGACACGGACGGCAAGGCAAGGCGCTAGATCCGCCGCGGCGTGGTTTGCTCGCGGCGCCGGAGGAAACGCAGCAGGCTCAGGATGCCCAGTAGGATGAGGAGCGCCACGAAGACCATGGGCGCCCAATTGGGGCGGGCCGCGCTGACTGTGATGTCCTGGGTGGCTTTCTCGGCCGTCAGCTTCCAGGTCACGGTGCGGCCGTCAGCGTCCACCGTGCCGCCGGGTGGGACCACGGAGTTCGGGTCAATCCTGCCGGGCATGGTGACTGCGTAGGCGAATTCCGTCTTGGGCGCGGCAGCGACGTCGCGCTCGCGTTCGGCGAACTCGGTGCGGGTGAGCTTGTCCGTGTAGGTGTAGACCGTCTCGAAAACGGGCCACGGCCGGAGCCGCACGTGTCGCTCCACCTTCAGGTCGCCGATCACGTCGGGGTCCACGAAGCGGAGGTTCCCGGTCACGCGGTACTTGTCGGCCGCGTCTCTGGTGCGCAGGCGACGCATCTGGGAGGCCGGCAGGAGGGCGGCGATCTTCGCCTCATCGAGGGCCGCCTTCGCCTGCGGCTGAGCAACGACGCTGATGCTCCGTACGCCGGTGGCGTCATCCTCAATGCGCGTGGATATGACGACCTCGTCCGCCGCGTAGAGTAGCAGGAAGGGCAGAGCCGTCAGGAAGTGCGTGCTGCGCGAGGTCCTCACTTGCCGCTCTCCCCCTCCGCCGGTTTCTTCGGGACCCGCGCGCGTCCCCAAAGCCACATGAGCAGGACGCCCAGGCCGACGGCGATGAGGAAGTCCAGCGCCTTGGGCACATCGACCGTCCAGAAGAACAGCACGACCCTCACCGGGGCCCAGTTGGCCACCAGGAGCCACACGACTAGCGCGGCGACGACGACCAGGCCGACGGTCTTCGCATTCAGGAGTTCGTTGGGCCGGAACGCGGCAAACGGCGCCGTGATCTTGGCGCCCAGCCGCGAGAAGAAGCCCGGCCCGCCGTCCGGGTGCTTCTTCTTCGGTGAGGCCTTGGCTTTGGGCTCGGGTTCCTCCCCGCCCAGCTCATCGAGGCTCAGGTCGTCGTCGGCCACTGGGGCACCTCCGTGGGGGGACCGGGAGTCAGGAGCCAGGAGTCAGGAGAACGACAGACGGCGAACAACACACTCACCCACCGACCCGCGCTGCAGGCCGTTCTCCGGGCTCCTGACTCCTGGCTCCTGCCGTCCCGGATTGTAGCACCCCCTACTACGAGCGTCAACGTGAGGGCGAGGCGGTTGTCTGCACCTTGGCGCCGAGGATCTCGCTGAGGGGGTCGCCGTCCTCGGCCGACATGCCGACGTGGAGGTGCTGGCGGAAGCCCTCAGCATAGGGCACTCTCTTCGGCGCGAGGCGGCCGACCTCGGCGCACAGGTCACGCATGGCCACCAGGTAGGAGTCCATGCCCTGGCTCACGTCAAGCCACTCCTTCTGGGTGACGTGGCAGCGCAGCATCGCTTCCTTCAGCTCGATCTTCTCGCTGATGTCCACGTACAGCGAGGGCACGATCGGGTTGCGCAGCGGATCGCGGTTGCTGTGCGGGTTGGCGTGATAGAGGTACACATCCTGCGGCGTCGGCGGCAGGGGCGGGTCACTGATCCAGTTGCGCATCCCGCGGCAGAAACAGGCGGTCACGGTCAGCCGGCACGCGTTCTGGTGATCCTCCATGTAATCGATCGGCGAGTGGGTCAGCACGATCTGCGGCCGCACCTCGCGCACGACCGCCGTCACCTTCCGTAGCAGGCTGTCCTCGTAGTAGACCTCGATGTCGTTGACGAAGCCCGGGTGGTAGGTGGCGCCCATCACCTGCGCGGCCGCCTCCGCCTCGGCGCGGCGGAGGCGGATGATCTCCTCGTGGGAGTAGGTCGCGGTGCCGCAGTTTCCATTGGCCACGGTATGGATGTGGCATTCGTAGCCGGCGTCGGCGAGCAGCGCGAGTGTGCCGGCCATCGTGAACTCAACGTCATCGGGGTGGGCGCCCACGGCAAGGGCGGCCTTTGGCTCGGACATGGTGGTCTGCCCCCTTTGGATCGGCTCCAGAAGGGAGTCCGCGATGCCGAGCCTCGGGCGCCATGAATGGCGCCCCTACACGTGGGCGTGATGAATCACGCCCCTACATTGGAGCGCGGTGAATCGCGCCCGTACATGAGCACGGCGAGGCTTGGAATGGCGGGCTTCCATCTGGGTCAGCCTATTGGTTCGCGCTCTTCGCTCCGGGGGCCTTCTCCCGTGATGCACGACACATCGCTTGCACCGGCCGGAGAGGAACTTCGGCCCGGAAATTACTATTGTACATAGTAGAAGAACCTGCTATACTGCGTAGTAGAAGCTGAGGCAAGTCCGCACAACCACAAAGGGGAGCCCGCCGGACCCGTGCCCCGGACACGCGGCGCAGATCCAGCGGCTTAGGAAGAGGGCCCTTCGCGCAGGCGGCGGGCCCTTTTCCGTTGTGAGGGAAGCAGCAGGGATGCCCACGAGGACCGGCGAACTGACCTGGCCACAGCCGAACTGCGTTGCCGGTTCCGCCAAGGTGGACCGCATGTTGCGCCTGAAGGTGCTGACCAGCACGGTCGTCGTCCCGACCCTGCTGCTTGTCCTGTATGTAAGCGGCTGGCCGCTGTTCCTCTACTCCGCCGGCTTCATGCTGGTTGGCATGTGGGAGTTCTATGCGGCCTTGCCGAAGCGGGGCGTTGTTCCAGTGAGGTGGGCCGGCTGGTTGGCGGGTCTGGGGATACTCGGGGCCACGCAGTGGGCGAATGACGAGTGGCGTTCCGGGATCATCATGGCCTGCATCGCAGGCGTCGTGTTCGTGACCCTGATCGCCCAGTTCTGGCGGCCCCCCGACACGTCGGTCATCGGCAACGTCGGCGCCACCGTGTTCGGCGTGGTCTACATATCGCTGCTGTTCTCGTTCTTCCTTCGCCTACGGCTGCTGCCGCTGGGCGGCCTGCCAGGCATCCCTCTCGGGGGCGTGCGAGACAGGATGGGCGTCGTCCTCATCGTGCTGGCGGCGGTGTGGGCGATGGACACTACAGCGAATGTGGTGGGCCGCTACTTCGGCACGAAGCGGCCCTGGCCGAACATCAGCCCCAACAAGACCTGGGAGGGCTGCCTCGCGGGGTTGCTGGCCGCGATGGTGGCGACGCTGGCCGGCGGCGAGATCTGCCGGCTGCCGTTGCTGCACATGCTGGCGCTGGGGGTGCTGATCGGGATCATCGCGCAGCTCGGCGACTTCTGCGAATCGCTCATCAAGCGCGACCTGGGGCTGAAGGACTTTGGGGCCGCCCTGCCCGGCCACGGAGGCGTGCTGGACCGCTTCGACAGCCTCGTGTTCGCGATGCCCGTGGCGTACTGCTACCTGTTCTTCCTGATCCGCAGCCTCCAGTGAGAGCGAGCAAGTGGTTGGGGGCGCGATGAATCGCGCCCCTACATTCGGGCGCCATGAATGGCGCCCCTACTCTGGGTGCGGGCGATGCCGGAGGGGGACATTCTGGTCATCCTGAACCCGGTCGCCGGAGGGGCGAAGCCAAGTACCGGTGATGAGATCGGGCGCCTCCTCGCCGCAGAGGGCCTGCAGCCCACCGTGTACCGCACGACCGGCCCGATGGATGCGCAGGCGGCCGCTCGGCGCGCTGTGGAGGAGGGGGTCGAGCGGATCGCCGTGGCGGCGGGCGATGGAACCGTGGGTGAGGTCACCGGCGCGCTCGTCGGGACGGGGGTCGCGATGGGGCTCATTCCCCTGGGGACGGGCAATGCGCTGGGGAGGGAACTGAACCTGCCTCTGGGCGACCTCCCCGCCGCGTGCCGGCTAGTCGTCCAGGGACGGACGCGGGACATCGACGTCGGGGTGTGCAACGGCACGCCCTTCGCCATCATGTGTGGGGTCGGCTTCGACGCCGAGGTGGCCCACGCCTCGCATCAGGGACGCTGGAAGAAGCACCTGGGGAGGTGGGCCTTCGTCGCACAGTTCCTGCTGCACGTGGCCGGAGGGGGGCTCCGACCGTTCCGGGTAACGGTGGACGGGGAGACCATCGAGGAGCGCCTGTGGGCCGTCGTCGCCTGCAACGCCTCGCAGTACACGTGGCGGCTGCGCTTCGCGCCGGAGGGGCAGTTGGACGACGGCGGGCTGCAGGTGGCGCTCTTCGCGCAGAAGGGACGCGTGCGGCTGCTGAACGAGGTGACTCGCCATTGGTGCAGCGGCGGCGTGTGCGAGCTGCCCGGGATGAGGTGCCTTCGCGGGAAGTCGATCCGCGTCGAGGTCGATCCCCCGATGCGGTGGCAGGCGGATGGGGACGTGCGCGGGATGAGCCCGGTGGACATCAGTGTGCGGCCGAAGGCGCTGCGGTTGATCGTCGGGGACTGGGGATAACCACGAAACACACGAAATACACGAAAGGGAACGGCGGAGGCGACGGCCAGCGGAACGGCCGAGGCAACGGCTAACGGGCGGGCGCGGTCACGGGAGGCATGGCGAGGGTGTCGGTGGGGACGGAGGTGCGGTCGGGGTCCCGGAGCCACTCGGCAACGGCCTCGGGGTAGACCCGGAGGCCGGGCAGTTCGTGCGGCGCGAACCAAGCGGCGGCCTTGAGGACCTTGCCGGGCTTGCAGTTGGGCTCGGGAGGGGCATCGTCGCTCAGGCTGACGCGGCAGAAGACCTCGAACACCATGCCCGTGGGCTTGAAGACCTCGCGGAAACCGAACAGGCCCTCCACGACCCCCTTGTAGCCGGTCTCCTCACGCAGTTCGCGAAGGGCGGCCTCACGGAGCGTCTCGCCCGGTAGGACGCCTCCGCCAGGGGGCACCCAGTAGGGCTCCGGCGCGGTCGGTCGTTCGTGGCGCACGAGGAGCACCTTCCCCTCACGGAGGCACACCGCCGCCGCACGGAGGCGGCAGACGTGCTCAGCGGGGTTGGTGTCGGGGGGCTTCGCGTTGGCAGGCACGGCCGGTCTCCCCTTCCGTCCGACACGTCCATTCGTGCGAGGTCCGGCTCTCCCCTCTGTGAGGCGAGGTGAGTTCGGGCGCGGGGACGAAATCCGGGCGAGATCAGGGACAGTCACCCATTTGCGCGAGGGGTGCATCCTGGTCAAGAGAAGCCGTGCAAATGGGCTGACAGTCCCTGATCTGGCGCGGGCCGTCACGGAGGCACGACCCACATGACATCACGAGACATCATCCGGCGTGTCCTGGAGCGCGACCGCCCGCCGAGGATCGGGCTGAGCTTCTCGGCCTACGAGGGCCGGCCACGGATCAACGACCTGGCGGGCGGCGGTCCGGCGGCTGACTTGAGCTTTGATGAGCGTCGGTACGAGGACGAGGAGGGCGGCGAGTGTTGGTGGGATGAGTGGGGGTGCCTGTGGCGCAGGATTCCCGGCAAGACCAAGGGTGGCGAGGTCATCGAGGCGCCGATCAAGACGTGGGACGACCTCGACTCGTACCGGCCGCCCTCGCTGGACGATCCGGCGCGCTACGAGAACGCGGCGCGCGCCTTCGAGCAGTGCACCGACCGGTACCGCCTGGGCAGCATCAGCGCGTGCTCGTTCAACTCGGCGCGGTATCTGCGGCGGATGGAGCAGTACCTGCTGGACTGCGCCGCCGAGCCGGAGCGGGTGAGGCAGCTCAATCGCATGGTGAGTGACCTCGTGCTGGCGGAGGTCTCCATCTACGCGGACATCGGGGCGGACGGCGTGTTCTTCTGCGAGGACTGGGGCACGCAGGACCGGCTGCTGGTCAGCCCACGGATGTGGCGCGAGGTCTTTCGCCCCGATTTCGAGCGGCTGATCTCCCATGCGCATTCGAGGGGGCTCACCGTGTGGATGCACTCGTGCGGCTGCATCGCGGACATCGTGCCCGACCTCGTGGAACTCGAGATGGATGTGCTGCAGTTCGACCAGCCGGACCTGCACGGGATCGACCACCTGGCAGAGTTCCATGGTCGGGTGACGTACTGGTGCCCGGTGGACATCCAGACGACGCTGCAGTCGGGCTCGCAAGAGACGATCCAGCAGAAGGCGCGGGAGATGGTGGAGAAGCTGGGAGTCGGGGGAGGGTTCATCGCCAAGGACTACCCCGATGAGTTCAGCATCGGCGCCGATCCGGCGTGGCAGCAGTGGGCGTATGAGGCGTTCGTGGAGGCGGGGACGTTCGGGGAGTGAGGGTTTGGGCGTGGTGAACCACGCCCCTACATGCGGGCGCGATGAATCGCGCCCCTACACGTCGTAGGGGCTCAGGGCTACTCGTGGAGGCGGGCGCTGACGCGAGCCCAGAGTTCGTCGGCAATGCCCTCGACGGCGACGCGCAGGGCTGACAGGGACTGCTTCGTCTCGCGGTGCTGCCGCAGCAGACCGCCGCAGCGGGCACAGGATTGAGCGTGGTGCGCGAGGGCCACTGCGGCGGGTCCGTCCAGCTCACCGTCGGCGAGCGCCGAGATAAGGGGCTGGACGTCAGCGCAGGTGAACGTCGTCGGCTGGTGGCCCAGCGTTTGCAGCAGGCTCTCGGCCCCCAGGTACTCCTCAGACCGCACGAAGCGGGGCGAGACGCGAGCGACGCCCGCCTCCGAGACGAGCGGGTGCGTTCGCCGTAATTCCTCCCACACGGACGGCTCCACGGCTCCCGGGGCGCACGCACAGAGGCTCAGGATGGGCCAGCGGCTGCAGGCGGCCGACAGCCGCGAGGCGTAGGCCAGCAGATAGTCGCTTGACAGACCCGCCGCCTCGCCCCAACCGCCCCCATGGATGAGGCACAGGCCGCTGCCTCCCGCCGTGAGGGCCTCGGTGGCCCGCTCGATCCAGTTGGCGACCAGAAACTGCGGCTCACCCGCCGCGTTCGTCTCCGCCAGGAGGGCCTCCGGGCCGATCACCTGCAGTTGGCCCGACTCCCGAGCCTCGCCCCCGAGGCGATCCGCAATGGGCGCGGAGGCCGGATCGTCCGTGACCCACACGCAGGTAAGGCCACGGCTGAGGCCGGCGGCGATGGTGTCTACCGCCATCTGCCGTCCGGTCTGGGCCTCCTCGACGACCGCGAGGCAGTCGTCGCCCGGTCCCAGTGCCGTGGCGGGAATCGGCTCCGCCGGGGCCATCCCGGCGGACAGCCCGGCCGCCTCGGCGGCTTCCCGGAGGTTCTCGCGCAGATGTCCGAGCCCGGTGAACAGGCGACGCGACGGGCGCCCGCAGATGCGCTCGATCTCGGCGATCCCTCGCGGGTCGGACTCGCGTTCCGCCTGGTCGATCGCCGCGATGGCCCCCAGGCCTATCGCCGCGGCACTCGAGGTCAGGACGCGCTCGACCTCCGGCCGGGCCTTGGGGTCGTTCAGCCAGGCATCGAAGTACGGAGGGGGGAGCGGCAGAACGCCCTGCTCGGTGATCCAGGAATGCGTTCCCGCGCCCAGCAGCATCTCCGTGCAGCGGCTCGCGGCGACCACGCCCGCACCCTCGACCTCGAACTCCCCACAGCACTGGCCGAACGCGATGAGCAAGGCGTCGCGCTCGGCGCCGGCGCGTGCCACGAGTTCGCGCGTCTCCCTCCTCGCCCCCTCGAACAGGCACGCGGGCCGCGCCGCATACAGCGTGGTCGGCAGACCCAACTCGCGGCAACAGCGCTCGAGTTCGGGCGCGATCGTGGCACATCCGGTTAGTGCGATGGTGAGCTTCACGCGCAAGGTCCCAGGCGGGCCGCCAGTGGCGCCCGGAGACAATGGATGGCAAGAGTCGGTCTCCGTCTACAGAGCGTAACACCAGGATCCCGCCGGCCGTTTCGCTGCAGGGGGGTTTCTTCGCGGCAGACGAGGGGCGTTTCCGGGGCGGGCAACGGACAGGGCGCCGTTGACCGGCGCGGGAGGGGCGGGTATAATCGCGCGTGACGGGGTCTCACCGGGACTGCCGTCGAAGGAGGCCAAGAGACATGCCTCTGGAGGACAAGCAGCTTCGCCGGCGGTGTGAGCGAGAGATTGCCAAGTTCCCCCTCGATCTGACCCGCACGAATGTGCGGGCGCTCAACAACATCATCTACCTCGAGGGCCGCATTCGGATCATGCGCGGCTCCGCGGGAGCGTCGGGAGCGAACCTCGACAAGCTCATCGAGAACATCCGCGATGTCCTGATGCAGATGTCGGACGTGCGTGAGGTCAACGTCTCCAACCTGATCCGCGACTACTGAGGCGCTCACCGCACCCTTACCGTGATCGTCTTCTGGTGCGTGTAGAAGACCATCCCCGGCCGGTTGCCCTTCTGCCTACGGACGTGCTTGGCGAGCGTGTAGTCCACGTCCACGGTCTCCTGGCCGCGCAGGCGTGAGAGCTGCGCGGCGAGCGTCGCGGCCTCGATCAGCGTGCGGCGCGGCGTCTTCGCGGGGTGGTTGTCGGTCCGAATCAGAACGTGCGCGCCGGGCGCGCCCTGGACGTGAAGCCACAGGTCGTCGGGGGCGGCGAGGCGCACGAGTTCATCGTTCTGCAGATGGTTGGTGCCATAGAGGATCGGCAGTCCGTCGCTGGACTCTCGGCGCCGAGGCTGGGGTCGCGACGCGCTTGGCGACTCGCGACGGACCCGCTGGCGCTCCCGCAGGAGGCCCTGGCGCCCAAGTTCGTCCTCGATGGCCGAGAGGTCATCCAGGTCCTGCGCCAGCTCCAACTCGGCCAGGACGGACTCCAGGTAGGCCGCCTCCTCTTCTGCCTGCTCGATGTATGGCGGGACGCGCTGGAGGACGCGGGCGGCTCGCCGGCAGCGGTCGAACAGGCGCTGCGCGGTCCGCTGGGGATCTCCCGGCGGATCGAGCGGAACCGTGATCGTCGGCTCACTCTCGGTGTAGTAGTCTACTAGCTCGACCTCGGCCGCATACGGCGCGGCGGCGTGCGGCTGGGCCAGGAGCAGCTCCGCGGTCTTGCGCAGAGCCTCGGCGCTCTCGGCCCGGCGCATCTGCCCGCGCATCCGCCACAGCCCGTCACTCAGCGCCCCCAGGCGAGTCCGCACTGCGCCCGTGAGCCGCTGGCGCAACTCGCGCTCTTGCTGGGCGGATCGCTCGCGCGCCATCAGCGGCGTGAGTGCTGCGCCAAGGTGTGGCGCCTCGCCGACCGGCGGACCGCAGCACCGCAGCCACAGCGGGTAGGCGAAGTGCTCCGGCAGATCGAGGCCCGTCGGGCGTTCGTACTCGTACACGGGCGCGACCGACGCCGCTTCTGCAGGCAGCTCATGCAGGAGGCTCACCAGAGCGTGGAGGTGTGAGTCGGTCAGTGCGCCCGCGGTCTCCGGGACCTCACCGAGGCGCGCCAACACCTCCGCGCAGAAGACCTTGCTGGTCCCGAGGAAGTGACGGTGGAGGAACTCGCCGACCGTCGCGATGGGTTCGCCAGTGGCGCGCGATCGCACCAACTCGACGGTCGCCTCGCGCGGATCGAGCTTATCGAAGGTCGGCGGCGGGACGTACGGCTCGCCCTCCATGACGACGCGATAACGGTTCAGCCGCGCCGGCACGTGCTTGGCGCAGGAGATGATCCGCTGGTCCTCGCCAACCAGCAGCATGTTGCCGTGCTTGCCCATGACCTCCACGATGAGGGAGCGTCGGCACTCCGCTCCGAAGCCCTCGCAGTCGGCGAACTCCATGCGCAGGACGCGGTCGAAGCCCGGCTGCGATGCGCTGAGCAGCCGCGCACCCCTCAGGTGTTTGCGGAGGGCGAGGCCGAAGGCCTGGGGCTGACCCTTCTCTGTGGGCGGGCCGGTCAGGTGGACGCGGCCGAACTGGGGCGAGGACGAGAGCAGCAGTGTGCCGAGCGACGGCTCGCGGCGGAACAGGATCGCGACCTCGTCGTGGTGGAGCTGGACGACCTCGCGCACGCGCGGTCCGAGCACCTCGCGCTCGATCTCGGCTTGCGCTCTCGCCAGCATCACCGCGTCGAAGAACATGCGAGGGCGACCTCATGGGGTGTACGGCGAGCACGGCGCGGGGCGTGATGAATCACGCCCCTACACTTGGGCGCGATGAAGATTGCGTTGAAAAAGTCGGTTCGCCCTCTCCTCAAGCGAGCGGCAGTGTGCTATAACTTCGGTGTTGGCACACCCGCGAGGAGG
>VGFC01000044.1 GCA_016869045.1 Armatimonadota bacterium
TCAAGCATAAACTTATACTCTACATGGGTACCAAATCGCAGGCCAATCAGCCCAAAAGCCCCAGATCACAGGCCAAACACCCCCTCAGATCGGGGAACTTCGGTCTAGACAACCAGACAGCGCCCACGACCGAGCAGGGGCCGGCGTTCCCGGCCCCGAACCTCCGCCCATCGCCCCGATAAAGGACCCTTCCCGTGCGCCAGGTCGAGCCCGAGCACTACTTCTCCCCGCAGCCCTCGAGCCCGTCCGCGGAGATGGAGCTCACGGTCGAACTGCATGGGCGGCAGTTCACCTTCCGCACGGATGCCGGCGTGTTCTCGCCGAACTTCATTGATCGGGGCACGCGCCTCCTGCTAAGGAGCTTGCCGCTGCCGCTGAAGGGTGACGTCCTGGACTGGGGCGCGGGGTACGGCCCGCTGGGGATCGTGGTCGCGGCGCTCAGCCCGGCGGCCCGCGTGACGATGGTTGAGGTGAACGAGCGCGCCGCTGGCTTGGCGCAGATCAACGTGGAACTGAACCGGGTCACGAACGCCGAGGTTCTCGCGGGAGACGCCTTCCAGGTCCTCGGCGAGCGGGAGTACGACGTGATCCTGACCAACCCCCCGATCCACGCGGGGAAGTCGGTCGTGACGGCGCTCATCGAGGATGCCCGACGACGACTGCGGGAAGGCGGCGAGTTCCGGATGGTCGTCCGGACCCAGGACGGGGCCAAGTCCTACCTGCGGCTGCTGCAGGAGCTGTTCGCGCGCGTGTCGCTGGAGGACATGCGGGGGGGCTACCGGGCGTTCCGGGCGCTCGTCGGCGGCCCGGAGACGGCTGGGAGCAAGCCGGTTTGACTTTTGACCCAAGCCCACTATAATGCCCCGCGATCCCCTCGCGAGGTTGAGCGCAGAGAGCTGACGGTTCGATGCACCTGTTCTTCCGGTTCCTCCGCTTCGTCCGCCCCTACCGCTGGCGGCTGGTGTGGGCGCTGTGCCTCGTGTTCGTCAGCCACGGGCTGACGATGCCGATCCCGTGGATCACCAAGGTCCTCGTGGACCGGATCCCCGACTGGGTGGGCGGCACGCCCGCCGAGCAGGACGCCGGCCGCCCCGAGCTGCTCCGTCTCCTGTTCGTGGTCATCGGGACGGTACTCGCCCTGCACCTGATGAACGCGTTCATGGGGTACGTCCGGTCGATGGCGCTGGTGTTCATCGGCAACCGCGTGCTGTTCGACGTGCGGTCGGCGGTCTACCGACACCTCCAGCGCCTGTCGATGCGCTACTACGAGTCCCGGTCGACGGGCCACATCATGTCGCGGGTCCTGTATGACGTGGATGCGGTGCAGTCCGTGCTGTCCGGCGGGCTGGTGGACCTGCTCTCCAACACCATCGTGATCGCGGTGGTCGTGCCGGTCCTGTTCGTCGTCAACCCGAAGCTCGCGCTGCTCTCCATGTGCTTCGTCCCGCTGTACGTGGCGAACTTCCTCCTCCTCCGCAAGCAGATTCGCCACGCCGCGGTGGAGGTGCGGGACCAGTACTCCGAGGTGTATGCCACGCTGCACGAGAGCGTCGCGGGCGTGAAGATCGTCAAGTCCTTCGTTCGCGAGCGTCATGAGGCGCGGCGCTTCGCGCGGGAGCTGCGTGAGCAGGTGAAGCTGGGTATGCGCAGTGCGCGCTGGAACACGCTGATGGGCGTCAACGCGAATCTCATCACGAACATCGCCAACCTCGTGGTGCTCTACATCGGCGGCCGCATGGTGCTGTTCGCGCCCCATCCCGGCGGCATGACCTACGGCGACCTCCTGGCGTACCTCGGGTACCAGGGGATGCTGTTTGGGCCGGTCATCGCGCTGGTAACGATCAACCAGACGATCCAGTACGTGATGGCGGCCGTTGAGCGCATCATGGACACACTGGACACGGTGCCCGACGTCAAGGACCGACCGGCCGCCAAGAGCCCCCCACATATCGAGGGGAAGGTGGAGTTCCGCAACGTGGACTTCGCCTACGAACCCGGGCAGCCGGTGCTGAACGACATCTCGTTCCTGGCCGAGCCCGGGAAGATGGTGGCCCTCGTCGGCCCCTCGGGCGGCGGCAAGAGCACCGTGGTGAACCTGATCCCGCGCTTCTACGACCCGCTGGACGGGCAGGTGCTGGTGGATGACATCGACCTGCAGAACATGCGGGTCTCGACGCTGCGCCGGAGCATCGGGATGGTGCTGCAGGAGACGTTCCTGTTCCGGGGCACGCTGCGGGAGAACATCAAGTACGGCAAGCCCGAGGCGACCGACGAGGAAGTCATCCAGGCGGCCATCGCCGCCAACGCGCACGACTTCATCATGGAGTTTCCGGACGGATATGAGACCGAGGTCGGGGAGCGGGGCGTGAGGCTGTCCGGCGGGCAACGCCAGCGGATCAGCATCGCGCGCGCGATCCTGCGCAACCCGCGCATCCTGATCCTGGATGAGGCGACGAGCGCGCTCGACAGCGAGTCGGAGTTCCTGATTCAGCAAGCCCTGGCGGAACTGATGAAGAACCGCACCTCCTTTGTCATCGCGCACCGTCTATCTACAGTGATGAACGCCGACCTGATCCTGGTTCTGGATGAGGGCCGGATCGTTGAGCGGGGCGTGCACGCCGAACTGGCCACGAAGCCGGAGGGGCTGTACGCGCACCTGTGCGAGATTCAGTTCAAGCGGGCCGAGGAGAAGCTCAGGGAGTACGAAGCGCAGAAGGCGGCGAAGAAGGACTAGCAGCCCTCCGGACTGACGCGCTTCGCGTGAACGGCCACGGTGTCCTCACCTCCTGCCCCCTCTCCTGAACGAGAGGGGGAACGGCAACGTCGCCGGGGTACGCCGGTTACCCCCTCTCCCTTCAGGAGAGGGGGCAGGGGGTGAGGACCATGCCGACGGGTCGTGGGTTTGCCACAGCTGGAGTAGCGGCGAGGTAGCGCGATGTGGGTGGTCGCTCGAACCGAGTTCCGACGGCTGATGCGGAGCGGCAGGCTCCTGGTGCTCATCGCCCTGACGCTGCTGCTCGGGCTGATGGCGGTCGTGGGCACCGTGTGGTGGTGGGCGACCGACCTCTCCCGCGAGGCGACGATCGAGTGGGATACGGGCGCGGTCGTGGTGATGGAGCGTGGCCTGGGTCTGCGGCTGACGTGGGCGACGCTCGTCCTGCTCCTGCCGGTATGCTTCGTGGCCATGCCGGTCCTGACGGCCGACATGGTGGCCGGGGAGCGCGAGGACGGCACGCTGGAGATGCTGGAGCTCACGGCACTCAGGCCCCGTGAGCTGGTCCTCGGGAAGTTCCTCGCCGCCGCCGCCGCGACCGCCCTGCTGGCGCTCTCCACGCTGCCCTTCTTGCTGATCGCGGACCTGGCCGGTGGTCCAAGCCTGCTCGGCGCCTTCGCCTTCGTCGGCGCCGCCATCCTGTACTGCCTGCCGTTCGCGGCCGTAGGCATCGGTCGGTCGGTGCGGAGCGCCACCCGCGCCGAGGCGATGCGGTCGTCGTTCCGCGACATGCTCCTGTGGCCGGCCGTGGGGCTGGCGATCGGCTGTGGTGGCGGGACCTTCGTGGCGGCCCTCCGAGCGGCCTTGCAGAGCTTCATGACCGGCAGTCGGATCGGCTTCTGGACGACCCACGTTCTCACCTTTCCGGCCGGCTTCGTGTGGACCGACGTGTTCAGCCGAATCGGGAAGACCCCGTGGTTTTGGCTGGCGGTGCCGGTTGCCCTGACGATCCACTGCCTGCGGAGGGCGTGGGTCACGGCGGCCTGGCTGGAGCCGACCCGCGTGGCGGAGCAGACGCAGGCGCGCCGACGGGGACACGCAGACCGGGAGGCCGCGCTTGCCGCGGCGGCGCGTGGAACGGGCGCGACCGCCCTGCCACCCCCGCCGCTCGGCGGCCCCGTCGCCGAGGAGCGCACGCGCTGGGGCATGGTCTCCCAGCGCATCCGCAACCCCATCGAGGTGCTGGCCACGCTCCGGAGGCGCGACGCCGCCTGGTACTTCGCCCTGCTGGGATGGATCCTCCCGTTGATGGTCGTTGGGCTGCCGGTCGCAGTGAGCGAGGGTCTGGTGAAAGAGCGCAGCATCTTCCCGAGCCTGGGGGCGATGTTCTGGATCGGCATCCTGCTGGCGTATGTCTGCATGGTGACACCCACGATTGTCACCTCGGAGCGGGAGGGCGGCACGCTCGACTCACTGCGGATGACGCGGCTCGGGCCGCCCGACCTGGTCTGGGGGAAACTCAAGGCCCGCTTCACCGAGTTGGGGTTGCTCATCGCCGGCGGCGCCCTGTTCATGTCGATCTTCTTCATCTGGGGATCGCTGTCGCTGCCCAGCCTGCTGCTGTTGTGGGTCAGCGGCCCGATCTACGTGGCGGCGTACGCCGGGTTCGGGGCGGCGGCGTCGATCATGTGCCGCCGGAGCACGCACTCGATTCTGGCGGGGTGGGGACTGCTGTTTGTGCCCGTGATGCTGAGCCTGGCGATGGTCAACATCGCCGGCGTGATCGGACGCTGGGGCCTCCTGCCGCTATCCCCCCCGCTGATCGCGTTCCGCTGCCTGGTGTTCGACATGGACGATCCGGTCGGCCCGTCGCTGTGGCTGCCGCACCTCCAGGCGTATGCGGTCTGGGGCGTGTCGTTGGCAGTGCATCTAATCCTGGCGATCGTGACGTGGTGGATCGCGCTCCGGCAGTTCGACCGCTTCCTGTTCGAGAACCGGGACCGCGGGTCGTAGGACGGCAACGGCCGCTTGGGGTTCCGCGTTCGGGGTTCGGCGTTGGCGGCCGTGAACCCCGAACCCCGAACGCGGAACCCCGAACCTTCCTGGCCGCGCGAGGAGTTCTCCCCTGACCGCACGCACGAAGGGAATCGCCCTTGGGATCATGGCGTCCGTCGCCTGGGGCACGGTCGTTGTGTGCGGGCGGTACCTCACCGCGGTGCGGCTGGTTGACCCCCTGCTGGTGGCCGCGGCGCGCTTCTCCCTGGCGGCCCTCGCGCTGCTGGTCTATGTGCTCGTGACCGGACACTCGCGGAAGTTGCTCACGTCCTTCGAGGATGCCCCGCGGTTCCTGCTGCTCGGTCTGCTGGGCGTCGTGGGCCTGGGCATCTTCGTGTTCACCTCCACCCAGTACACGTACTCGATCAACGGCGTCCTCATCATGAACTCCAACGGCATCTTCATCGCCGCTCTGGCGTTCCTGGTGGGGGAGAAGGTGCCCGCAGCGCGCTATGTGGGCCTCGCGGTGGGCCTCGTCGGATGCGCCGTCGTTGCGGCGAGCTGGGGTCACGGGCTGGCCCTCGGCGGGCGGAACGACCTGCTGGGATGCGCCCTCGCCCTGGCGGGCGCGGTGTCATGGGCCTTGTACACGCTCCTGGGCAAACAGCCGGTCCAGCGGTGGGGCGGCCTCGTGGCGACGACCGCCGCCATGTGCTGCGGCGCGGCGGTCATGTGCCTGATCGTCGTTGTTCGCGGCACCCCGCTGCTGATGACCGGCCTCGAGGTGCTCGTGGCGGCCTACATGGCGATCATCCCGACGGCCTTCGGCTTCGTCTGTTGGTACGCGGCGCTGGAGCATGTCCCGGCCAACTTGATCGGGCCGCTGCAGTACGTTGCGCCGGTCGTGGGGATCGCGATGGGCTGGCTCGTGCTCCACGAGCCGATTCGGCTCGGGTTCCTCTTCGGGGCGGCGCTGGTGTTTGCCGGCGTGTGGCTGGCTACCAGACGGTGGGCCGGGAGGGAGTAAGCGGCGGCCCCTGGGAGACAGGCGGGCCCCGCCTCACGGCGGGGCCCTGTTGCATCTGCGGGACTGTGAGACAGGTGGTCAAGGAGTCTGCGGTGTGAGATTCTCTCGCCTCGACACCTGCTCACAGGAGTGCGGTGCTGCTACGGAGCACTCCCCTCCTTGCTCACTGTCCCACAGCCGTGTGTACTACCCACTGAGCATCACCTCCTTGAAGAATCGCGGAGATCGTCGGCATAAGCCGAACAGTGGTAGTATACCCACCGCCGGTGCGCCGGTCAAGCGGCGGACGTCACGTCGCGCGCCGGGCCACGTAGAACGCGCGCGTGCTGCGACTGTGCAACCGCTCGAAGCTGTAGGCATCGTACACGGCGAGGATCTCGAAGCCCGCCTCGCGCAGCAGGTCCTGCACTTCGTCATCCGCATAGCCACGCTGGCGGTGGACTTCGACGAACTCGCGGGTCTCGTTGTCGTCGGCCCAACGGAACCACATCCGGACGGTGCACAGGCGGGACTTCGCGTCCCAGTCCGAGCGCCAGGAGTAGGCCAGCGGGTCTGACGACCGCATGTTGTCCTGGGTGAACAGGTTGAGCGCCAGCGCGCGGATCGTGTTGAGGTCGAAGATGAACAGACCGCCGGGCTTGAGGGAACCGTGGACGCCCCGAAAGCAGGCGGAGAGGCCACTGGGTTCGAGGATGTAGTTGAGGCTGTCGTAGAGGCAGACCACCAGGTCGAGCGATTCCGACCTCAGGCCGAGGGCGCGGGCATCCTGGACGGCGACCCGCAGACGGCCCTCCTCGGCGGCGACGCGAGCCATGCCCTCGGAGAGGTCCACGCCGAACACCCGCGGACAGCCCCGGCGCGCGATCTCGGCGCCCACCATCCCGGTCCCGCAGGCCAGGTCGAGGACGGTCTGCGGATGGGCGTCGAAGCGGTCGAGGAGGCGCTGGACGTAGTCCACCCAACTGCGGTACGGCACGTTGCACATGAGGACGTCGTAGTAGGGGCCGATGGCTCCGAACGAGGGGGAGACGGCCTCCGCGCCCTCTGCCACAGGGTCCTGGGCGCCGCCCTTGCGGTTCAGCAGACGTCGCAACCAACCGCGCGAGCGACGAGGCACCGGCAGGAGACCCTCCGAGAGTGATGGGCGTGCGGGCTACGCGGCGTTCAGGTACGTCATCACCGTGTACAGGCACGGCAGGTCGGGGCGAACCTGCTTGCCGTAGTCGCCGGCCGGCCAGCGGATCTGGGCGGCCACCATGAAGCGCGAGGCGCGCGAGGCGTCGCCGCCCGTAATCTGCACTTGTATCGGCACGGTCACCTTCTGCTTGGGGCCCAGCTCAGCCACCTGCTGGGTCTGGGTGATGCGGTTGATCTGCGCCGTGTCCATCACCGTGATGGCGAGGCCCTTCAGCTTGGCGTCCGTCGTGTTCTCGATGGTCAGCTCGCAGGTGATCGTGCTGCCCACCGGCGCCGCTTTGGGGGCCTTCAGCTCGCACTTCACGGGCTGCACGCCCCAGTTCGCCCGTACGGTACTGAACGCCGCCGCGCCGGCCAGCGCCCACTCGCGGCCGGAGTACGGGCCACGATTGGTCGCCAACGTGGGCGCGCAGATGCGGCTGATGTCATGTACGAAGGCCCCCCAGAGCGGACCGCCCTGGGTCAGCTGCGAGGCGGCAGTCGTGATCCGGCGGTACAGCTCCTCAGGGGCGGCGGGGTTGGTCAGCTTCTGGTGGGAGCGGAAGCTGACCTGGTCGCCCCCCATGATGTTGATGTGGCCGGCCGGGATGCCGCCCTCCTCGCTGATGCCCTCACGCCACTGCTCGACGAGCGAGTCGTACTGCGCGACGGTATCGCACTCGTAGAGCATCACGGCATCAATGGACACGCCCGCGTCGGCGAACATCCGCGGGTCCTGACCGTGCTGCTCGCCGTGCCACCAACTCAGCGTGAAGGTCCAAAGAGGTTTCTGGAGCTTCGATTCGTCGAGGATGCGCTTGAGGTTCCTGCAGAGCACGTGGGCGCGGTACCAGTTCCACTGATGGTAGAGTTCCACGTTGCTGGCCCACTTGCCGCCGTCTACGCGGTCGCACAGCCAGCCCATGCGGTCGTTGGGGCCGAACTGCCCCCACTCGCCCGGCAGGCCGACGACCGGCATCTCCTTCGCGAAGCCCTCCACCAGTTCGTAGCTGCCCCAGTCCGCCCCGCTGCGGATGTAGTCGAAGCCGACGTGGTCCACGCCCTCCGTGGCCTGCATCTGGGCGAGGAACTGAGCGAGATGCTGCGGGCGGTTCTGGTCCAACAAGGAGATCGCCGCTTCCTCGGTCGGCACACGTTGGCTGCGGGAGAAGTCCTGGGTCCAGCGGTAGCCGGGCTTCCAGCGCCTCGCCGCGGCGTGCTCGCCGGGCCTGTTGGGGTAGGTCTCCATCGCAGCGGCCCAGGCGCCGAACTTGAGCCCGCGGCGGTGCGCCTCCTGAGCCATCTCGGGGATCTTCTCAAGGTTGTGCTGGTTCCAGGGGTTCTGCATCGTCAGCCGCCCGCGCTCGCTGTAGGTCTCCGTGACGGCGCCGCGGAACCAGAGCGTGTCGGCGCCCATGAACTGCGCCCAGTCGAGCATCGCCTTCCAGTCGCCCTTCGTGCCGTCAGGGCGTGTGAGCTGGCCGTCGGGGAAGTCCGGCTCCCAGGTCACCACGCAGGTGCCCGGCGGCAGCTCCGCGCGCTCCCGCCGCAAGATGCGGAAGGAGGCGGTGGCGGTGCACACGGCCTCCCCCTCAGGCTGTGGGCCGGAGCTGGCAGCCCCCTTGGGCGGCGGTTCGCCCTTGGCCTTGGCCTCCTGCTCGCGTTCCCGGCGTCGAGCGGCGTCCTCCTTCTCGCGCTTGCGCTGCTGCTCCGGCGGCTCCCAGCCCCATTCCTGTGGGGCGAACTCGGCCCTCGCCTCAAGGGTGTAGACCGCATCCGTCCCCGCCTTGGCGCCAAACGGGACGGGCCAGCTCCCGCGCCAGACCCCCTTGCCCGCGTCGAACCGCAGCGGCACGCTCGCCAGCCGCCCGACCGTCTCGACGATGTCCCCCCCGGCGTCAAGCACCACGACCTCCGGCGCGGCGCCGGTGATCGGCCGTCCGTCCGCCGCGACGAGAGCTACCTCGAAGGGCACGATGTCGTAGCGGCACCAGTCGTGCTGCGGAACCGAGAGCGAGAGCGGGAACTCGGGCCGGGGAGGACCCTGGACCGTCTGCTTGTGGAGAAGGTGGCGGATGGCGCCGAAGATGGGCTTGCGCGCCGCCAGCAGAGCGATCAGGGCACAGATGATGATCAGGGCCAGGCAGCAACACGTGGAGTTCTGGTCCCGGCGCCGGCGCCGCCGGTGAGTGGGGAAGTCGGTCGCCCTGATGCGGATCGAGGTGCCCTTCATCGTACGGAAAGGCGGCAGCTCAGCGTTTTCCTGTCAGTGGTCACCTATCACCAGCCATGTGATCTCGCGGCCGGACGCGCGCAGAGCGATCGAATTCGCGCCCCGCCCAAGAGGCGCCCGGATGGTGATCTTCTTCCCTCCCGAGTCGTACTCGACCTTGAGCGGTTGGCCCATCGCCTCGCCCGTGGGTGCGGAGGAGACGTCCCCGTCGGCGAGGACCCCGGTGATCGTGACCGAGTCCCCGGCGACGCGCGTTCCCGGCGGCGGCTTCAGGTCGTCGATGTGCAGGGCCTTCGCCTGGCAGACGCGCTGGAAGGTGCCGAATGAGGTCTTGTTCACGATCATGCGACGCGGCAGGCATAGCGGGTCGGAGCGCTCATCGGCCGTAGAGCGGTCGATGCTCACCGCAGCGGTGTAGCCGGCGGCGTTCAGCGTCCCCAGCACGAACGTATCGTAGTTGCCGTAGGGCAGCGCGAAGGAGGTGACCTGCAGGCCCGTCTGCTCCTCGATCGCGAACTTCGAGTCGCGGACCTGCTCCTCCACCATGTCCCGGATGCTGTCGGCGGTCTTGCCCTTGGGCACGAAGGTGAGGTTCTCGTGGGTCTTGCTGTGGGAACCGATCTCCCAGCCCGCCTGGGCGAGCGCCTTGCAGTCGTCCCACGTCAGGCGATGGTCATTGGCCCCGACCGAGGAGGTGATGAGGAACGCCACGGCGACGTACCCATGTTTCGCCAGCAGAGGCTGGGCGATCTTGAGGGCGCTCTTCCAGTTGTCATCGAAGGTGAGCACGACCGGCTTCTCCGGCAGGTCCCTCTGCCCGGCGATGTAGGCAGCGACATCGCGGAGTAGGACCGTCTGGAAGCCCTGGTCGTGGAGCCACTGGACGTACTTCTCGAGGTCCGCCGTCTTGATGGAGTACTCGTTCTGGGCGTTCGGCCCGATGTCGTGCATGCACAGGATCGGGATGTTGCGCGGCTGCACGGTCTTGGTCGGGGCGGAGGCTTCGGGCGGGACGGCGGCTAGCTTGGGCTGCTCTTTGTGGCACGCCCCCAGCAGCAGGGACGCGACCAAGGCGACGGCGGTTGCCAACAGAAGACGCCTGACAGCAGTCATCGGTTCACCCGGGCGACGCAGTTGGCGGAATGGGCCGGGGCCGGCGGTCCGGCCCCTAAGCCTCGGACGCGAGGCCCATCAGCATCTTGGCCTGGTCGACGGCCTCACGCAACATCGCGCACACATGGTCCACTTCGGCCTCGGTGATGACCGCCGGCGGCTCGAAGCGGAGCGTGTGCGGGTCATTCAGGCCGTAGGCGCACAGGATGCGGCGCTGGGCCAGAGCAGCGATCGCCAGGCCGCCCACGTCGGCGTCGGCGAACTCCACGCCGACCAGCAGCCCCTTGCCGCGAACCTCGCGGATGAGGTCGGGGTAGTCGGCGCCGATGGCGCTCAGGCCCGCCAGGAGCTGTGAGCCGCGCTCGAGGGCCGCCTCGCAGAGGCCGCCCTCCCGGACCAGCTTGAGCGCCGCGAGCGCGGCAGCGCAGGCCAGCGGGTTGCCGCCGAAGGTGCTGGTGTGGATGAGCGGGTTGTCGTGGAAGACGGACCATGCGTCGTCGCTGCCGACGAAGGCGCCGATCGGCATGACGCCGCCACCGAGGGCCTTGCCCAGGCACATCAGATCTGGGGTGACGTCCCACCACTCGCAGGCGAAGGTCTTCCCGGTGCGGCAGAGGCCGCTCTGGATCTCGTCGAGGATCAGCAGCGCGCCCGCCCGATCGCAGATCTCGCGAACCGCGGGCAGGTAGTCCTCGGGCGGGATGATGATCCCCGCCTCGCATTGGACGGGCTCAAGGACCACCGCAGCCGTCTCGTTGTCCACCGCCGCCGCGAGTGCGTCCCGATCGCCGAAGGGCACGTGGGAGAAGCCCGGCAACAGGGGCTCGAAGGGGGTCTTGTACTGCTCGCGGCCCGAGGCGGACAGCGCGCCGAACGTCTTCCCGTGGAACCCGCCCAGCGCGCCGACGAACTTCGGACGGCCGGTGTACGCGCGGGCGATCTTCAGGGCGCCCTCAACCGCCTCGGCGCCGGAGTTGCAGATGAACGCGTGCTGCAGGTCGCCCGGGCAGAGGTCAGCGAGGGCAGCGGCCAACTGGGCCATCTTCTCGTTCAGCAGCAGATGGCTCGACAGCGGCATCGCGTGGAGTTGCCGCTCGACGGCCTCGACCACGGCCGGGTGCCGATGGCCCATCGTGAAGACGCCGGGCCCGCCGAGGCAGTCGAGCCACCGGTCGCTGGCGCTATCGGTGATCCAGCAGCCCTCCGCCTCGGTCTCCACCACGCCATAGCCCATGAACTTCACCACGGTGGCCCAGCCGGGGTTCAGGTGCTTGATGTAGAGTTCGGCAACCTCGTTGGCGTGGGCTTCGGGGTCTCGGGTCTCGAGCCTCAGGTCTCGGGTCTCAGGTCTCATGTCTCAGGTCTGACGTCTCCGGTCCGGGACGCCTCGCGTCTGTGACGGACCCCTTTGATGTCCGACCTGCGCAAATAGGCCATGAGGCCGCGGACAAGCCTGCTGACCTCTACTGCCGACTCGGTCAGCTGGGCGAACTCCTCTGGGGTCACGTAGCCCTGGTCAAGGGCGAGGTACAGCTGCGACCGGAGTTCGTTGAGCGATCCATTGGCGACTGCGAGGAACTGGATGAACTCCTGGGAGCCCCCTCGCCCGAAGCCTTCGGCGATGTTCGAGGTTACCGACACAGCCGCTCGGCGGATCTGGTCCCTGAGGACGAAGTCCCTCGCGAACGGGCCCCTCCCAGATGCCGCGTACACCTGCCGCACCAACTCGCAAGCCTTCTGCCAGGCTTCCATGTCCTCGAACCGTTTGAACGTCGGCATCCTCTACCCGTCCGCAGCCAGTACCGGGGGTGGTGCCGCGTCCGTGAGACCCGAGACCTCACAGTAGCGGATGCCGCCGGCATCTACAAGACGATGGCCGGCGGCAGGAGCAACTCGGTACGGGTGTATGGTCGGGGCGGCCGGACTCGAACCGGCGGCCTTTAGACCCCCAGTCTAACGCGCTAACCAAACTGCGCCACGCCCCGACCTTGCGCCCGTCGGCGGGAGCACGGCAACGGGCCGACTGTGGTCGTCAGCCCGGCCGCGAGATGCCTCCCGCCTACTTGACGGCATCCTTCAGGCGTTTGCCGGCCTTGAACACCGGCGCCTTCTGTGCAGGGATGAAGATGGTCTCGCCCGGCTTCGCCGGGTTCCGGCCGACCCGCGCCTTGCGCACGCGGACCTCGAACGTGCCGAACCCGGTGATCTGGACCTTGGCCCCATCACAGAGGGCATTCGTGATGGCGTCCAGTGTCGCCTCGACGACCTCCGTCGCCGTACGCTTCGTCAGTCCGCCGCCGACCTTGGTGACGACAGTATCCGCCAAGTCCGCCTTCGTGACCGTGCCCGGCACTGCAGATCACCCCGTTTTCTCGCTCCGGACGGAGCAGAATGTGGCCCTGTACGCCTAAGCGGACGACCCGTCCCCGAAGGGGGTTGCAGCGAGAACAGCCCCATTCTACGTCCGTAGCGGAGGGCTGTCAACTTCGGTTTTGCCCTCGCGACCCATCAGCCGCACGACCGCCTCACGCGGCGGGACGGCGCCCAGGAGCACGTCCCGGACCGCCTCGGCGATGGGCATCTCAACACCCCGGGCCGCTGCCAGTTCGCACGCGGCAAAGGTCGTCGGGACGCCCTCCGCGACCTGGCCGCCCATCGAGGCCTCAATCGCGTCCCGGGTCTCGCCCTTCGCGAGCCGGTTGCCGACCTGCCAGTTGCGGCTGAGCGTGCTGGAGCACGTGGTGATGAGGTCGCCGATTCCCGAGAGCCCCGAGAAGGTCTCGGCTTTGGCGCCCAGATCGACCCCCAGTCGGCGGATCTCCGCCAGCCCGCGCGTGAGCAGGGCGGCCTTCGTGTTGCTCCCGAAGCCCAGACCGTCGCTGGCGCCGGCGGCGAGAGCGACGATGTTCTTCAGCGCACCACCCAGTTCCACGCCGATGAGGTCCGAGTTGGTGTAGACCCTGAAACGCCGGGAGAGCAGGAGGCCTTGAGCGGCGAGGCTGAGTTCAGCGTGCTTGCTGGCCACGACCGCGCAGGCGGGCATGCCCCGGACGATCTCGCTGGAGAGGTTGGGCCCGGAGAGCGCCGCAAGGGGCGTCTCCGAACCGAGGACCTGGGCCAGGACCTGCGACATGCGCAGGCCCGTCCCGGTCTCCAGGCCCTTCGTCGCGGAGACAATCCAGGCGCGGCTCGGGAGGTGTGCCGCGGCCTGTTCCGCCACCCCCCGCAGCCACTGCGACGGCACGGCGAAGATCACCAGCCGCGCGCCATCCACCGCGTCGGAGAGGGAGGACACGCCCTTCACTGACTTGGGGACCTCGGCACCAGGGCAGTAGCGGGTGTTGGTGCGCCGGGAGTTGATCTCCTCGGCCACCTCAGGTTCTAGCGCCCAGAGGCGGGTCGCCGTGCCCTTCTCGCCGGCCAGGCACGCGAGGGCCGTGCCCCAGCCTCCGGCGCCGATGACGGCGACTGGGCTGACATCGCTGCGGATCAAGGGCTGCCCCCTCCCTCGGTTCGTACGGGCTTCTTGCCGCCGAAGCGGCTCTCCGTGCCCTTCAGCAGACGCTCGAGGTTCTCGACGTGACGCGTGACGCACAGAATGGTGGCACAGCCCATCGCTGCCACGAGCGGGCCCGGCGCGCCGAGCAGCGACGCCAGCACGGGGGCGGCGGTCAGCGCGATGACCGACCCCAACGAAACGTACCGCGTGACCGCCGTGATCGTAATCCACAGGGCGAAGGGGAAGGCGCCCGCCGGCCAGTAGAGAGCGAGCGCGATCCCGAGGCTCGTCGCGACGCCCTTGCCGCCCGTGAAGCGCAGGTAGGGCGAGTAGCAGTGGCCCAGGACGGTCGCCAGCGCGGCGGCTCCGAGGCTCCACCCCGCAAGGTGGAGGACCGCCCCCGCCAACGTCACGGGCACGAAGCCCTTCAGCGTGTCCAGCGCGAAGCCCAGCACGCCGTACTTGGCCCCCAGGGCGCGGAACAGGTTCGTGGCCCCGATGTTGCCGCTGCCGACCTTGCGGAGATCGACCCCACGGCTGCGGGCGATGAGGATGCCGACCGGGATTCCGCCGGTGAGATAGCAGCCGACGATTGCCAGAACCGCGACCACGGTTCCCGTCTCGATCACCTCCGGCCCGGATCAGTCGGGGCCGTCTTCAGGGCGCCGCGGGCGCGCGTGCAGCCGGATCGGCGTGCCCTGGAACCCGAACTCCCGACGCAGGAAGTTGATGAGGTAGCGCTGATAGGACCAGTGCATCAGCTTGGGATCGTTGACGAAGCACACGACGGTCGGCGGCTCCACGGCGACCTGTGTCGCGTAGTAGATGCGCAAGCGGCGGCCCTTGCGGCTGGGCGGGCTGTGCTTCAGCACGGCATCGCCAATGGCGCGGTTCAGGACACCGGTCGCGATCCGGCGGCTGAAGTCACTGGCGATGCGCGACGCGAGCGGCAGGATGGCGTCGATGCCCTCGCCCTTCGCGGCGGAGACGAAGAGGACCTCTGCGTAGTCCAGGAAAGGCAACCGGCGGCGGACGTCCCGCTCGAAGTCCTTGCGGAGGGCTCTCTCCAGGCTCTTGGAGCCGAGCTGCTCAGCAGGACGCGGGTTCTCTCCCGGCACGGCGCCGCGCGCGCACACCAGGTCCCACTTGTTGGCGATGATCGCGGTCGCCTTGCCCGCCTCCTCGGCCATGCCGGCGATGCGCTGGTCTTGGATGGTGACGCCCTCGGAGGCGTCGAGCATCGCAAGGACGACGTGGGCCCGCTCGATGGCCTTGGCCGAGCGAAGCGTCGAGTAGAACTCGACCGCCTCCTTGCTGCGGGACTTGCGGCGGAGGCCGGCGGTATCGACGAGGAGGTAGTCCTGTCCGTCCGCCGACAGCGGAACGTCGATGGCCTCGCGGGTGGTACCCGGGATGTCGCTGACGATCACCCGCTCCTCGCCGAGCAGCGCGTTGATGAGTGAGGACTTGCCCACATTCGGCCGCCCCACCACCGCCACCGCAACTCGGTCTTCCTCAACCGCCTCCTCGGGCTCCTCGAGAGGCAGGGCCTCGACGATGGCATCACGCAGGTCCTCGATGTTGAGGTTGTGAATGGCCGAGATGTCCAACGGCATTCCGAGGCGCAGATCGAGGAAAGGCGAGGAGTCCAGGCGGCCCTTTTCCATCTTGTTCGCGACCAGGATGTAGGGCTTGCCCGAGCGTCGGACGGTGTCCGCGACGATCATGTCATGGCTGGTCAGCCCCTCCTGGCCGTCCACCAGGAAGATCAGCAGGTCCGCCTCCGCCAGCGCCATCCTGGCGTGCTCCGCCACCAGGTTGACGAGCACGTCCTCCTCACCGCCCACGATGCCGCCCGTGTCAACGAGGACCACCTCGCGCTCGCCCACGCGCGCCGTCGCGTAGAGGCGATCGCGCGTGACGCCGGGCCGGTCCTCGACCACGGCAATGCGCTGCCCCGTCAGCCGGTTGAACAGGGCCGACTTGCCAACGTTCGTACGCCCGATGATCGCGACGAGTGGCTTCGCCATGGTTTGGTCGTGGTCACCCGGCAGGGAGGCGGGCCTTCACGAGCGCTACTAGCCCACCGGCGGCCACCAGTTCGGCCGCCGGCCCGACGAGCGGCGGGAAGGAGTACTCGGTGCCCTTCGTCAGGTTCCGCGCGCGGCCCGCGGCCAGGTCTACCTCCACCTCGTCGCCCGCCTCCGTCTCATCGACGAGCGGAGCGCACTCCACGATCGGCAGGCCGATGTTGAGGGCGTTCCGGTAGAAGATGCGCGCAAAGCTCTTGGCGATCACGCACGAGACGCCGCACTCCTTGATCGCGATCGGTGCATGCTCGCGCGAGCTGCCGCAGCCGAAGTTCACACCCGCCACGATCACGTCGCCCGGCCGCACGCGGGTGATGAACTCCGCGTCGAGGTCCTCCATGCAGTGCGCCGCGAGCTCCGCGTTGTCGCTCGTGTTCAGGTAGCGCGCGGGGATGATGACATCCGTATCGACATGGTCTCCGTACTTGTGCACGTGGCCTGCCATGGCTGTTCAGAGTTCCTCCGGACTGCAGATCCTGCCGCACACGGCGGAGGCGGCGGCGACCGCGGGGCTGGCGAGATAGACCTCGGACTCCGGGTGCCCCATGCGGCCGACGAAGTTGCGGTTGGTGGTGGCGACGGCGCGCTCGCCGGCCGCCAGGACGCCCATGTGCCCACCCAGGCACGGGCCGCACGTGGGTGTGCTGACCATCGCGCCGGCCTCCAGGAAGGTCTCCACGAGGCCCTCGCGGGTGGCGCGCAGGTGGATGTCGTGGGTGCCGGGGATGATGATGCAGCGCACGCCCTTCGCGACCTTGCGACCCTTCAGGATGCCCGCTGCCACGCGCAGGTCCTCGATCCGCCCGTTCGTGCACGCGCCCACGACCGCCTGGTCGATGGCCACGTCCTTCAGCTCGCTCACCCCGCGCGCGTTGCTCGGCAGGAAGGGCGCCGACACCTGAGGCTCGATGGCGCCCGCGTTCCACTCGTACACATGGGCATAGTCGGCGTCCGCGTCGGGCTCGAAGACCGTGTATTCCCTCGTGGCACGGGCGTCCACGTAGGCCTTCGTCTTCTCGTCGAAGGGCATGACGCCGTTCTTGCCGCCGGCCTCGATGGCCATGTTGCACATCGTGAACCGGCCGGCCATTTCCAGCGCGTGAATGGCGCTGCCCCCGAACTCCATCGCCCGGTACAACGCCCCATCGACGCCGATCTGCCCGATCGTGAAGAGGATGAGGTCCTTGCCGCCGACCCACGGCTGCAGCTCGCCGTTGAAGACGAAGCGCAGCGTCTCGGGCACGCGGAACCAGCACTCGCCGGTCGCCATGGCCGCCGCGCAGTCGCTGGAGCCGACGCCCGTGCTGAAGGCGGTGAGGGCGCCGTAGGTGCAGGTGTGCGAATCGGCGCCGATCACGCAATCCCCCGGCAGCACGATCCCCTTGTCCGGCAGCAGGATGTGCTCGATGCCGGCTTCCGTCTCGTAGTAGTGCAGGATGTCCTGCTCGCGGGCGAAGTCGCGCATCGTCTTCGTCTGCGTCGCGGAGAGGATGTCCTTGTTCGGCGTCGAGTGATCGGCGACCAAGGCGATCTTCGTCCGATCGAAGACGCGCTCGGCGCCCATCTTCCGGAACTCGCGGATCGCGATCGGCGCGGTCATGTCGTTGGCGAGCACGCAGCTCAGCTTCGCGGTGACGAAGTCCCCGGGCCTCACGCCGTCGCGTCCCGCCGCGTGAGCCAACAGCTTCTCGGTGAGGGTCATGCCTGGCATGTCGAGTAGCTCTCCTACTGAGCCTTCTGCACAATGCTGGCGGCGTTGATGTACTGCGCGAGCAGCCGCGTGTTCCTGATGAAGTCCTCGCAGTAGATCCACCCATCCTCGCGAACCCAGTTGCCCTCCGCATCCAACGCATCGCACACCTTGCGGACCTCCGGCGCGAGACGGTCGAGGGTCGCCTGGGCCTGCTCCTTCGTAAGCGGCTTCTTCTCCGGCGGCGGGATCGTCCACGCCACCGTGCCCGCAGCCACGTCCTTCATCAGAGCCTCATACGTCCTGATGACGCCCGGGATTCCGTACTCGCCCTGCCAGCTGTAGCCCGGGCGGATCGTGTCGTCGTACACATACACGACCTGCCGGTCCATGTTCACATACAGCGGCCGGTTCGTGCCCGGCTCGTAGAAGCGCGCCCACTTGCCGTTGTCGAGCTTCGACGCTTCGAGCCACTTGATCGCCGCGGGAATCGGCTTGATGTACTTCTCGTCGCGTGTCGCGCGGAACAGCTCCATCAGCGTCCGCATGTTGCCGGCCGTCACCGCGGCCTCGCAGGCCGCCGGCTCGAACCACCGCGCGTGTGCGGGCTTGAGGTGCTCATCATACTGCTGACCCCAACCCGACTGGGGGTCGGGCAACTGCAGCGCGATGATGCAAGCACCGCCCCGCTTGGCGGCGTCCAGGTAACGCTGGTCGCTGTAGGTCGTGTAGGCCTCCAGCATCACCGAGAGGCAGTCGTTCATGGCGTTGTCGTTGAACGTGATGTACCGGGCATACCCGGCGCCCTCCGACAGCGGCCAGCACTGCGGCCAGCCGCCGTTCGGGTACTGGGCATCGAGAACGCACTGCAGCCCGCGGAGCGTCGCGTCGTGAATCTCCTGGTCCCCGAACTCCAGCTCCCGATCCACCGCCATCAGCAACCTGAGTGCGTGCTGCGTCGTGTCGTCATCGAAGACCGCCCAGGTGCGCTGGCCCTTCTTCGGCTCGATGCCGGCCAGCTTGTCGCGCAGGTAGTATGGCTTGCGGAGGCTCTCCGGGTCGAAGTCGATCAGGTAGTCCCAGCCCCCGCAGGCCACCTGCCCCCAGACGAGCGCCCGCGCCGCCTCGATGGCGCCGTCGCGGCACAGCTCCAGTCCCGTCAGCTCGTAGGCCTCCAGCATCGCCAGGCCAACTGACGGCGTGCCCGGGGGCTGGATCCAGACCTGTGTCGGGGTCGCCTTGCCCTCGCCCTCCTGATCGGTCCCGTCGGCCTTGTAGCGCCACAGGTACCCGCCATGGCACGCGACATCCGCGCGGAAGTGCCCGACGGCGCTCCCGAGCGAGCCAGTGGCATGGGTGACAAGCTGCTGGTGATCCTCGGCCGCTTGCGTTGAGACGACCAGCAGCGCCACACCGGCGATGCTCAACGCCCTCATGTGGCTCCCCCCGATCGCGCGTAGTCCTCGGCGATTGCGACCATGGCGATGAAGTTCTCCGCGCCCTTCTCGGTGTACGTGCCGGAGGCCGTGCCGCCGAGGCAGAAGGAGCGCGGGCCGGCGGCTTCGAGGCGCTCGCGGGCGATCTCGAGCACCTCATCGCGACGGCGCTTCTCGATGATCTCCATGTCATCGAGGTTGCCGACGAGGCACACGCGGTCGCCGATCCGCTCCATCGCGGCGCGAAGATCGCAGTCGCCCCACGGCGGGGCTTCGAACGGGTCGGCCGCGTCGAAGCCGATGTCCGCGAAGTCCCCGAGGTAGCGCATCGTCGGGCCGTGGTTGTGGAAGTAGCTCACCGCCCCGTGATGGCGCATGATGTCCACGAGTTCCCGGTCGTACTTCACGACGAGACGGCGGAAGGCCTCCGGCCCGAGCTGCACGCTCGCATACTCGCCGCCGACGATCCGCCAGCCGTCCACGCCCGCCGCGCCGGCCTTCTGCACCCAGCGGTTGAGGCGCTCCGCCGCGACGGACACCATGTGTTCCAGCGCGTCGGGGTCGTCAGCCCAGGCGAGGCAGAAGTCCTCGGGCGAGAAGAACGTGGCCGGGAAGCAGATCGCGTCGCCCATCCCCGCCAGCACCATCGCGTCCTCACCGATCTCCGCGCGGCGCTGCAGGAAGGGCTCGACATTCGGCTCCGGCGGCTCATACGGGATCGACAGGATCTTCCGGATGTCCTCGGCCGTCTTCAGCGGGAACTCGACCGTCGCCGCCGTCACCGAGGTCCGCCGCCGCCGCATCGTCAGGTCGCCCGCCGGCGTGTGGTAGGTCGTGATCGTCGCGTCGCCGTCCTCCTCGTTCGTCGCCTGGACGGCCGTGCCGAGGATCGGGTCGCCGCCCCAGACCGGGCCGTCGATGAACGGATCGGTCAGCGCGATGAGCCGCTTCGCGACCTCGCTCTCGTAGGGCAGATGGCCAAGGCCGAACGGACTCACCGGCACGCGGTCCGGCTGCTCGTGCCGCATCGCAGTGAGGATGCGCTGACGCGAGGTCATTCGGGGCATGAGAGAGGCTCCGGACGGTCTGTCGTTGTAGGGGCAGAGCGTGCTCTGCCCATGCCGTCGGCCGTGGCAACACCGGGGCAGAGCACGCTCTGCCCCTACCACGACTGGACGGTGTTGGGAATGTCCCCCAGCCATCCCCAGAGCCTGGCCTCAACCGCCCTGACGTGCACGAAGCGGCCGGTCAGGTCCTCGTCGGCCGGGAAGATCACCAGCTTGTTCTGCCTCGTGCGCCCGCGCGCCTTCTCGGGGTTCTTCGGATCGCGGCCCTCGACGAGGACCTCGAGCACCTCGCCGACGTGCGCCTCGTTGACCTCCCGCGCGATCCCGTTCTGCAAGCGGACCAGCTCGATGAACCGCGCCTGCTTCTCCTCCTCGGGCACCTTATCGGTCATCTCATCGGCACGCGTGCCAGGGCGGTCATTGTACCTGAACATGAAGGCCTGGTCGAACCGCACGGCCTCGAAGAGGGCCAGCGTCGCCTCGAAGTCCTCCCGCGTCTCGCCCGGGAAGCCGACCATCACGTCCGTCGTGAGCGAGAGCCCCGGCACGGTCTCGCGGACTGCGCGCACGAGCGTCAGGTACTGCTGCGCCGTATGGCCGCGTCCCATGCGCTCTAGGACCCGGTCCGAGCCCGCCTGGATCGGCAGGTGCAGGTGTTCGCACACGCTCGGCAGCTGCGCCATTGCCCGGATGAGCCTGGGCGACACGTCCTTCGGATGCGAGGTGGTGAACCGGATGCGCTGCAGGCCCTCGATGCCGTCCAGCCGCGCCAGCAGGTCGGCGAAGTCGACGCGCGGCTCGAGCCCGCGTCCATAGGAGTTGACGTTCTGGCCGAGTAGCGTGACCTCGACGACGCCCTCCGCTACCAACTGCTCGACCTCGCGGAGGACCGCGTCGGGCTGGCGGCTGACCTCCTCCCCTCGCGCGCGCGGCACTACGCAGTAGGCGCAGTGGTTGTCGCAGCCGTACATCACATCGACCCGCGCGCGAAGGGGCGACTCGCGGCGATAGGGGATCGGCACGGCGTCGGGCGCGCAACGGGTGAGCACTCTCTGCGGCGTAGCGTCGCCCTGCATCAACCGGCGCACGGCCGTCTCCAGCTCGCCGTATGCGCGCGGGCCGATGACGAGGTCTACACCCGGCGACCGCTCGCGGATTTCGTCGGGGATGAGCTGCGCCATGCAGCCGGCGACCACAATCAGCCGGTCGCCCGGCGATGACCTGAGCTGCTCGTACTGCCCCAGCCGGCTGAAGACCTTGCGCTGCGGCTTGTCGCGCACCGAGCAGGTGTTGAGCACCAGGACATCGGCCTCTTCCGGCGTGGGAACCGGCGAAAGGCCGAGCCCGGAGAGGATGCCTGCGATCCCCTCCGAATCGTGCTCGTTCATCTGGCAGCCGAAGGTCTCGATATGGTATGTGCGCATGGCGTTAGCCGTCCGGTGGCGAGGGCGAAGTATAGCACCCCTCGCCGGCTACAGGCAACCGAATCGCAACCTCCTTGCCGTGGGAGGGGCCGAATGCGGAGCATCCGGCCCGGTGTTTGGGTCAGGGCGGGCCGGATGCTCCGCATTCGGCCCCTCCTCGCTGCCCGGATTCGCAACCTCCGCGCATTGACCACGTAGAGGGCTAGTGGTATAATCCGGGTCCGTCGGGGCGTGGCGCAGCTTGGTAGCGCGTACGGTTCGGGACCGTAAGGCCGCCGGTTCAAGTCCGGCCGCCCCGACCAGCTTCCCCTGAAGTAGCGGAACGCGGCCCTCTGGTGGGGGGCCGCGTTTGCCGTCCGGGTCCCTCGGCCTCAGCCCTGCGCCAGCTCGACGACTGCCCCCGTCTCGCTCGATCGGTAGACCGCGAGGATCAGCTCGACGGCGCGCCGGGCCTCCCGGCCGCTCAGCTTCGGCTCGCGGTCCTCGCGGATTGCGTCGATCAGGTCCTGGATCTGGTCGGCATGGGCGCGGACGGCGAGGTCGAGGCCCGCGCGCGGGTCGGACGATGCGGTCTCGACTTCCGGTGCGTCGTGCCGCTCGACCGGCTCCCCCTCGACCTCCCAGAGGCGCACTTCGTTGGCCTCGATGTGGACGTTGCCCCGGGTCCCGTGCACCTCCACGCGTGCCGGGTGGCCGACGTAGGTGCAGGTGGTGCCCTGGATCAGCCCCTGCGCGCCGCTCTCGAAGAGCACCACGGCGCTGCCGCAGTCCTCGACCTCGATCCTCTCGTGCCCGAGGGTCCCCGTGACGCCCGCGACCCGCACCGCGCGCCCCATCAGGAAGAGCAGCAGGTCGATGTAGTGGATCGACTGGTTCATCAGCGCCCCGCCGCCGTCGAGCGCCTTCGTGCCATGCCAGCCGTCGGAGTAGTACTCCTCGCTCCGATACCAGGGGACGAAGGCGTTGGCGTACAGCAAGCGCCCGAGGCGCCCCTCCTCGGCCGCCTGCTTGGCGCGCCGGTAGGCGGGGAAGGCGCGCAGCTGGTAGATGGCGCCGATCTTGACGCGGTTGGCCTCGCCCGCCGCCAGCAGGGCGTCGATGGCTCCCAGCGTGATGTCGATGGGCTTCTCGACCAGCACGTGCTTGCCGGCCTGCGCCGCGTCGATGCCGATCTTCGCGTGGAGCCCCGACGGCACCACCACGTTGACGATGTCGATGTCCTCGCGCCGGAGCATCTCCAGGTGGGAAGTGTGGTAATCGCAGCCCCAGGTCTGTGCCTTCGCCTGGGCGGCTGCTTCGTTCAGGTCGCACACGGCAACCAGCCGCGCCTCGGGCAGCATCTCGATGGCGGCCAGATGGGTGTCGGAGATCACTCCGCAGCCGATGACACCCATGCCGAAGGTCTGTCTGGCGCTGCTCATCCAAGGCCTCCGGGCCAATCTCAGGCCGTCGAACCCCGCAAGGGGGAAAACTCCATTCGCGACGGCGGCCCCGGTTCCCTTCTTGCGTAGGTGAAACGCGGGCCGACCGCGAACCTGCCGGCGCCCGGAAGCGTCCCATCCGGAGACGCCGTTGACCCTCAGGAGCGCCCCTTGCGGAACCGCCTTCACCATCCGGTCGCTGTGCTCGCACCGCTTACGGTCGCGCTGGCGGCGAGCAGCCTGTTCGCTCAGGGCAACCTCGCCTCGGCGCTGGACGGAGCGAAGATCGTCAAGGCATCGAGTACGCTGGACAGGCAGTCGCGCGCCGAGAACCTGCTCGACGGCAACCCAGCGACGACGTGGGCGACGGGCAAGGGCAAGCTGAGGGAGCAGTACGTCATCATCGAGCTCGCCGTGCGGCGTGCCGTGGACGTCGGCGCCGTGGCGATCGACAACTCCGTGGCTGCAGGGCACCCCGCCGAGGCGGCGCTGCGCCATGTGAAGATCGCGCTTTCGAGCGCCGGGACCCTGGATGAGGATTTCGCGCAGGTCAAGCTGGCCTCGTGCGTGATGGGCGGCGGGCGACAGGTCTTCACCTTCAGCCCGGCCGAAGCGGAGTACGTGAAGCTGACGCTCGAAGGGAACTACGGCTCGCCCGATTGGATCGAACTGGCCGAGGTGCAAGTCTACCCCGCGGGCGTGCCTCCGGTCGAGCGGACCGGGACGCCCTCGGTGTTGTTCCTCTCCGACGCGGCCGAGCCGTCCGGGACTGGGTTCGCAGCGGTCGCGCAATCCCTGGCCGGGTTGGGGGCCACTGTCGCCACGTTCCCCGGGCCTGGTGCGGCCCGCTCGCTCTCGCCTCGGGCGCTGACCGGCTTCCGCGTGGTCGTGGTCTCCGGCGACCCAGCCCCGACGAAGGACGACATCGGCACCCTCACACGGTACTGCGAGAAGGGGGGCGGGCTGGTTTGCGCCGTGCCCGCCGAGGCAGAACCGGTGGCGGCCTTGCTAGAGGCGCTGGGGGTGTCCGCCTCCGCGACCGCCGGGACGGGAGACGCAGTCCAACTCGCGCCGCATTGGGTCACCGATGGTCTGGCTCCGCCGGCGCTGTCGGAGGGCGCGGCGTTACTCACCATGGCAGGTGGCACGCCTCTGGCCACACTCGGCGAGGGCCAGGTCGTCGCACTCACGGGCGAGGTGGGCTCGGGGCGCGTTGTGCTCCTGCCGGCTGCCTTCCTGCACGGGGATGGCAGCCGCGACGGGCTGGAGCTTTGGCGCCGCGCCATCCTGTGGGCCGCCGCCATGGAGGACGTCGGCGAGCCGCAGGCGCCTCCCCCCGTGCAGCTCTCCGGCGCCGCGCTCTTCATTGACGGCGGCTCTGGGGAGCCCAAGCTGACCTTCGGGGAGTTCCACAAGGCTCTGGGCGAGCACGGCCTGACGGTCAGTGACTTCTCGGGCGACCTCGGCGCATTCGGCCGACCCGCGATCGGCGAGGCGAAGCTACTGATCGCCGTCATGCCCGCCTGCGGCGAGTTGGTGGCGCTGGACATCGCGGGTTGGGTACGGGGCGGCGGGGTCCTGATGGTCCTGGGTGATGCGGAGGCCGACGTACCCCGCCTGATCGCCGTGAACGAGTTCCTGCGCGACTACGGCACGGCGATGACGCTCTCACCCTCACGGAACCTCTCGGTCGCAGTGCGGAGGCACCCGGCGACCGAGGGGATCACGGCGCTCAGCCGTCCGGGCGAACCGCTCGGCGTGTGGTGCCTGCAAGGCGTGCCGCTCGCCGAAATGGGCGGGACGCCGGTGGCGATGGGGCGGACCTTCGGTCAGGGGCGCGTGATCGCGATGGACGCGGGCTTCGCCTGCGACACCGTCGCCCCCCCCGCCGATCGCAAGAAGCCCGAGCCGCCCTACGGCATCCAGCTCGAGGAGAACCGCGAGTTTGTGCTGCGCTGTGTGGCGTGGCTGTTGGGAGGGAACTGATCTGCCGCGTTGCCGCCCGGACCTCCCTGTGCTACACTGCCCCCATGAGGCGATCCCGCCCTCCCTCCTTCGAGGAGTTGCTCGCCGCCGAGCGGCCCACCCGCCCGCTGCCGAGGCCCGGTCGGATCCGCCTGCGGGCCTTGGTCGCGGCGCCCGCGCCGTACGCCGTCGCGATGGGCGGGCTGAGCCTGCAAGCGGTGTGGGAGAGTCTGCTCGCGACCGGCGACGTGCTGTGTGAGCGGGCCTTCTCGGACTGGCCCGACGGCGCGCCCTTGCTCCCACAGGTTCGCCTGGGCGGCTACGACCTCATCGGCGTGTCGCTTCCGTACGAACTGGACTGGCTCGCGCTGCCGGCGATGTTGGAGGCCGG
The DNA here is from genome assembly GCA_016869045.1 of Armatimonadota bacterium. GTDB lineage: Bacteria > Armatimonadota > Zipacnadia > Zipacnadales > VGFC01 > VGFC01. The sequence continues at coordinate 25,241 of VGFC01000044.1, forward strand.
AGGTCTGCCCGTGTTGGCAGAGGAGCGCAGGGATGACGCCCCGGTGATCCTCGCGGGCGGCGCTTCGGTGACGATGAACCCCGAGCCGCTCGCGGAGATCGTCGATGCCTTCGTCATCGGCGAGGCGGAGCCGATCATCCCCGCCGTGGTCGAAGCGATGGCTGGGATGCACAGCCGGGGCGAGCGTCTCGCGGCGCTGGCGAGGTTGCCGGGGGTGTACGTGCCTGAGGTGGTCGCAGGCTGGAAGCCTGCGCCACTGGGGTCGGTACAACGCCTGGTATGGAACGGTGCGACCGACAGCCCTCGCACATCCGTCGTAGTCTCACCCCATGCCGCTTTTCCTGAGCGTTTCCTGGTCGAGACCGGACGCGGGTGCCCGATGGGCTGCCGGTTCTGCCTGGCCCGCGCGATCTACCGCCCGGTCCGCTACGCAACACCGGGCAGCATCTTGGCCGCGGCCGCGGAGGGGCTGCGCACGACACGCAGGATCGGGCTGATCGGCGCCGCGCTCTCCGGGCTGCCAGGGCTGGGCGAGCTTGTCGAGGAGTTGGTGGCGCAGGGGGCAGACGTCTCGCTCTCCTCGCTCCGCGCCGACCGTCTGACGCCGGGGCTGTTGGCCGCGCTGAAGCGAGGGGGCCAGGTTACGGTGACGATCGCGCCGGAAGCCGGCACGGAGGCCTTGCGCAATGCCATTGGCAAGCCGATCTCAGACGACACACTGGACGCGGCCCTCGGCGCCATCAGCCAGGCCGGCATCCGAGACGTGAAGCTGTACTTCATGACGAACCTACCGGGTGAACTGCCGGCAGACCGGGAGGCGATCATCGGCCTCGTCGCGGGCTGGGCCGCTCGCTTCCCGAAGCTGCGGTTCGCCGTGACGCTCTCACCGTTCGTCCCCAAGCCCTGGACCCCGTTCGAGGACGCGCCCTTCCCCGCGCTATCGCAGGTGAAGCACACCCTCAACGCCCTCGCGAGCCGGTTGCGGCGGCAGACCCGCGTGGACGTGCGGCCCGGGTCGGCGCGTCTGGCGGCCGTGCAGGCAGCCCTGGCGCGAGGTGGTCGGAACGTTGGCCGGGCAATCGTCGCGGCGGCCGCGAAGGGCGGAGGCTACTCGACGCTGAAGAGAGCACTGAGGGCGGAGGGCGCAGACCTCGATGAACCGTACCATCCGCCGGAGGTGAAGCCCTGGCGCGAGGCGTTGGGGGTCGCCGAGGTTTGCGGATCGGCGGACGCAGGAGGTGAGAACCAGGGATGAAGGTAGGCATCTTCGGACTGCCTCAGTCGGGCAAGACCGCGGTCTTCCGCGTCCTGGCGGGCAGGCGAGAACTGCATGACACGCATGGTGAAGCGCAGGTCGCGGTCGTGAAGCTCCCGGAGGAGCGGCTGGAACTCATCGCCCGCGTGTTCGGCTCGAAGAAGAACACGCAGGCCGAGATCGTGTTCGTTGACACGGTCGCGCTGCAGCGGGGCCATGCCGATGCGAAGCGGGCAGAGAGCCTGACGCCACTGCTGGGCGATGCAGACGCGTTCGCGCTGGTCGTGCGCTGCTTCGACCTGGCGGGAGACGCGCCGGGCGAGGCGGCGGCCGACGAGCTTGAGTCGCTGCTGCTGGAGCTGACGCTGACCGACCTCGCCATCCTCGAACGTCGGCTGGACCGTCTTGACAGGGACCTGCGCCAAGGGAAGAAGGAGGTTGCGGCGGAGCACGCGCTGCTGAAGCGCTGCGCTGAGCACCTGGAGCCGGGCGGGCTGCTCAGCCGACTCGCGCTGAGCGATGAGGAGGACAAGGCTCTGCGCGGCTTCGCGCTGCTGACGATGAAACCGATGCTCGTGGTGGCGAACGTCGGCGAGGAGGAGGCGGCGGGGAATGCACTGGCGCCGCAGGGGAGGTTGGCGGCGTTGGGGGATCGGTGCGGGAAGTTGGCCCTGCCGGCGATGGCCTTTTGCGCGGAGCTGGAGGCCGAGATCCTCGAACTCGACCCCGACGAACAGGCCGCGTTCCTCGCAGACTACGGCATCGCGGAGTTCGCGCGCGATGCCTTCGTCCGGGCGTGCTTCGACCTGCTCGGCCTAGTCACGTTCTTCACCGCGAATGATAACGAGGCCCGCGCGTGGAACATCGCACGGGGCGCGACGGCGCTGGAGGCGGCAGGCAAGGTGCACACCGACATGGCGCGAGGCTTCATCCGCGCCGAGGTGATCGCCTTCGACGCGCTGAGCGAAGCGGGTTCGGTCGCGGAGTGCCGTCACCGCGGCACCGCCAGGCTAGAGGGCAAGGAGTGCCCCGTCAAGGACGGGGACATCCTGCAGATCAGGTTCAGCGTCTGAACTGGCTCTGCAACGCCACGCGGCCGGACTACGTTGAAGGAGACAGGTGAATGCCAGAGATGACGCCGAGAGAGCGTGTCCTGACCGCGATGAACCGGCAGGTGCCGGATCGCGTGCCGAAGACGGCGGGATTCACGCCGGATGTGCAGCGGAGGTTCGAGGAGGCCACAGGGGCCACTGACCCGGCCAAGTACTTCGGGTTCGAGACGCGGGGCGTGGGCTTTCACGGTCCGCGCGAGGCGACCGACTTCAGCGCCTACTACCCGGACGGTCTGCCCGAGGGCACGGGAATCAGCGAGTACGGCACCGCGCACAAGCCGGGCAGCTTCTACCATTTCTGGCGGCTCGACTTCCCGCTGAAGAACGCGAAGACGCTCGATGAACTGAAGCGCTTCCCGTGGCCGGACTTCACGCCGGGCTATCGGCACGAGCACCTGGAGGCCAACGTGGACGCCCTGCACGAGCAGAACTTCTACGTGCAGGGCGGCGTCGGACACATATACGAGAACGCGTGGCAGATCGTCAGCATGGAGAAGCTGCTCATGGACTTCATCGAGGCCCCCGAGCAGGCGGCCTTCGTGCTCGACCGGATCACCGAGGACCGGGCCTTCCAGGCACGGCGGTTCGCCGAGGCGGGCTGTGACGGCATCCTGACCGGCGACGATGTCGCGATGCAGGACCGCCTGATGATGAGCCCCGACACGTGGCGCGAGTGGCTGAAGCCCCGCTGGGCCTACGTGTACGCCGAGGCCCGGCGGACCAAGCCGGACATCCAGATCTTCTACCACAGCGACGGGGATATCGAGGCAATCGTGCCGGACCTCATCGAGATCGGCCTGGACATCCTGAACCCGGTCCAGCCCGAGTGCGTCGATCCGGCGGCGCTCAAGCGGGAGTTCGGCAGGGACCTGGCGTTTTGGGGCTGCATCGGCACGCAAACCACCATGCCCTTCGGCACGGTAGCCGACGTGAGGCACGCGGTGAAGTGGACGATCGAGAACGTCGGCTACGATGGCGGTCTGCTCATCGCGCCCACCCATGTCCTGGAACCCGATGTGCCATGGGCGAACATCCAGGCGCTGTTCGACGCCGTCGAGGAGTACGGGGCCTACGACTGACGGTTGTGGGGCGGCCATCCTTGGCCGCCGAAGCTCAGGAGGATCACAATGAAGCGCGCTGTCGGTCTGGCGATTCTGGTGGGGTCTGTCGCACTGTCGGGCTGCGTGAAGGTCGAACACCATGTCACCGTTCGCCCCGATGCGAAGGCGAACACGGGGTTTGTGCTCCGCCTGCCGGCGACGATGGGCATGATCGGGCAGATGCTGAGCCAGCAGCTCCCCGGCCCGCAGGCGGGCCTGCCCGAGGGCCTCGAGTTCGGCAAGCGGGAGGAGAACGGGGAGACGGTGCTGGAGGTCAAGATCCCCGCCGAGCTGCTGCCGCCCCCGATGGCGTCGCTCTACAAGGTGACGACTCACGAGCGTCTGCTGACCAAGAGGTATGAGCTGAGCATCGACCCGAAAGCCCTCAGCCCGAGCGAGTTGCTTCGCATGGGGCAGGCGCTGCAGGTGCCGAGTTCCGGTCCTGCGGTGAGCTTCACCCAGCTCAACCTCGGCGGTCTCGGCGGCCTTGATCTGCAGTCGCCCGAGGGCCTCCAGAAAGCGCTGGGGATGCTGGGCGACCTGTTCGGCGGCCAGGCCCCGGGTGGCCTCAACATGCAGTCCATGCTGTCGCAGGTTCAGATGTCCACGCATGTCCACATGCCCGGTCGCCTCATGCGCACCAACGGGGAGAGGGTGGATGCCTCGACGGCGAAGTGGCTCATGGAGCCGAAGCAGACGGGCGAGGTGATCACCTTCGCCGGTGAGGCGCTGACGGCAGAGTCGGAGGCCGGCGGCGCGCGCACGGACGACCTCGTCCGCCGGCTCACGGAGGGCCATGGACTGCAGGTCACGGCGGACGGCGTGCTCGATCTTGCGCTGCGCAAACTGGTTCCCAACCCTGAAGTGGATGCGGAGGACAAGCCGGTCGTGGACGCGGACCTGTACAGCGAGCTCGTCACGTTGGCGACCGGGCTGGATGCCACCGTCGGCGCGGAGCGCACCCCGATCGTGATGGACCGGCTCGGGCTGCTGGTCGATCAGCCCAGCCTCTCCGCGGCAACGAGGGCGGCCAAGCGTCTGCCGCGCCTGCGCGAGCAGCCGGCGCCCGGAGAGCTGTCGGTGGACGCAATGGTGGAGGCGCTGACGCAGTAGATTGCGGTACGAAGGGCAAAGGAAACGCTCGTGAGACTCGAGCAGTTCTTCAACAGGCGTGCGGACCCGAATCGGCCGCCGGACCCGACGGTGCCGTTCCGGTTCCTCCTTCACCTGCCGAACTTCATCAAGCTATACTGGCGGCTGCTCAAGGACAAGCGGGTGCCGCTGTTCCCGAAGGCGCTGCTGGTCGCGGCAATCGCGTACGCGCTGTCTCCGCTGGACTTGCTGCCGGATATCACGCTGCCCTTCATCGGGGTTATCGACGACATCCTGTTGCTGACGCTGGCGGTGCGCTACTTCATCCCGCTCTGCCCGCGCAATGTGGTGGAGGAGCATGTGAGACTGATCGACGAGGGGAAGTGATTCGGCGCCTGGCGGCGAACAGGGCCTCCGGAGTCGGTCATCATCGATAGAGGCCGCGCCGCCGTTGGCGCCCCCGCAGGCGTATGGCGTCCGAACCCGCCCATCAGCAAGCGTTGCCCCTGGTGACGATCCGGGACTTCCACTTCGGTCGCGACACCGAG
>VGFC01000045.1 GCA_016869045.1 Armatimonadota bacterium
CCGTGCATCTGAGTCTAGGCCAAACCCAAGACTTCCTGCGCCAGATCGCCTTTCAAGCGTACCGCAGTAGCGGCCCGAGCACAGAAAACCCAAGCTCCTGGCCCGCCGATGGCCCAGCAGACCTGCCCTCAGCAGCGTAATGTGCTGAACTACAGACTAGGGTTGGCGTTCGCCGACGAACTTGTAGCCGACGCCGGGGACGGTGACGATGCGGGTGGGTTCGCGAGGGTTGTCCTCGATCTTCGAGCGGACGCGGCCGATGTGGACGTCGAGCGTGCGGCTGTCGATGGTACTGTCGTAGCCCCAGATGGTCTCCAGCAGCTCCTCCCGGTGCATCATCTTGCCGGCATTGCGCGCGAGCATCGTGAGTAGCTCGAACTCCTTCGGCGTGAAACGGACCGACTCGCCGTGCACGACCACATCGTGGCGCGTGGTGTCGATCTTCAGATCGCCGAAGTCGATGAACTCGTCGGCGCGGGCGGCGTCCGTGTACTCGCCGGCGCGGCGGGTCAGAGCGCGGATGCGGGCGATCACTTCGCGGAGCTGGAAGGGCTTGCGCACGAAGTCATCGGCCCCCGCGCCCAGGGCCTCGACCGCATCGCTCTCGTCCGTCTTCGCAGTCACCACGATAACCGGCACGTGACTGCGAGTGCGCAGCCGCCGGCAGACCTCCGCGCCGTCGATGTCGGGCAGCATGAGATCAAGCAGGATCAGGTCCGGCTCCGTCTCGCTCTGGAGAACAAGCCCATCGATGCCCTTGCCGACCGCGGTTACTTGCATTCCGGCGTCCTGGAGACCCTCGACCATCATGCGGCGGATCTCGGCGTCGTCCTCGACTAGAAGGATCTTCTCGGGCATCGTGTAGGACCTCCGGGGACGACAGATAGCCACGAAATACACGAAAGGTGACGGCCACGGCGGGCGCGCGCTTCAGCTCTCGACGATGGGTTCGGGCGCGGTCCAGAGCGGAGCGCGCTTGCGCTCAAGACCGTGAGCCGGGATGCCTTGTCGCTCCATGAACGCCAGCACGTCGGACAACCGGAACCGGCGCTGGTTGCCAGGTGTGCGATAGTGAGCCAGCAGGCCGCGGTTCGTGTAGCGGCGGACCGTCGTGGGACAGACCCCCAGCAGCTTGGCGGTCTCCTGGAGCGAAAGGTGCGGATCGAGCAATCGCTCGATCAGCTCCTCGCGCGTCTCGGTGGCCGAACGGTAAGCCGCAGCCTCGCTCACGGGCTCCAGCCCGAGCGGCAGTTCCGCCTGGCGAGCGACGGGTCGCTGCTGGCGGCGGCGCGGCGGCCGACGAGTCGGCGCGGGAGACGGCGGCGTGGGTGGCGGCAGAGGCACGACATCGGCCATAGGCTCCGGCTCGGGAGGCGCAGGCTCGGCGTAGGGCTCGGCCGCGAGTTCGACCGGCGCGGGTTCCTCGACGTGAGACACCAGGACGGGAGCCGCGGGCGCCTCGCGCAACGGCTCGTCGGGCTCGAGCGGCAGAGGCGGGGGAATGGGCGAAGGCTCGGCCGCCGGCTGGGCCTCCCGACGCACGGATCGCTGTCTCGCCCGAGTCCATTCATGAGCCGACATGGCGAACTCCTAACTGCAGTCCAGAGTCCGGAGTCCAGAGTTGACGGCAACGGCATGCGGACGAGGGCGTCCGCGCTCCTACGGCACGGCAACGGTTCCCACCGCGCCGGCGAGACGCCGGCGGTCCCGGGAGGACGGCTAGCGGCCTGGGCGAGCCGGAGCCAGACGGCTGATCTCGGTTTGCGCCTCGGCCAGGCGCGTTGAGAAGGCGGCGCGCTGGTCGGCCAGGCCCAGATCCACATTCGCCAAGGCGTTGAGCGAGGCTTCATCAGCCAACGCGTAGGCGTAGAGCCGGCGGGCGTGCGCAGAGCGGCGTGAATCGGGAGCCGCGATCTGAGAGAGCAGCTCCTGGGCGTCCGCGAGCCGGGCGCGGGTCGTCACCACCGCGGCAAAGGCGTCTTCGCGAAGGAGGGACCGGGCATCCAGGCCGGTGAGGGTCTCCTGGAGGCTGCGGGCGATCTCCTGGACCTCGTAATCCGTGGCCAAGGCGATGGCGTCATAGGTCGTCTCGGACACGGCGCCGGTCGGCTTCTCAAGGCTCACGGCCTCGCGTGCGGCGGCGAGGGCGTCCTGAGGTCGGTCCAGCGACAGGTAAAGCTGTGCGAGAGCGATGAGCGCGTCGCGGCGGGCGACGCCCTTGGACATCGCCACGATTCGGCGCAGCGCGTGCTCGGCATCCTGGGGCCGGCCCGCCTCCTGAGCCACTCGGGCCCACCGCTCGTGAATGCGGCGGTCGTCAAGGTCCTCGCTGGCGGCCTGCAGGAGGTTCTGGGCGCCTACCGTGCGGCCGATCCTCTGGTAGGCGTCCGCAAGGCCGAGAACCGCGTCGGCGTTCCGGGGCTCAACGAGCAGGATCTCGCGGTAGTAGCCGATGGCGTCGTTCCACAGCCCGCGGCGGCCGTGGAGCCTGGCGAGCGCAAGGCGGGAGCGGGAGTTGGCGGGATCGAGCTGGGCGGCGCGGCGCCAGTCCCGCTCGGCGGAGTTCTCGTCGCCGGTGGCGAGGCGCAACTGGGCGCGCAGGTCGTACAACTCGGGGGTGCGCAAGCCGACCGCGGCGGCGTTGTCGAGGACCTCGATGGCCTGCTTCACGCGGCCATCCGCGGCGAGACGGCGGGCCTGCTCGCACACCGATCCGTCCTCGGCCCAGGCGGCCGATGCCAGAAGAGGCAACAGCAAGGCCCCCGGCCGAAGGCGGCGAAGGATCAGTTGCCTTGGGTTCCGCATAGCTGCTGGGCACGCTCGCAGGTGGTGGCGGCGCGGAGTTTCGTGGCGGCGCCGGCCCCTCCCTGGCGCGCTTCCTCGCGGTAGCGGGCCGCGGCCTCACCGTATTTCTGAGCCGCAGCCGCGGCCTGCCCGCTGTCGAGCAGACGCTTGGCCTCGTCCCGCAGGGCGTCGGCGGCAGGAGCAGGCGGCGCTTGGGTCGTCGCGACAGGCGGAGGCGCCTGGCCGCGCTTGATGGTGATGTGCCCCGTCTTTCGCCGTTCGGTCGGCGGGCCGGCGTCGGCGGCGGCCGGCGTCCCGTCGGGAGCCTCTGTGCCGATGCCGGATGGGGCCGGCGACTCGACGCGACTAGGGCCCTCGGGGCGATCGACCGTGGTCACCAGCGGTCCGTCGGGTATCAGCGGCGGGGGCACGCCGCGGTCGGTGGCTGGCGCGAGCGGCGTGGGAGGCTCCGGGATGGGTGGCGGCGCCAAGGTGTCACCATCCACGGGGCGGGCCGGTTGTGCAGACTTGGGCATGGGCCCGACCCACTGGGAGGCACTGAAGGGGTAGGGATTCGACGGCAGGATGGAGGCCATGCGGTCGCCGGTCGCGACAGGTTCCGCGGGCGCTACGGAGGCAACGGGGCCAACGGCCTCCAGCGCCATCTGAAGGCGGCGCTGAGCCTCGGCGCTGCTAGGTTTGAGTCGCGCGGCTTCCTCGAAGGCGCGGGCGGCGTCCTCATAACGGCCCGCCTTCGAGTACTCGCGGCCGAGCGCCATCTGCTGACGATAGGCGCGCTCGGTCTGCGCGCCGGGGGAGGTGTGGCTCACGATGGCTCCCGCGCCGACCCCGAACACCAGCAAGGCGGCAACCACCCCGGCGGCGACGGCGACCAGCTGCTTGCGCTCGGTCAGCCACGTGCGCCAATCGCGCGGCCCGGCGGGAGCGGCGTCGGGAGGGTGCGTCAAGCGCCGACGCGCGAGTTCGGCCTTCTCCCTCGCCTCGGCGCTATCGGGGTCCAGCTCGGCGGCGCGCCGGAACTCCCTCAGTGCGTCCCCCACCGCGCCCATGTGAACGTACACATCGCCGAGCACCACGCGACACAGGAAGGTATCGGGCGCCATCACGGCGGCACGTTGAGCCATGCGGAGCGCGCCGGCGGCATCGCCCGCGGTCAGGAGGTCGCGGGCCTCCGCGGCCACGCGCTCGGCCGGCGTCAGCTCGCGCTCAGGAATCGGCGCGGGCGCCGGAGCCTCCATGCGCGCACCGCAACGAATGCACCGCGACTCGTCCCCCAGGTTCCGCGTACCACAGACGCTGCAGACCATCGTACCCTCCCCGAGGCTACACGTTGAGCAAGTTTGCCCGCCAATACCGTGCCAGGGGGATTCTACTGCACCAGGGCGGGGGTGTCAACGGAAACGGCGGGAGTCAGGAGCCAGGAGTCAGAATGACGGCAAAGGCAACGGCGGCGCGCTGGCTTGACAGAGGGGGAGGGTTGGGGCAAGATCGGGGGGATGGAGCAAGGAGGGATGAGCTTGCGCGTTGGGCTGGCTTTGATCGCCATCGTGGGCGCAGCGCAGGTTGGTGGGGCCGAGGTAGCGCCGGAGTGGGCGGCGGAACACCTGGGCGTGTACCTGTGGCCGACGTATCCGCGCCTGGAGGGCTTCACGCTCCCCGAGCTGGTGCCAATCACCGAGGCGCTGGGGACACGCGTGGTGCGCGTGACGCTGGAGGGGCACTTCGGGCGGGAGGGGAGCTGGGTCGATCTGCTGCGGGCGCCGGCGATGCGGGGGTGCGTGAGCCGCTTTCCGACGGTGATCCTGACGCTCAGCGACCACTCCGGGCGACAATATGAACCGGAGTGGACGCGGGCGCAGTACGAGGCGCTTACCGAGTATCTGCTGCAGGCCTACCGCGACACGGGCAAGACGTTCGTGCTAGGCCTGTGGGAGAGCGATCACTGGCTGCCGCTGGACGACAAGGGTTTGGCCTTCCTACGGGCGCGGCAGGAGGGCATCACCCGGGCGCGCGAGCAGAGCGGCGAACGCGGAGTGCGCGTCCTGTGCATGGTCGAGGTGACGAAGGCCGAGGGCGACTGCGTGGCGACGAAGCTGCTGCCCCAGGCGCCGCCGGAGGTGGTTTCGCTCTCATGGTGGGCGCACGCGGCGGATGTAGGGGGTGCGCTGAGGACCCTGAGGGCCGGGTTGCCGGAGGCGACCCTGATGGTGGGCGAGATGGGGCTGAGCGGGCGACGGAGCGACCCGGAGCGGCCCGCGAAGCTCCTGGCAGCCATCGACGAGGCAAGGCAGGCCGGCGCAGAGTGGGTGGTCTTGTGGCGGCTCGACGACTGGGAGTACGGCCTGGTCGGCGCGAAACCGGAGGGCGGAGACACGAGCGACCTGTGGCCGGTCATCTGGCCGCTGCTACACGGCGGAAGTCCGAGCGGCGAGGCATCCTGGGCCCTGACCGGTAACCGCCGGCGGGAGGAGCGGGTCCTCGCGGGAGGGTCTGTACGGGTGAACCTGGGCGACGACGTCGAGTCCATCGCCTTCGGCGCAGAGGCCGGTGCGCGGGACGTAATGCTGACGGGGGAGGGCCTCAATGTCCGGCTGGCCTCGGTGCTACCTCCGCAGAGCCGGATCGAGGTGGGCGACGAGGGCTGTGGGCGCCTGCAGATCGGGCCGGTGCGAGCGGAGTCGGCCGATGACTGGCAGCCCTGGCGGGCCGAAGGGCTGGTGTGGAACAGCGAGTTCGCGGTGTGGCAGACGGCCGCGCGCGGTGCGGACGGGTTCGTTGAGGTGACGGTGGATGCGGAGTACCCGATCCTGGGCGGGAGTCTGTGGATGACGGGTCGGAAGGCCACGGAGGGTGACTGGGGTGTGAGAGTACGGGGCTATCAGGGCGAGTGGATCGAGTGCCCGCAAGTCTACGACTGGCGCGGCGAGCAGCTGGTGGCGCAGTTCCCCGCGTCCTTCCCGAGCGAGTGGGGCCCAACCCGCAGCGTCACGTTGAGGTTCTGGACCCGCACGGACGACGAGACGAAGGACTGGGTCTGGACCACGAGCATCACGTCGTTGAGGGCGACCCTGGATCTGGATACGCGGGGCGTTGGGTGGCCCAATGAGGGTACGGTGACGTGGTCTACAGAAGGGGCGGCGGCCTTCACGGTGGTGAGGAGGCCATAACGCGGGGGTCGGGCGCGATGGATCGCGCCCCTACATTCGGGCGTGGTGAATCACGCCCCTACCCCCGGGAGGCCCCCCCGGCGTCGATGCCTTGGGCGGGAGGACTCTCAGCGCCTCGCCTTGTTCCTCCCAATAGGCCCTCGCCGAGGGCTCTGGCGCGTTGAGAGCGCCAGAATGCGCACGTAGGCGCCCAGGGTGTCTGCGCTGGGTCGGCCTTTCTTTACGCCCTCCTTTGTGCTACAATGGGTGCTGCGCCCTTCGAGTGGGGCGCCGATGAAAGGAGCTGCATCGCTTTGAGCCGGCCTCTATTCCTGGGGAGGGTGGCGCTGTTTCTGTGCGTGCTCGCACTCCCCTTCAGCGGATGCAAGAAGGACGAAGTGGCGCGGGTCAACGGCGTCCCGATCACCCGGACCCAGCTGGTAGGCGAGCTGGAGAAGGCCTACGGCGAGGGGGTTCTGCGGGCGCTAATCGGCCAGATGGCGGTGGATCAGGCACTGCAGAAGTCGGGTCTGCAGTTGTCGCCGCAGAAGATGGAGAAGGCGATGAAGGACTGGCGCGAGGAGGTCGGCGGCGAGCAAGCCTCGCAGCAGTGGCTGGCCATGCAGGGCATGAGCGAGGAGGACTGGCGCGATGTCGTCGAGTACCAACTGAAGCTCACACTGATTGCCCAGAAGGACATCCAGGTTACCGAGCCGGCTCTGCAGGCGTACTACAAGGAAAACGAGCCCCGCTACCGCGAGCCTCAACGGGTGTCCTTCAGCGAGATCGCGTTACCGACCAAGCAGCAGGCCGACGACGTGAGGAAGATGGCGGTCCGGCCGCAGGCCTCCTTCGCCGACCTCGCGAAGCAGTACTCCATCGCGCCGACGCAGCAGACGGGGGGCCGACGGGACACGATCGCCGTGGACCGCCTGGCGCCCGAGCAACTGCGCGACATCCTGCTGAAGCTGAAACCGAACGAGGTCAGTCCCGTGGTTCGGGTAGGGAACGTGTGGTTCATCGTCCAACTGCACCAGATCATACCTGAGAAGAGGAAGACCTTCGAGGAGGCGCGCGAGGACGTCGAGGGAGATTTTAAGCGCGAGAGGCAGAAGGTCGGCAACGAGGAGGTAGGGCAACAGCTCATCAGCCAAGCGACCGTGCGGATCGTGGACCCCAAGTACGCCCAACTGCAGCGGATGTACGCCGGGGCCGATCTGCTGCGCAGCGCGCCCGGAGGCCCGGGGACTGCGGGTGGTCCCGGCGCAGCGCCGAAGGGTGGGACGGCGGGCGCGCCGAAGGGCGAGGCTCCTGTAGCCCCCAAGGCCGAGGCTCCCGCGGCGCCCAAGGCTGAGACGAAGTAACTCGCGCCGGCCGAGACGTGCGGACCGGGTACGATGGATTGCCTCCTCCGCCCCCAGCGTCGCTGGGGGCGGAGTTCCGACCGGGGACGAGCATGGAGGAGTTCCGGGAACTGGTTGGCATCATGGCTCGCCTGCGGGCGTCCGGGGGCTGCCCGTGGGACCGCGAGCAGGATCACCGGTCGCTGAAGCCCTATCTGCTGGAAGAGGCCTACGAACTCCTCGAGGCCATCGACGCGGGGAATGACCCGAAGGTCTGCGAGGAGCTGGGCGACCTGCTGCTGCAGATCGTGTTCCACGCGCAGATCGGCAGCGAGGAGGGACGCTTCGACATCGCGGACGTGTGCCGCGGGATCAGCGGGAAGCTGCTCAACCGCCACCCGCACGTCTTCGGGGAGGCGCAGGTCCGCGATAGCGACGAGGTCAGCGACAACTGGGAGCAGATCAAGCGGGCGGAGCCGCTGAAGGAGGATCGCTCGTCGGTCCTCGATGGCGTGCCGAAGGCGCTGCCCGCCCTGCAGAAGGCCACGAAGGTCCAGAAGCGTGTCGCGAAGGTCGGGTTCGACTGGGACAACCACCACGGCCCGGCGGAGAAGGTCCACGAGGAACTCGGAGAAGTGCAGGCGGCGGTCGAGAGCGGCGACGCGGAGCGGCTCGTCGCGGAGATCGGCGACCTGCTGTTCGCGGTCGTGAATCTCGCGAGGCGGCTGGGCGTGGATAGCGAGGATGCGCTCCGGCTGGCCGTCGCTCGCTTCGGCGAACGGTTCCGCCTGATGGAGCAGAGGGCGGAGGCCGAAGGCACTGAGATGCAAGGGCTCTCGCTGGCCGAGTTGGATGAGCTGTGGGGTGCGGCGAAGGCGGAACTGCAGGCCTCACCCCCGTCCCCTCTCCGTTCCGGAGAGGGGAGTACGGCCGAGCCGTGCCCAGCCGTTCCCCCCTCTCCGGAACGGAGAGGGGACGGGGGTGAGGCTCCGTGAGGCTCGACAAGTACCTCCAGCTTTCGGGGATCATCCCCCGGCGGACGCGTGCGCAGGAAGCATGCTCCCGCGGCTATGTTGAGCTGAACGGCCGGGCGGCCAGACCCGCCGCGGCGGTGGCGGTCGGCGACCGAATCACGGTGCGGCTCGGGCGCCGGCAGTCGCAGTATGAGGTGCTGATGATCCCCGACCGGCCTGTGCCTAAGGCCAATCGCCAGGACGCGGCGCGGTTGGTGGAGACAACCGTCATCAACGAGGACTGAACGCCTCGCGCCGTGCTCCCCTCTCCCCTTGGGAGAGGGGACGGGGGTGAGGGCGCTTTGGCAGTACATCCAGGGAGGATGACACATGGCAGACTACAAGATGGTGTACCTGTTTGGCGAGGAGTTCGAGGAGCTGCAAGCCAAGGTGAAGTCCGAGAACCGCGAACTGAAGGACCTCCTCGGCGGCAAGGGTGCCAACCTGGCGGACATGGTGGCCGTCGGCATTCTGGTTCCGCCCGGGTTCACGGTGACGGTTGACACCTGCAATCTCTACTCGGCGGCGGGTGGGAAGATGCCGGCGGGCCTGGAGGACGAGATCAGGGCGTGCTTGGCCGAAGTCGAGGAGCTGACCGGCAAGCAGTTCGGCGATCCGTCGAACCCGCTGCTGCTGTCCGTACGCTCGGGCGCGCGGGAGAGCATGCCCGGAATGATGGATACGGTGCTCAATCTGGGCATGAACGATGCGGTCGCCGCGGGGATGATCGAGCTGTTCCGGAACGAGCGGTTCGTATGGGACGCCTACCGGCGGCTCATCATGATGTTCGGGAACGTCGTCATGGGGCTGGACCGGGAGAAGTTCGAGCACTGCCTGATGGAGGTCAAGAAGGAGCTGGGCGTCGAGGAGGACACGGCGGTCGGCGCGGAGGCGATGAAGAAGGTCGTGGAGCTGGAGAAGGAGGTCTACCAGCAGCTGAAGGGCGAGGAGTTCCCGCAGGACCCGATGGCGCAACTCATCGCGGGCGTGCGAGCCGTGTTCGACTCGGCCGATACAGCCCGCGCGATCGAGTACCGCCGCATCCACAAGCTGCCCCAGAGCATGAGGACCGCGGTCAACGTGCAGACGATGGTCTTCGGCAACATGGGCGACGACTCGGGCACCGGCGTGGCGTTCACGCGCGATCCCGCCAGCGGCGAGAAGGTGCTCTACGGCGACTACCTCGTGAACGCCCAAGGCGAGGACGTGGTGGCCGGCCTGCGCACGCCGATCAAGATCCAGGAACTGGAAGAGAAGAACCCGGCCGTCTACCAGCAGTTCCTGGACATCTGCGCGATGCTGGAGAAGCACTACAAGAACGTGCAGGACGTCGAGTTCACGGTCGAGCGCGGGAAGCTCTGGATGCTGCAGACCCGCAACGCGAAGCGCACGGCGCAGGCGGCGGTGAAGATCGCGTGCGACCTCGTGGACGAGGGGATCATCAAGGGGTCCGAGGTCATCATGCAGATCGACCCGGACCAGCTCGGCCACCTGCTGCACAGCCAGTTCGACCCCAAGGCGAAGGCGGCGGCGACGGTGCTGGCTATCGGCGTGGATGCGTCGCCCGGCGCGGCGGCGGGTCGCGTGGTCTTCACCGCCGACGAGGCCATCGAGTGGGAGAAGCAGGGCGAGAAGGTCATCCTGGTCCGCCGGGAGACGGCGCCGGACGATGTGGGCGGCATGAAGGCGGCGCAGGGCATCCTGACCGCGGTCGGTGGGAAGAGCTCGCACGCCGCGATCGTCGGGCGTCAATTGGGTACCCCCTGTGTAGTCGGCTGCGCGGCGATCACCATCGACTACGCCGCGAAGCAGTTCAAGGTGGGCGACACGGTCGTGAAGCATGGCGACTGGCTCTCCATCGACGGGGCGGACGGGAAGGTGATGGATGGCGCGGTGGCGATGCAGGACTCGGACATCTTCCTCGTGCTGCGCGGAGAGATGAAGGCGGAGGACTCCCCGACGTACCAGTACTTCCACCGCGTCATGGCGTGGGCGGATGAGGTGCGGGCGCTGGGTGTGCGGACGAACGCGGACCGCCCGGAGGATGCGTCGCTCGCGATCCTGCTGGGGGCCGAGGGCATCGGCCTGACGCGCACGGAGCACATGTTCTTCGATGACCCATCGAAGCCCGAGGAAGAGCGGCTGCGCACCTTCCAGAAGATGATCCTCGCGGAGAACTCCGAGGAGCGCGAGACGGCGGCGGCCGGCCTGCTGCCGTACCAGCGGGCAGACTTCTACGGCATCCTGAAGGCGATGGACGGGAAGCCCGTCATCATCCGCCTGCTCGATCCGCCCCTGCACGAGTTCCTGCCCTCCACGGACGCGGACCGCGAAGAGCTGTCGAGGATGATCGGCAAGCCCGCGCAGCAGATCGCGGACATCGCGCGGGGCTTGCACGAGCTGAACCCGATGCTCGGCCATCGCGGCTGCCGCCTGGGCGTCACGCACCCCGAGATCTACAAGATGCAAGTGCGCGCGATCTTCCAGGCCGCGTGCCAGCTCAAGAAGGAAGGCCTCAACCCGATCCCCGAGGTCATGATCCCGCTGGTCGGCAGCCTGGGCGAGTTCACCATCTGCCGCGGGTACACCGAGGAGATCGCGAAGGAGGTCATGGAGGCCGAGGGCGTGGAGTTCGAGTACCTGATCGGCACCATGATGGAGCTGCCGCGGGCATGCATCATCGCCGACAAGATCGCGCTGCAGGCGGACTTCTTCAGCTTCGGCACGAACGACCTGACCCAGACGTGCTATGGCTTCAGCCGCGACGACGTCGAGGGCCGGTTCTTCGACCAGTACGTGAAGCTGGGCGTGTTCGAGCAGAACCCCTTCGCCGTGCTGGACCGGGAGGGCGTCGGCGAGTTGGTGAGAATGGGCACGGAGCGGGGCCGCAAGACGAACGCGAAGCTCGAAGTCGGGATCTGCGGCGAGCACGGCGGCGAGCGGTTGAGCGTGACGTTCTGCCACGAGGTCGGGATGGACTACGTGAGCTGCTCACCGCTGCGCGTGCCGATCGCCCGTCTGGCCGCCGCGCAGGCGCAAGTGCGGAAGCCGAGATAGCCTCACCCCCAGCCCCTCTCCGTTCCGGAGAGGGGAGCAGGGGCGGAGGACAGAGGAGTGGGATCAATGGATACGAGCATCAGTCATGTCTGGGCGCGTGAGGTTCTGGACTCGCGCGGGAATCCGACCGTCGAAGTGGATGTGTATCTCGAGTGCGGGACGCAAGGGCGCGCCGCAGTGCCGTCGGGCGCGTCCACCGGCGAGGCGGAGGCCGTCGAGCTCCGCGACGACGACAAGAAGCGCTATCGCGGCAAGGGCGTCCTGAAGGCCGTCCACAACGTCAACGAGGTCATCGCGCCGGAGATCCTGGACCTCGACGCCACCGACCAGATCGGCATCGACAAGGTGATGTGCGACCTGGACGGCACGCCGAACAAGGGGAACCTGGGCGCCAATGCGATTCTGGGCGTCTCCCTGGCCGTCGCGAAGGCGGCGGCGTTGGCGAGCGACCTGCCGCTGTATCAGTACATCGGCGGCGTCTCGGCGCGGACGCTACCGGTGCCGATGATGAACATCCTCAACGGCGGCGCACACGCGGACAACACCGTCGATCTGCAGGAGTTCATGGTCATGCCGGTCGGCGCCGCGAGCTTCACTGAGGCCTTGCGCTGGGGCGCGGAGATCTACCACTCGCTGGCGAAGGTCCTCAAGGAGCAGGGGCTGAGCACGGGCGTGGGCGACGAGGGCGGCTTCGCGCCGAACCTCAAGAGCAACGAAGAGGCTCTCCAGGTCATCGAGAAGGCCGTCGCCGGGACGCCCTACAAGTGGGGCACGGAGGTGCGCATTGCGCTGGACCCGGCGGCCAGTTCGTTCTACAGCAAGGAGAAGGGCCGCTACGTGCTCGCGGGCGAGGGCAAGGAACTCACCTCCGAGGAGATGATCGAGTTCTACGCCGGGCTGTGTGATCGCTACCCGATCATCTCCATCGAGGACGGGCTCGACGAGAACGACTGGGCGAACTGGCCGAAGCTGCGCGCGCGACTCGGCGACCGCGTGCAGATCATGGGGGATGACCTCACCGTCACCAACACGGAGCGCCTGCAGCGCGCGATCGACGCGAAGGCCATCAACTCGATCCTGATCAAGGTCAACCAGATCGGCACGCTCACCGAGACCCTCGCCGCGATCGAGTTGGCGAAGCGCCACAACATGACCGCGATCGTCTCGCACCGCAGCGGCGAGACCGAGGACAACACGATCTCGGACATCGCGGTGGGCGTGAATGCGGGGCAGATCAAGACCGGCGCGCCGTGCCGCACGGACCGGGTCTGCAAGTACAACCAGCTGCTGCGCATCGAGGAGCAGCTCGACGACACGGCCATCTACCCGGGCCTGAGCGCCTGGTACAACCTGTCGCAGAAAGAGTGGAAGAAGCCCTGAGAGCCGGCAGGTCAACCGGCGCTCGACGGCGAATGTAGTGCCGAACGAGCGCCGGTTGGCCCTTCCGGTTGCTTGCGGACGCCGCACCATCGACGGCAACGATCGTAGCTTGCATCGCACCAATGGGGGTGGCAACAGATGAGCAACCAGCCTGGACGCCGGCCGGATGGTTCCTCGCCGCCGAGCGGTCGTCAACCCCGAGACGTGTCGGCCTTGAGTCGTCCCCCCATGCGACGCCTGCTCTTTCTGTGCACGCTTGCGGTTCTCTCGCTGCTGATGGGGCAGAGCCTGCTGGCCCCGCTGGCGGTGGGTTGGCGGCGCGCCGAGAAGACGCTGGCCCTCCAGGATGAACTCGCCGATCTGCAGCGCCAACACGTGGTCGTGCGGGAGGAGATCGAGTACCGCAAGACGCCCGCCGGCCAGGCGCTCACCGCCGCGGAAGTTCTGGCCATGACGTACCCCCACGGCCGCGTTGTCGATCTCGTCCCCCGGAGCGACGATGCGAAGCCCGTTGCGCCCTCGTCACTCGGGGAGCGGGTGAAGGGTTGGCGGGAGAAAGGCCGAACCTGTCTCCGCTGCAAGTGGCGCGTGCTGAACCTGCTGCTCCTGGACCGCCGGCTGCCCCCGGATCGCGCGCCCCAGCGTATCTGATGAGTCCCTGAGAAGGACGGAAACAGTGGGGCGGGCATCCTTGCCCGCCATGGCTCTCTGGCGGGCAAGGATGCCCGCCCCACTGTTCCCGCTCTTCTCGGAGTCCAGCGACGACAGGCGAGGTCGCCTGTCTTACACGGTACCCCCGGATGCGCCATGATGTCTCTCCTCCTGGTTCCGCCACCGTGCGTCACTCGGTGACCCTTGCGCTGGTCATCGCGGCGCTGCTGTGCGCGGCGCAGCCGCTGCGTTGGCTCGATCCGCTGGAAGCCAGGCTGATCGACCTGCGGTTTGCCATTCGTAGCAGCCGGGCGCCGTCGGACTCGATCGTCATCATCAAGATCGATGACGAGACGGTGGACGAACATCCGACGCTCCCTCTCGATCCTGAGCTCCACGCCGAACTCGTTCGTCGCCTGGCGGCGGCGGGCGCCGTCGCCATCGGTCTGGACATCCCGGAGCTGGCGCGGCCGGCCACTGAGAGCCTCGGCGGCCCCGAGCAGGGGGTGCGCCCCTACCGCGATCTTACGGCCGCGCTGGCTGAGTCGGGGCGGGTGGTGCTGCCCGTCGTGTGGGTGGGCGGAGAGGACCGAACGGGGAGCGGCATTGCGCCGCCCGTGGAGCGGTCCGCGGTGGGCCGCGGGACGCTGGTGAAGCCGGTCGATCTGGAGTATCCCCGGATACTGCATCCGCGCGCGGACCTGTGCGCGGCGGCCGCCGGTCTGGGCGTGCTGAACGTGCACCCCGACCGCGACTGGACGGTGCGCCAGGCGCCGCTGCTGCTGGAAGCCTACGGGAAGCTGTACCCCTCGCTGGCGCTCGAGATGGTGCGGGTGGGCTCCAGCCAGGCCGTGACGGCGACGCGGAACCGGCACGGGGTGCTCGTCACCGTCGGTCGGAGCCGCTTCCGCGCCGGCGCCGCCGGGGAGATGCCCATCAACTTCGCGGGCCCGGCCGATACGTACGGGATGCTGTCGTACCGCGGCTTTCTGGCGGGGAGCCGACTGGCCGACGACCTCGCAGAGGCAGTGCGCGGGAAGCTGGTGCTGGTGGGCTCGACGGCGGTCGGGGAACCCTCGCGCCTGCGCACGCCCTACTCGCCCTACATGACGGGCGTCGAGTTGACGGCCAACGCGCTGGACACGCTGGTCTCCGGACGCGTGCTGTCCGAGCCGCGGACGCGGGACGGGGTGCTGCTGACGCTGCTAGCGGGTGCGCTGGCGGTGGCGGCCGCTCTACGCCTACATCCTCGGCGGGCGGTGCTCGCGGTGGGGTTGCTCGTGGTGGGCGTCTTCGGGGCCTCGACGCTCGCGTTCGCGGCCGGGGTGTGTGTGCCCACGGCCGGGCCACTGCTGTCGGCGATCCTGATCGGAGCCGCCCTGGCGACCCGGCAGGTCGCGGCCCTGCGCAGCGAGCGCCGGCGGCAGAGCGAGCGCCTGCGCTCCCGCATGGGCGCGCTGGCCGGGGTCGGGCGCCTGCTCAACTCGGGGCTCAACCGCGAACAGCTGCTCACCGAGATCATGGTGTGGGTAGAGGAGGAGATCGGCTGCGAGGCGGCCTCGCTGGTGCTGCTGAACGAGGCCGACGGGAAGCTGCGCTTCGAGGTGGCACTCGGCCCCAAGGGCGAGGGGATGCGGGACGTACAGGTTGAGGTGGGTCAGGGAATCGTGGGCACGGTGGTGGCAACGGGGGAGCCGCTGGTGGTGCCCGATACCGAGAAGGACCCACGCTTCGCGCGGGAGATCGCGTCCGCAGTGGGCTTCCCCGCGCGGTCGATTCTGTGCGTTCCCATGAGCCAGAGGGACCGGGTGATCGGGGCCATTGAGGTCATCAACAAGCGCGACGGGACGCTGTTCACCGACAACGACACGGCGCTGCTGACGGTGATCGCGCAACATGCGGCGATGTTCCTGGAGACGGCGCGCCTGTACGGCGTGCTCGAACAACGGGTGGACCTGGCCAACCAGGAGCTGAGGGTCGCGAATCAGCAGCTCGCGGCGGAGAAGGCGAAGCTGGAGGCGATCGTCCACCACATGGCCGACGGAATCATCGCGGCCGACGAGCAGGGGCGGATTGTGCTGGTGAACCGGGCCGCCGAGGAGATGCTGGGCGTGCCGGAGGAGCGGCTGTTCGGCGCGGCCGCCGCGGAGGCACTGCCGAATGCGGAGTTGGCCGGGCTGTTTGCCGCGGCGGCGGCGGAGCTGCCGGGGGAACGGGAACTGACGCTCGGCGATCCCGTTCAGCGCATCATCCGCGCACGGCCGGCGCTGGCGATCGACGAGGAGGGAGTCGCGGGCCGGGTCGTGGTGATGAACGACATCACAGACCTGCGCGAACTGGATCGGACGAAGACGGACATGGTCTCGTTCGTCTCGCACGAGTTGAAGACGCCGCTGGCGGCGATCAAGGGCTTCGCGCGGCTGATTCGCGACCGGTCGAGCGAGGCGAACGACCGCGAGTTCGCCGAGGTCATCGATCGGCAGGCGGAGCGGATGTACCGGCTGATCGGCGACTTCCTCAACATCGCCCGCATCGACATGGGGCGCGACCTGGAGATGCACTGGGAACGGATCGCCGACGTGCGGTTGATCGTCGAGGAGGCGGTGGCCTCGCAGCCCCTCGCCGGACCGAAGCACCGGTTCGTGGTGAACGTGCCGGAGGGATTGTCCCCGTTGCGCGCGGACCCCGACAAGCTGTATCATGTGCTGCTGAACCTGATCAACAACGCGGTGAAGTACTCGCCGGACGGGGGCCTCATTGAGGTCAGTGCTGCACCGGAGGACGACGGGAAGGCGCTGCACTTCCAGGTGCGGGACGAGGGAATCGGCATTCACCCGGACAACATGCACCACCTGTTCGAGCGATTCCGGCGGGTGGCGGACGGCTCGGGCGAACGGGTGGAGGGCACCGGCCTGGGGCTGTTCCTGACGCGGCACCTCGTACAGGCGCATGGAGGCCGCGTGTGGGCAGAGAGTGAGCCGAGGAAGGGCTCTACGTTCCATTTCGTCCTGCCGACCGAGGGCAAGCGGGGCGATGAGCGGAATACTGAAGCTTAGCGCGGGGGACCAGGTCCGCCTCAAGAAGCCGCACCCGTGCGGCTCCCACGACTGGGAGGTCCTGCGGGCGGGGGCGGACGTCAAGGCGAAGTGCCTGGGGTGCGGCAGGATCGTTGCACACCCGCGAGTACGTTTCGAGCGGCGCGTGCGGGCGTTCCTGCACCGCGCCGAGCCGTAGGGAAACCGGCCAGACGGCCGCGACGGAGGAGAGACCTTGCCTGAGATCAGCGTGACTGTCTTGGTGGATTCACCCCTCGATGTCGTGTACGACCTCGCCAAGCAGGTGGAGCGTCTGCCGGAGTTCGACGGGAACCTGCAGAGCGTGACGATCCTGGAGCGCGCGAACTCACGGGTGGTCAGCGAGTGGGTGGGCGTGGTGAAGGAGTTCGGCCAGAAGGTGCGGTGGACCGAGGAGGACCTGTGGGACGACGCCCAGCACACCTGCCGCTTCAAGATGATCAAGGGCGACTTCGATCAATACGAAGGAAGCTGGGTCTTCAGCGCGGACGGCCAGGACCGAACGCGCGTGGAGCTGCAGTTCACCTACGAGTACAACGTGCCCCTCATCGGCCCGCTCATCAAGGGCATTCTCCACAAGAAGACGACGGAGTCGGCGCAGGGGATCATGAACGCGCTGAAGGCGCTGGCGGAAGGCGCATAGGTCGGGAAAAGAAGGACACCATACTACTGCGCTTCGCAGAAACACGGGAACAGTGGGGCGGGCATTCTTGCCCGCCACAGCCTCTGGCGGGCAAGAATGCCCGCCCCACTGTTCCTGTATCTATCCGGGACTCAGCAATCCCCACCCGAGCAGCCTGAGGATTCAGGCAGAATGCTCGCTGGAAATCAGTATGATGTCCCTCACTTCTACTGGCCCGGGCGGGTCGGGAGTGCGCCACCGGCTCCGGTGGGGCGGCGCAGGGAGGGCGGTCCGCTGGGGAGGAAGACGATGTCCGCCGGGGCGGGCACGCCAAGCTTGGCGGAGAGGCGGGCCACCTGGCGCTCGGCATACCAGTTGATCGAGAGACTGGTGGCCGCGTATCGCCACGTCTCAAGCGCCTTCTGAAGATCACCCTTGCGCTCGTAGATGGTCGCCTTCAGGTGCAGACCGATCCGGCCCTTGGGGTCCACGTTCAGGTAGTACTGTGTGGACTTGAGAGCCTCGTCGTACTTGCCCTGCTCCATGAGCCGCCAGGCCGGGAGGTAGCGCTCGCGAATGGTGAGGATGGCGCCCTTGGCCGTGTTGTCGGCGGGGTTCTGCTTCATGCAGTAGTCGTACCAGTCGAGGGCCTGCGGGATGTCGGGCTTGCGCTCGTACGCGTGGCCGATCTGGCGCGGGATGAACTCGGGGTGGGAGAAGGTCAGGGTCGCGCGGGCCCACTTGGCCGCCTCGTCGTACTCCTTCATCTTGTCGAAGTAGGTCCATGCCACCTCGAAGTACAAATCGTACGTCCCCGGGTTGTAGCTGACACCCTCGACCAAGTAGTTGAGTCCCCGCTGGATGAACTCGCCCTGGCGTGCGTAGTTGTGGGCCGCTTCGGCCTCGTAGGAGAGGTTGTACGAGTAGTGCCAGCCGGCGAAGGTCCACGGCTCCAGCCAGTGGGGGTCGAGCAGCGTGACCGTGCGCATGACGTCCTCGGCCTCGCCGGTGCGGCCGAGCGCCGAGGCCTGACCCTCGTTCCACAGCCGCTGCATCTTGAGCCAGAGGAAGTTGGCGGCGACGCCGCGGAAGCTCCCGAGCATCGCGCCGGCGAGGATGCCCGTGACCGCCGTTGGCCGGAACTCAACGATCTTGGTGATGGGCGTCGGGCGGTTGTAGCCGTAGATGATCCGGTGCTGCGCGACCCAGTCATCCATGGGCTGCAGCGCTATCCACGCCAGGAAGATCAGGAAGATCCCGAGGAAGAGTCTCTCGCGCCTGCCCATCGCGGCAACTCCGAGGAACGGCAGTTCAGAGTACAGAGTCCGGAGCTCAACGGCCAACGTCTCACGCCCAACGTCCAGAGCTGACGGCGAACGGCTAGAACTCCCGGTAGCTGAAGAAGACGCAGGCGAGGGCGACCAGCACCAGGGAGTACAGGACCCCATGGCCGGCCGTCATCCCGATCATCTCCCAGTAGACGGGGTCATGGGTGAGCAGCTTCTCGCGGATGTCGAAGAACTCGAAGTGCGGCAACAGGCGGTAGATGACCCACGAGAACATCTTGATCGACGGGTTGATGATGGCTACGGACTTATCGTTGAAGGTCGCGATGTGGTGGAAGTAGGAGGACAACTGGCCGGCAAAGTACGTGGTGAACGCGAAGACGGCGCTGAAGATCCAGGAGGCGAAGGTGGAGACGGTGATGGCGATGGACGTCAAGACCATCATCTCGAACAGGATCAGCAGCGTAGCCTTCAGGACGTTGGCCGACGTCTCCTCCAGCGACAGCGCCATCCCAACCGCCTGCATCTTGGCGACGAGCTGCGGCGCCTTGATCTGGTAGACGATGAAGAACGCGACCCCCATGACCAACAGGAAGCAGGTGACCGTGATCCAGGCGCCGAGGAACTTGCCGATGACGAACTCGGCGCGTCGGACGGGCTTGGCCAGGATGACGTCCACCGTCTTCTTGTCTACCTCGTCGGCGATCAGGCGGGCGCCGAGGAAGACGGCGATCAGCATGCCGCAGAGTCGAATCGAGCCGAGGCCGATGTCGAGCAGCATGTTCAGCTCGGCGCTGGGGCTGAGCGTCGCGAAGAACGATGACAGCCCGACCAGAATCACCGCGAAGATCAGGATGACATTCATGAAGCGGCGGCGACGCGCTTCGAAGAACGTCGCCGAGGCGACGCGGTAGATGGCGCGGAAGTTCGGCTGCAGCAGGATGGCGGCCGCGATGCCCACCAGGAGCAGCGCGAGCGAGCCGAACAGCAGCCGCAAGCCTTGGAGGTTGAGCACTGCCAGCGCGACCAGCCCGATCGCCACCAACAGCAGCATGATCGCCAGGGAACGTGCGGCTACGCCAGCTCCGCGTTTCTTATCCATCGGTCAATCACCCGCCTGGCCTTCGACCACGTCGATGAACACTTCTTCGAGCGTCCTACGGTCCGGGCCCACTTCGAGGACCTGAGCGCCGTCGCCGGCGGCGGTGTTCGCGACCTCGAGGGCCCGCTTCTGGTCGGCCGCCTTGAGGACGGCCACGCCGTCGGCGTCCGGTTCGACGATTCCCGTGACCACGGCTTCGATCTTCCGGCGTGTCTCCGGGGAGACGCCCGTGGCCCGAACGCGGTACCCGGCCCCGGCCTGCAGGACTTCGTCGATCGGGCCGGTCAGCTTCAGGGCGCCGCGGCTGACGATGGCCACGCGGTCGCACATGGGCTCCATGTCCTTGAGCAGGTGGGAGCAGAGGAAGACGGTCTTCCCGCGTTGGCGCAGGTCGAGGACGATGTTGCGCATCTGGATGGCGCCCATGGGGTCGAGACCTGCGGTCGGCTCGTCAAGGAAGATCAAGTCGGGGTCGTTCAGCAGCGCCTGGGCGACCGCCACGCGCTGGCGCATGCCCTTGGAGTACTCATGGACGCGGAAGTGGGCGCGGTCGGCCATGCCGACCAGCTCGAGCAGTTCCGCGATACGCTGCTCCAGGACCTTGCCGGTGAGACCGAACAGGGCGCCGTAGAAGCGCAGCAGCTCGGGCGCATTCAGGTGGTCGTAGAAGTACGGGCCGTCGGGCACGTACCCGATGCGCGCCTTGTAGTCGGGGCTGCCCAGAGGGAGCCCCAGCACCTCCCCCGACCCGGAGGTCGGGAACAGGAGACCCAGGAGCAGCTTCAGCGTGGTGGTCTTGCCGGCGCCGTTGGGACCGACGAGCCCGTAGATCTCGCCCTCGGGCACTTCCACCGTCAGGTCGCCGATGCCCACGTGCGTTCCGCGGATGCCGATGCGGTAGACTTTGGTGAGCCCTTCAGTGCGAATGGCGATGCCTATCTCGCCCACCTCCAGCTCTGGTACGGCCACGCGTTCGCCGAGCGGAAGCCACCCCGCTCGGAGTGCACTAAACGTAACGCAGCGCAGCCTCGGAATGGTTCCCCCCGACCACGAAGAAAGACGCCGGCCACCTGCAGGCCGGCGCTTTCGTAGTTTCTCGTGTCAGAGGATGCGCGGTTCAGGCCTTCTCCGCCTTGGTGTCCGCCTTGGTCTCGGCCTTCGTCTCCTCCTTGCCTTCCGCAGCCTCTTCCTTGCCGGCGTCCTTCTTCGCCAGGGCCTTCTCCTCGTCACTCATCAGGCCGCGCGTTTCGCGCGTCTTCTCGTCGTAGGAGTCGACGAACTTCCCGTCGCCGACCATCTCACGACCCATCCCATCGGCGTTGTAGCCCAGCTTCTTGAGGGAGTTGGCGGACTCCTCGCGCACCTTCATCGACGAGGGGTCAGCCCCTCGCCCCTTCAGGGCGGGGATGGCCCGCCGACTGCCGATCTCGCCGAGGACCCAGCAGGCCTTGGTGCGCACCGGCGCTTCGAGGTGCATGTCGCCGATGGTCTGGCTCAGCTGCTCGATGACCGGGTTCTGTTCGCTCTTCTTGGCGTTCGGGTGCTCCGCCTCCCACTCGCGGCCCTTCAGCACCAGCGCGTTGCCGGCCTCCTCCAGCAGCTCCGGGTCGCCTTCGAGCGTCTCTACGAGGAGTTCGACGGTCCGGTCATCCTCGTAGTCCTTCAGGAAGTCAACCGCCGCGCGGCGTTCGGCGACCTTCATCGATTCGAGCTTGTCCTGCTGCTCTTCGATCGGGTCCAACGCACACCCCGCCAGCAGCACAAGCAGTGCAGCCAACGTTAGCCACAGCAGGGCGCCACGGATCGACATTCAGTTGCCTCCGGTGCCGCCGACGCCGGCGGGGGTCGTCGCCGGTGTCGCCTCGTCCTTGGCGGTCTCAGTCTTCTCGTAGGGTAGGTGGCGTGCGTTGCAGGCCGTGCGCGCCGCCTCGCGGACCCAGTAGCCGGCCTCGCCGAGGTCCGTCAACTCCTGCGCCATCTCGGCGAGCTTTGCGTTCAGGGCTTCGTCCAGCAGGTTCTGCTCGTCCCCGAAGTCCGGATGCCGGGCCAGCGCGCGGGCCGCGAACATGCGGACGGTGGTGTCGCCGTCGTCCAGGGCCCGCTGCAGACGCATGGCGGTCTCACGCGCAGCGCTCGGCTCGCGCGGCACCTCTGGCATGTCCGCGATGGCCATGCAGGCGTACTGGCGGACAAGCGCGGCCGGCTCGACGTCCTCGCGGGTGGATTCGAGCAACGGCTGGAGGGCCTCGTCAGCGCCTGTCATCCCGAGGAGCAGCACGGCCTGCCCGCGCAGCTCGATCTCGCTATCCGCGGGGACGGGCTCCTCCGGGATCGTGTCTTCCCCGGCCTTGGTCTCCGCCGGCTCCTCGGCCGGTTCCTCTTTCTTCTTTTCCTTCGGCTTTCCGGTGCGCTGTCTCTCCTTCAGTTCGTCCTTCGCCTTCTTCTGATCGGCGAGGCGCTTGGTGATCGCCTTCAGCGCCTTCTCGGTCATCGCCGGACGGCGCTTGAGGATGTCAGTCATCGCCGGGATGCACAGCTTGCGGTCGGTGGGCTCGAGGCCCTTCATGCACAAGAGCGAGAGGGACTGCACCGCGAGGCAGCGAGTGTCCATCTCGGCTTCTTCGTCCTTGACGACCGCCAAGAGGTCGCTGACCGCCGCCGGATAGCCGACCCTCCCCAACGCCCACACGGCGGCGCGGCGGACGGGGACCCACTCATCCTGCAACAGCACGACGAGTGCCGGGCCCGACTTCTCGGAGCCGACGTCCCCGAGCAGCAGCGCGGCCCGCATCCGCTCCTTGCGTCGCGGGCTGCGGGTCCGCTGGATGAGGTCATCCTGGATGTGACCGCCGCGCTTGCGGAGTTCCTCCATCGTGTCCTTGGCCACGTCGGAGGCGTCGGTGCCGAGGTCGGCGAGCAGCTCGCGGGTCTTGCGCGCGCGTTGGATCTCCGCAGCAATGACGCCCCCGGCGATCAGCACGAGGATGATGCCGATGATGATGTAGGTCCGTGGCCGCATAGAGCCTTGCTCTCCATTCCGCTCCGGCCGCCGTCAGGCCGAAGGCAGGCCGGTCTCACATGACGTCCAGCAACTTCTCGAGTTCCGCCTGAGCCGCGTCCAGCTTCTCCTGCGCCGGCTTCTCTTCCGCGGGCAGCGCCTGGCAGTAGTCCCGCGCCATCTTGTCGCCCGTCGTCCACAAGGCAACCGCGAACCACTGGCTCACCGCCTCCTGACCGGCCTCGCCCCGCACCTTGTTGCGCGCCCGCAGCAGGTACGGATCGACAGCCACGTTGCCCAGCTTGCCCAGGATGGCCGCCGCAAAGGGCCGCTCGTCGTCCTTCGCCTCTTTCAGGAAGTCGATGGCGGGGAGCACGGCCGCCTCGCCGATCTCGGCGGCGCACAGACCCAGTGTCGCCCTCATCGTCGGGTCCTTCTCCGCCCGGGCCAGCGTGAGGAGCGTCTTGGCTGCGTCCATGGCCTGCGGGGACTTGCCTTCGCTCTCCTCGCTGAGTCGGCGGCCGATCTTGCCGATGGCGTCGGAGGCCAGCACGGCGTCCGTGCCGCCGGCCTCGCACAGCGGGATGAGCACGGGCACCGATGAGGCGGTCCCCAGCAGGCCGAGCGCCTTGGTGGACTCGCGGCGAACGTCGGCCTGGACCGTCGGGTCCTTCACCGCCGCCTCCACCACGCCCGGCACCTTCGCGCGCGCCACGGCGACGGCGGCGGTCTGCTGCAGCTCCTTGCCCTCGGCATCCAGCTTCTTCCCCAACTCGCCGACCGCCCAGTCGGCGTTCTCCTTCACCTTCGTCCGGCGGGCGACGGTCGCCATCGCGGCGGTCGCCGCATAGCAGAGGCCCGGGTCCTGGCCGTCGGCGCGGCGCTGCAGGTTGGCTTGTGCTCCGGGGTTTCGCCCCCCGATCAACTGGTCCTGCCACTTCGCGATGTCGTTCATCTGGCGCTGGGGGACGTTGTGCGCCTCACCGGCGGTCGTCGCACTGGCAACCGCCGCCCTCAGTTCCTCCTGGCCGCCGACGTGCTCGGCGAGCAGGATGGCGGCGCGGCGCTGTACGTCCACGTCCGACGCGTCCAGCAGCTTGACCAGCGCAGGGATCGCGGGCGGGTCGTACCACTCGAAGAGCCGGTCCATGACCGGCGC
This sequence comes from Armatimonadota bacterium, assembly GCA_016869045.1. GTDB lineage: Bacteria > Armatimonadota > Zipacnadia > Zipacnadales > VGFC01 > VGFC01. Next base: position 23,637 of record VGFC01000045.1, read on the forward strand.
CCGGACCTGGCGATCATTGTCCTGCAGCAGCGCAATCAGGGTCGGGGTGGCCCGGGCATCACCGAGTTGCACGAGCGCCGAGGCGACCGCGATGCGGACCTGCGGAGCCGGGTCCTTGGCGGCGGCAACCAGAGGCTGGACGGCATCCGCATAGCCGGTGCCACCCAGAGCCCTGGCCGCCGCAGCTCGCGTGGTGGGGGACGTATGGGACTTCAGTACTTGGGCGGCCGGTCGGACGGCGTCGTAGCCGATGTCACCCAGCGCGATGGGCACCCACTTGAGCGTCTGCGGATCGCCGCTCGACAGGCCCGCGATCAACGAGGGCACGGCCGGTTGGCCAACGGCCGTCAGGGCCTGCTCGGCTGTGTAGGCAATGCGGGCGTTGTTGCTGCGCAGGGCCTGTACGAGCGCAGGGACGGCCGCAGGCCCCAAACGGGCAAGCGCATCCTTGGCGGCGTAGTAGACCTTCCAGTCGCTGTCGCCCAGAGCCGCGACCAGGTCGGAAACGACCGCCGGCGTGGCCAACTCCCGCAGCGCATCCGCGGCGGTCTGTCTGACGGCCACCTCAGGGTCCTTGAGGGACTTCTGGGCCAAGGGCCGGACCGCCGCGTCCGTACCGATGGCGGCAATCGTCTCCGTCGTCAGCAGGCGCACCTCGACTTCGGGATGGTCGAGAGCGGGCAGCAGATATGGGAGCGCCGGCGGGCCCACCTTCTGGAGGGCCACGGCCAGCTCCTTGGCCGCCCCGGCGCGGTTCTGGCGCAACGTCGTCGCCAGGGGCGCCGCCGCGGCCTTGGCCGCGTCGTTCGGCCCCGTGTCGGTCCACTTCAGCGCGGCCGTGTCGAAGGACCGGGCGGCCGAGATCATGCCGAGGGCCTGAGCAGCCGCGGCCTTCACGTCGGGGCGGGGGTTGGCCAGCGCCGCGATCAGAGGCTTGGTGGCCCCCTCGTTCATCGACACGAGTTGCAGCCGCCCCAGGGCGACGGCTGCCTTGCGCCGGACGGTCCACTCCGGATCGGTCTGCAGACGCGCGAGGAGGGGCTTCACCATCGGCTGCGCCACAGCTTCGGCAGCGGGCGCGCCGACCACGTCTCCGGTCACGGTGTACGTCTGCTGGCCCATCGCCCCGAGAAGCTCACAGCCCGTGGCCCGCGTGTCGGCCTCGGTAGCCGTTAGGAGTTGGTCGATGACCACCTGGATCATCGGTCCGGCCGTCGCCGTCAGGGTTGCCTTGGCCGTCGCCACGCGCCGGAGGTACTCGGCGACCTCCTGCTTCTGGTCGGCCGAGGGCGGGGGCTGCTTGATGATGTCGATGAGCAGCTGATCGACGATGAGCTTGGAGGGCGTCTCGGCGAGGTCGGCCTCGGCCTCGGTGAGCTTGTCGCGTTCCTCCTGGGCCAGCTTCGCATAGTCCTCGGTGTCCCCAGGGGGCGGCGTCTTCGCGCGCTTCTCGAAGGCCGTGAGCCTTGTTGTGCGCGTGTCCACCAGGGTCTGGGCGTTCTTGTGGGCCGTATCGCGGGCCAGCAGGATGGCCTTGAGCTGGTCGCGGACGATGTCGCGCACGTACTGGTCCCACGCATCCATCAGATCGGCGAGAGGGTCGATCGCGGGCTCGCCGATCTGGCCGAGCGGCCCGGCGAAGGTCCCGCGCCGGTTGCCGTCCTTGTCCTGGATGCCCTCGATCAGCAGGTCCATCGCCGTCTCGCCATGCTTGCGGACGGCTTCCTTGATGCGCGCCTGCGGCGGGTCATCCAGCACGCCAATGGCGCCGGCCGCCTCCCAGAGCGCCTCGTAGGTTCCCAGACGGGCGAGGGCCAGCGCGGCCTGCTCCTGCACCCAGCGCGGCTCATCCTCCAGGCCTTCCACCAGCTTCTGCTTGTGCACGAGCCGCTGGGCGGAGGCAAGCTGCTCGGCCGGCGAACCGTTCGCGATTCGGTTGGCCATGCGGTCCAGCTCCGTCTTCCGCGCATAGCCGAAGATCGCAATGACCGCAATCAGCGCCGCCACGATGATCCACGTGATGGTCCTGCGCACTTTCTCGTCCACTGGTCCGCTCCTCGGAGACGGCAAGACAGCTGCCGGTCGGGGTCCACGGTCGGACCCCTCTCGACGGAACCCTCGCTCGGTGTGGACAGGCAGGATTGCCTGTCCTACACGGTGGTGCGGACAGGAGAATTCGCCCCGGCCTGCCCAATCCCTTCTTGGCTGAAGTTGATTCTCCGGGCGGATTGTGGTATCCTGTTTGGTGCAGCATACGACGCGGCCCCGGGGGGCCGCGTTTTGGTCAATAGGGGCGCTCGTCAATCATGCTGTTCCCGTGGACCGAGGAGATCGGTATCGATCTCGGTACGGCGAACACGCACGTGTGCGTCAAGGGAGCGGGGGTGGTCGTGCGTGAAGCCACGGCCGTAGCGTTCCACGCCGGACGCCGGCGACCGGTCTGCTACGGCACCGAGGCGCGGCGCATGCTCGAGCGGCAGGTGCCGGGGGTGGAAGTCGTCCGCCCGGTCCGGCGCGGGGCGCTTGCCGACTTCGACGCCGGCGTAGACCTCGTCCGCCACTTCATCCGCCAGGCCCTCGGCCGCAAGCCCCTGTTGTTCAGCCCGGCAGTCGTCGTCGCCGCGCCCTTCCACACGACCGGTGTACAGAGGAACGCGCTGACCACGTGCCTCCGCGCGGCGGGCGCGGGGTCCACGCACGTGGTGCCCAAAGTGCTGGCGGCGGCGGTCGGCGCGCGGCTGCCCGTCTCGGGGGTCGAGAGCCACCTCGTGGTGGATGTGGGCGCGGGAGCCACCGACATCGGCGTCATCAGCCTGGGCACCGTGACCGCTGGCACGACCCTGCGCTATGGCGGCGAGGACATCGACGAGGTCGTCGTCCGCGCGATCCGGCGCTCTCAGGGCGTCCGCGTGGACTCCTCCTCCGCCGAAGAAGTGAAGATCCGCGTCGGCTCCGTGCACCCCGACCTCGGGCAGGACAAGGTCACCGTGAACGGCGCCACCTCAACGGAGAATGGGGGCTCAGAGCCCCTCGCCATCGTCGTCCAGGGGGCGTCGGAGCTCCTCCTGAAGGCGGTCATGCCGATCGTCAGCGAGATCGCCTGGGTGGTCGATGAGCTGCCCCCCAAACAGCGCGCCGAGGTCGGCAGGACCGGAATCACCCTGACCGGGGGCTCCGCGCTGCTCCGGGGCTTCCCCGAGCTGGTCAGTCACCATCTGGGCATCCCCACCACCGTCGCCAAGGACCCCCTCTCCTGCACGATCCTCGGGATCGAGTCCATCATCGGCGACCTGAGCGCCCTCAGCCTCGAAGGCCGCCGCTTCGCCACCGGCCCCGCACGCACCAACGGAGGTGCGTGAGACCCACAGCGCGCATTTCCCCCCTGCCGAAGGCTGCCGAGCGCCCTCGCCCGGAGTGGAACCGTGAGCATCCATCGCCTCGCTCGCGCGCTGGCCTGTCTCGCCCTCCCAGTCCTCGCGGCGGCTCAGACGCCCGATATCCTGGTCGCCATGAGCGGCTCCGGTCGGGTTGAGCGATACGACTGCAAGACCGGCCGATGGCGCGGCACGTTCATCTACGGGATCCCCAACCCGGCCGGCCTGGCCTGGGGAAGTGACGGCCAGCTGTACGTCTCCACCGGCGCCCTCAACGGCCCGGGGAAGGTGCTGTGCTACGACGGGGACGCGGGCGCGTTCGTGAGGGAACTCGTCGCCTACCCGCCCGGCGCCGACGGATTCCTCCTGCGCGCCAATGGGCTGGCGTTCCACAACGGCGACCTGTTCGTCGTCGGCTGCGACAACGGGAAGATCATCCGGTACGACGCGGCCACCGGGGCCTGGAAGCGGGACTTCGCCTCCGTCAGCACGACCTCCGTGACCCAGATCGCCTTCGACGAGCGCTACCTCTATGCCGCAGACTTCAAGAGCAACTCGATCCTGCGGTTCGACGCGGAGACAGGTGAGCCGGCGGGCGCGCTGACGACGCTTCCGGGCTTCGCTCCCTGGGGCGTGGCGATCGACGGGGAGGGGCGGGTCTTCTGGAGCGGCAGCGACAACACGATCCGCCTCTTCGACGGTCAGACGAATGAGGTCTGGGCCGGCGGCGAGGGTGTGCTCGACACTCCCCTGTGGCTCGCGATCGGCCCCGACGGCGCCCTGTACTGCTCCAGTTGGCACGGCAACACCGTGGATGCGTGGTCGCTCACCACGAGGAAGCACATGCTTCACATCGAAGGGCCGGAGGTGCGCGGACCGGTGGGCCTGCTGTTTGCCTATGGCCCAATGCCCAAACGGCGGCTGATCGCGCTGGGCGACACCAGGCCGCCGCGGAAGGGAGGGCGGGCGATGGTACGGATGGAGGCGGTGAGCGATCAGGCCCTCGTCACCCACCTCGGCTGGGACACCGAGGGCGGCGATCGTGCGAAGCACAACCTGCTGCGGGCGCCGCTGGCGCTGCGAGTGAAGCAGGGCGACACCTGGCGGAGCGTGGCCGAGTTCCCGGTGCGCGGGCAGCCAGTCGGACGCAAGGGCATGGCCTATGAGTTCCCCCTGACGTCCGCGACGTCGCTGCTCTGGGACCTGCAGACCGAGGGCGGGAACCTGACGCTGCGCTTCGCCCAATCGGGCGGCGAGGAGGGCGGAGTCGAAGGGCTGGAGCTGACCTTCCCCTTCGACCCGCGCCTGTGCGCAACGACCGTCCTCAGCGGCGACTGGGGCGAGGGTGGCAGCTTTCGTCTACCGGCCGTGATCAGCGCGCCGGACCTCGGCCAGATGCTCGTAACCTGCCCCCGCCGGCCGAACCTTGGCTGCCGCCTGCTGGGCAACCGCGCGGAGCAGTGGGTCGATGTGACCTTCGAGCTGCCGGCGCCGGATGCCGAGGGGCTCACGCTGGAGTTCGCGCCCGTCCGCCTGCCGATGCCTGAGGGCTTCCACGACACCGCCCGCTGGGCCGCCGGTCGCCGGGGATGGCTCAACTTCCTGCAGGTGAACGCCCAACCGCAGGGCGCCGGGGTCTGGGCGAACAACGTCATCAGCAACCCGGTCAGCTCCACGGTCTTCTGGCTGGGCGACCAGGTCCTGCTCATCCCCGAGGCCGCGCCGGGTGTGCCGCTCTCCCCGCTCCTGCGCCGAACGCTGGAGTTCTGGATGTACGACGCCATCCAGCCGGATGGGCTGATCGACTACGTCGAAACCGGCCCGGGCTCACCGATGATGGATGCCAACCCGTCCGTCCTGGTCGGCGCATGGTGCTATGTCGAGGCGAGCCGCGACACGACCTGGCTGCAGGCGCAGATCGAGCGGCTGGAGTTCGTGGCCCGCTACCTCGAGGGCCGCGACGTGGACGGAGACGGGCTCCTCGAGTCCCCTCAATCCGGGAATCGCGGAACGCACACCTTCGGCGACACCGCCTGGGACACGTACAGCAGCGGCCACAAGAACGCGTACGTGAATGCCCTCGCCTACCGCGCCTTCCGCTGCCTGGCGGACCTGGAGAAGCAGCTCGACCGCACCGAGCAGCAGGCGCGCTATGCCGAGCGGGCGGATCGCATCAAGGCGATCTACCGCGAGACCTTCTACAACCCCGAGACCGGTTGGCTCGGCTGGTGGCGCAGCGAGGACGGCTTCCTGCACGAGGTCTACTCCGACGTGGTCACCGATGTCGCGATCATCTACGGCCTCATCGAGCCCGCGGACGGTCGCCGGATGCTCGACGCGTACTGGGCGGAGCTTGAGCGCAGCGGCTTCGCGCGGTTCGACCTCGGCGTGCCGCTCAACGTCCGCCCGGTGCCCCGCGATGACCAGCTCGGCGAGTGGGGCGGGAAGAAGGAGGACGGATCGGACACCTTCGGCAAGTACCTCAACGGCGGGTGCTGCGTCTCGAACGCGTACTTCTTCCTGCTCGCGAACACCATGGCCGGCGACCGCGAGCGCGCCGACAAGGTGCTCGACGCGATGCTGAAGCGCCAGGCCGAGGGCGTCTTCCCAAACGGCGGCGGCTTCCAGAACGGCGTCGTGAACCGCTACCCGGATGGCGCCGAGTTCTTCGACTGGCAGGGCAACACGTGCGGCTACGAGGGCCATCTCGTCTACAGCTGGATGTTCCTGCAGGCCATGCTGTTGCGCGAACCGGCTCTCCGCGCGCGCCTCTTCCGGCCGTTGCTCACCCACGAATAGGTGGTGTGCCCCATGCCTCCGCCGATCCCGCGCCTGATGATCCCCGGCCCGACGGAGCTTGCGCCGGAGGTGCTTGAGGCCCTGGCGCAGCCTGCCGTCGCGCACTATGGCGAGGAGTGGCTGGCCGAGCATGACGAGACGATCCGGCTCCTCGCGCAGGTCTTCGAGACCGAGACGGAGCCGGTGCTGATCGTCGGC